>CAJQOA010000207.1 GCA_905479815.1 uncultured Psychroserpens sp.
CGTGCTGGTAAAACAGGTATCTCAATGGTTATTGTTTCTAAAAGTGAAGTACGTAAGATTAAAGGTATTGAACGTATTATCAAGAAAGAATTTGAGAAGAAAAACATTCCTGACGGAAAAGATATTTGCGAAGTACAGTTAATGTCACTTGCTAATAAGATTCATAACACTGAAATTAATCACGAGATTGATAAACATTTAGGAAGTATCAATGAATTATTCGCTGATACTGATAAGGATGAATTGATTAAAAAATTCTTCTCTGTTGAGTTTACACGTTTCTATAATTATTATCAAAAATCTAAAAAACTTAATGAACCAAGTTCATCTAGAGATTCTGAAAGAGATTCTGGACGAGGTGATTCTGGTGGACGAGGTTATGGAGGAAGCGCAAACGAAACACGTTACTTTATAAACGTTGGACAAAAAGATGGTTATGATTGGATGAAGCTAAAAGATTTCTTAAAAGAAGTTTTAGAGCTAGGTCGTGATGATGTCTTTAAAGTTGATGTAAAAGATAGTTTCTCTTTCTTTAATACAGAAAAAGAAAGTCAAGAAAAAGTATTAGCCTTCTTTACCGATTTCAAACATGACGGACGCTTTGTTAACGTAGAAGTTAGTGAAGACAGAGGTGGTGGCGGAAGAAGTCGCGGTGGCGGACGCTCTGGTGGCGGAAGAAGTCGCGGTGGCGGACGTCGTGATAGTGGACGCTCTGGTGGTGGAGATCGAAGACGTAATGATGATAGACGTTCATCTGGAAGACGCAGTGATTCTGGTTCTGGAAACAGAAGTGACAGACGCTCATCTGAAGGCTCTGGTGGAAGACGTAGCGATTCTAGCTCAAGCTCTAGAGACCGAGGAGGTGATAGACGAAGTTCAAGTTCTGGAGGTGACTCAAGACGCTCTGAAAGTTCTTCAGGATCTGATAGACCGAGACGTTCTAGACGTAGAGATTAAATATATAAACCTCGTAACAGTGTTACGAGGTTTTTTTTATTTATTTAAATATACCCAAGACGCATGTCTTTGAGTTTCATTAAAAATGATGCTTAAATAATATGTACCTACTGGTAGTAACGAATCGTTATTACTTTGTCCAAACCACTCATTAGTATAATCATCCTTTGAATAGACTAGAGTACCATATCGGTTATAAATATTTAATGATGATACATTACCATCTATTAAATCTAAATTATCATTTAAACCGTCATTATTTGGAGAAATGCCTTGAGGCACAAAAATAGAAGCTTGGTCTGTATCTTCTTCAGAAAAGAAAGATTGAATAAAACTAGGTAGACCCGCTAAACAAACCCCATCTCCTAAATCAATAGATTCTATATTATAATTTGCGTCAATGCCAAGAACATTAGGTGTTTCAATAACATCAAGAGATGATACTAAAAAATTACTAGCGTATATTTTTCCATCTATTGCTAATTGCAATGCAGTAACAACCTTATTTCCTTCATATACGATGGTGTCAGAATTCAATATATCTGTTTGATTATCTTGAGTTATATCAAATTGATGCACTTTACTTTGGTTGAATACAAAATTTAAATCCGATACATATAAAATTTTACTATCAGGAGAAAACTCTATACCATAAGTACCAGCTCCTAGATTTGTTGGTGGATTAAAAATACCGCCTAAAACCATTCCATTAGAAACAATTCCTGTACTATCATCAAAATCAAAAATCTCAACACCATTAGTTGATTCATATTTTGCAAGAGCCAATCGTTTACCATTTGGAGATATTTTTAGATACCCAATTGATGTAAAGCTATTTCCTTCATGAACACTTCCCACTGATGATATTACTGGACTCGAACTAACACCTAGATCTGTGACTGAAAATGAAATGAAATTATTAGAATCCCATTCATGTGCAACAATCCAATACCCATTATTATCACTCTGTCTATATGCCGATATTTTTTCAGAAACAATATTATTTGAAAGCTGAATATTCTTATTAGCAGTTACACCACCATTACCATTATCTAATGTCATATCGACCTCAGAATATCGTAAACCATCAATAGTTGCTTGAGCTGCAACAGTAAAAATATAATATAGATCTGTGTTTTCAGGATTTGGAACTACAATAGCTGATTGTGTGCTTGAAAAATTCCCCAATAAATCAGTACCATTTAGCATAACATTGTGGTTCTTATCCCAAACCGTGACACCATCAGTATAAAATAATAAATCACCAGAAGCATCAGCCATTGTTGCACATCCTTCAAAAGCATTCATTTGGCTATCTGTTAGAACTTCAATAGTATCATCAGTAAATTTAATACCTGCATTTTGTCCAAAATACCAAATAGATGATTCACCTTGGGCATTACTTATATTTACAAATAAAAATAAAATCAAAAAAATTCTAATCATAGCATTTTTCTGGGTTTGAATTTTGAAAATCATGTATTACTATTTAAAAGAATAGATCGAGTCGTGTTAATATTTAGTCAAATTTACGACAAGTAGGATAATGGTATGCAATTTGTTTAGTATTTTTAACACACAAACAATGACATGAAACACATAATAACTCTTTTTATATTTATTTCTATAATTAGTTTTGGTTTTGCACAAGAGGTAGAGACTACTGTAAAAGGAACCATTATAGATTTAACTACAGATCTGCCAATTGATCGTGTGAATATTGTAAACCTCAACCAAGTGATTGGAACATCCTCTGATGAACAAGGTGATTTTGAAATTAGAGCTCAGCTTAATGACACCTTGCATTTATCATACTTAGGTTATAAGTCTATCAAAGTAAGAGTAACTAATGACTGGCTTAAATTTGGAGATACTAAAATTGGAATGACAGAATTGGCGTTAGCTCTAGAAGAAGTTGTTGTTAATCAATTAAAATTAACAGGCTATTTAGAAATTGATGTTAAGCAAGTACCCATCAAATCTAATCACAGATATAGTATTTCTGGTTTAAATAGTAGTTATGAAGCCGGAAACAGAAGACCAAATGCAGTAAGTAAAGTTTTAGGCGCGATATTTAATCCTGCAGATTTCTTGCATAATATGTTCGGAAGAAAACCAAACGAATTACGTAAGCTTAAAAAAATGAAGAAAGATGATGAGATTAGAAACCTTCTCGCCTCTCGTTTTGATAGAGAAATGCTAACCGTTTTATTACAAGTTGATAAATTTGATTTGGATGAAATTGTCAATCAATGTAATTACTCCAAAGATTTTATAAACTCTGCTAATGATCTTCAAATGCTTGATGCTATTAGCGAATGTTATGAAGAATATAAAATTCTCAATAGAAATAAGTCTGGTAGATTTTAGTTTTATTTACCAGAGTGTAGTGCTACTCTATTACCTTCAGTATCGATAAATACACCCATAAAACCATGTTCTGGTGATATTTTGGTTTTATCTTGCACGACGCTACCTCCTGATTTTTCAATGCGACTTAATTCATTGGCCACGTTTTCAGAAGAAAAATAAACGAGACTTCCTTCTTGACTTGGCACATAAGACTCATGTTTTATTAAAGACCCTGGTGCTCCTTGTTTACTTTCTGAAAACGGAAACCACCCCATGATGACTCCTCCAAAATCTTGAACATTTATTTTAATATCAAAAACAGTCTCATAGAATATTTTTGCCCTATCCATATCACTCACAGGAATTTCAAACCAACTTATCATAGCATATTTTATAATTATAGTTCTAATTAACAGACCAATACAATTGCTTTAAGTTACGTTTTATTTATCTTCATAAAAACGCTCAATCACTTGCTCATAACTCTTTATCGTTTTCTTACACCAATCTAGCCGTTTTTCAAGTTGTTCTTCTTGAGTAAGTTCCCAAGTCACATCACTCGTCTTTAATTTGGTAGTAACATCCTGAAGAATAATTGCTGCAGATACTGAAATATTTAAACTCTCAGTAAAACCCACCATTGGTATTTTTAAAAAACAATCTGCTTCATCAATGACTTCTTGAGATAAGCCTTCGGTCTCTCTTCCGAAGAAAAAACATGATTTTTTAGTGATATCAAAATCTGCTAAAACACTATCATTTTTGTGTGGTGTCGTCGCAACAATTTGATAGCCTTTATTCTTTATATCTTTAAGTGCTTCTTTAACAGAATGGTAACGATTAAGATCTACCCATTTTTGAGCTCCCATTGCAATTTCTCGATCAATATCCTTAGAATTTTGCTCTTCAATAATATGCAACTCTTGTATACCAAAAACATCACAGCTGCGCATTACCGCGCTTGTATTATGCAATTGGTAAACATCTTCTGTAGCAACTGTGAAATGTTTAGTGCGTTGAGATAGTACTTTAGCGAACTTCTCTACACGACGTTCTGTGAGATAACCCTCAAGATGTTGTAAAAGTTTAATATCAATCATTAAAAACAATTATATTTATGAAAATAAATAAACTCAATGAGACTAAAAAACCTAACATTTCTTTTTTTACTTTTTTTTATAAGTAATATAGATACGAATGCACAAAACAACATAAAAGAAACACTTAAAGACACGATATCTTATAGTGAAGAAAACACAGAAAAAATAATTGAGTTTGGACAATTGATTGAGGCTTCTATTCATGAAAATGATGCAGATACTTTTATTTCGAAATTAAATAAAGCTAAATTTTTTGATCGTGTTCTAATTGATCATCCCACAATAGATCGTGAAGATCCTTTTATTAAAGGTTATCTAACCGGAATGGACGAAGCATTAAAATCATTTCCAAAGGAAATCATTGTAGATGTTGAAAATGGCGCATATTATGATTTTATTAATTACCGCTATGATATTGAAGCGCAAACTTATTATGCTTTATTTCGTTTATACTCTTCGGAATCTGGCATGAATTACCACGATTATAGAATTATTAAAACCAATGGAAATCTACAATTTTCAGATATGTACATTTATTTAACTGGAGAACATTTCACAAATACTATTGGTAGGTTAATGCAATACACAATTCCTAAAAACTTGCTTTCAGAAAATAAAAAGAAATCAAGTAACTCTGAATCTAAAGATCTTTTTGAAGCTATTTTATACAATAAAAAAGGAGACTATAAAAGAGCATATAAAATTATGGATGGCTTAAAATCTGAGCTATCTAAAGAAAAATTCCTTCTTATATTCAAGACATTAATTGCTGCTCAATTAGATGAAACAAAGTATTTAAAATCTCTAGAGGATTTGATTTCTACATTTCCAAATGATCAAACAATAGCACTCAACAGAGTAGATTATCATATTTATAAAGAAGAATATTTTGAGGCTATACAAGTCATTAATCAACTTCAAAATGAAACTGAAGACGATTTTTTAAACTTTATGAAAGCTGGAGTCGCATTAGAAGATGAAAATTATGATCTAGCACTCAATTTGTATAACTATACTATTACCAATTATCCAGATTTTTTTGAAGGTCAAGCTGGATACCTAGCTACTTTAGTTTTAATGGAAAACTATATAGATACCACTAAATATCTAGACACATTAGTTGAAGAGGGCTATGATAAACAAGGACTCATAGAATATATTGAAGAAGATGATGAGAATGGTGAAAATATTTTAGAAGGGTATTCTAAGTCTAAAAACTTTTTAGACTGGAAAAAAAATGATTAAATGAAACACCTAGTTGTATTAACAGGAGCTGGAATAAGTGCCGAAAGCGGAATAAAGACCTTTAGAGATGCTGATGGACTCTGGGAAGGTCATGATGTCATGGAAGTAGCTACACCTCAAGGGTTCGCTAAAAACCCTGAACTCGTTTTAGATTTTTACAATCAGCGACGCAAACAACTTCATGAGGTAAAACCCAATAAAGCACATTTTGATTTAGCAACTTTAGAGGACCATTATAAGATTACGATTATCACACAAAATGTTGATGATTTACATGAACGCGCTGGCAGTACTAATGTAATTCACTTACATGGCGAACTACTAAAAGTAAGAAGCACAAAAAGTTATAATGATATCAAATCATGGACTGGTGATTTAAATATAGGTGATGTATGCGAAAAAAACCACCAACTAAGACCACATATTGTATGGTTTGGAGAAGATGTCCCAATGATTGAAAGTGCAGTAGACATCTGCCAAACAGCAGATATTTTGTTGATTATTGGAACCTCAATGCAAGTCTATCCTGCTGCAGGATTAATGAACTATGTATCTCATAAAACTCCTGTTTATTTTATAGATCCAAATCCAGCGATTGCTAGTACGAAACAAATTACTGTTATCGAAGATACTGCTACTAGCGGAATGACCTCTTTTATAGAATTATTAAAATAATTTTTAATATCAATAGCAAAATAAACAAACACAGACTAATCATTACTTGAGAGTTTAAAAAAGGCATTTACCGGTTTCCCAAATATTTCAGATAGTTTAAGCGCCAAAACCGTAGATGGCACATACCTATTAGCTTCTATTGAGTTTATAGTTTGTCGAGATACACCTATTTTATCTGCCAAATCACCCTGAGTTATACTCAAAATAGCACGTTCTACTTTTATAGTATTTTCCATTATCTCATGCGCTTTAATGTGTGAAAGCACAACAGTTGAACCATAAGTATAAATATCAATAATTGAAAATCACCAATATCATGAAATGCTTCACCTTCTGGCTTCAAAGCATTAGACACACCATATTCAACAAACGGCATCACTAAAGCATACATAACTCCAGCAACAAAAGCATAGGTATAAGATTGCATTCTTAATTTCACAACCATCTCATCCTCTTCTTTATCTCTTGCAACAGACATCAATAACATACCTACAACCATTGTTTTTTGTAATAGTAATTTTAGCCATTGTGTATCACCTTCCATAGCAAAAGCGCGTACAAACATGGTGATAGTAGACACACCAATAACTAACATACCTATTTTATAAAAATAAGATGGTAATCTAAAATTGATTAACCATTGTAAATTCTTTCTTTCACATTCTATGAATTTCTCTTTCTCCATAACTGACAAGTTTATTTTATATTAAGTAAAATTATCTTTACTATATGACAAATATACTTTACATTTTTAAATAAAACAAATTTTTTTATTTTATAAAGAACTTGCAAAGACTATATCACATAAATAAAATAATTATAAAATGATTTTTTCTACTTTACTATTATGTAGAGATTTAGAAAATAACGAATCCCAACGATTTGAAATTCTATCCCAATAATGAAAACGCAGTAGTAACCGTTTAAACATCTCAAATGCAAAACAGGCATAACTTATTGGTTTTGTGGTGATACTAATTTAAAAAAGCTTAACTAAATATATCTAGAAGAGCAGACTCTAGATGGTGATATTCAAACTCAAATCCAGCGTCTTCAGTTTTAGTTGCACTTACACGCTGACTCTCAAAAAGTAAAATATGCATCTCACCTAAAGCAAGTTTCATTACAAATTTTGGAATATTTGGCAAAATAAGTGGTTTATGAAGTGTTTTGGCAACTGCTTTGGTAAGCTCTGTATTTGATACTGGATTTGGAGCAACACCATTATAAGTATCTTCTAAATTCTTAGTAACAGCAAAAACGAATAATCTAGCTAAATCTTTAATATGAACCCAAGACTGCCATTGATCTCCAGTTCCAAATGGAGATCCTGCCCCAAGACGAATAGGTTTTGCAATTTCTGGTAATGCGCCTCCATCTTTTGAGAGTACCAAACCAATTCTAATTTTTGCTACCTTAATATCTAAAGAAGAGAATTGATCTACTGCAGTTTCCCATTGTTCTACAACCTGTCCTAAAAAAGAATTTGATATTGTCTTTTCATCTTCCTCATAATAATGAGTGAGTGAATTTGGGTAAATACCAATAGCACTTGCAGAAACGATTTGTTCAATAGGAAATTTATTTGATTTAATAGTGTCAAATAACAACTGAGCTGTTTCTGTTCTACTGGTAATTATTTCTTTTTTATAACTGTTTGTCCAGCGTTTAGAGATTGATGCTCCAACAAGATTAATAATAGAATTCACACCTATAAAGCATGAACTATCAATTTCTTTTTCATCTGGATTCCAATAAAAACCTTTATAATTATCTGTAGTACTGAGTTTACTTTTTGAAGTTGTGAGATAGTGAACATTAATATTTTGATCATGGCAAGCTTTTACAATTTCTTTGCCAATTAATCCTGTAGCACCTGTAATTAAGACTGTTTTCATAGTTATACAAATTTACGAAATGCGACTATTAACCTTTAGTTTTTAATATGGGTTTAACGTTTAATTGCTCTAAGCATGTGGCGTTTTCCAGGAGGCCCTTCTAAACGTTCTACTTCAAAACCTAAAGCAATTAGAGTGCGACGAACTTTTCCAATAGCAGCATACGTTGTTAGTACTCCGTTTGGCTTTAAAGCTTTGTGCATAATCTTAAAAATGTCTTCTGTCCAAAGTTCTGGTTGTACACGAGCTCCAAACGCATCAAAGTAAATAACATCAAATTCATTCTCTGCGGAAATATCTTTAAAAAGCTGTTGTTGTTTTTTAAGTTTAAACCTTTCAGATATTTGATATTCTACTTCCCAAGAGCAACTGTGAAGCGTATTTAATTTTTCTGAAGGCACATTTAATTCTGAAGCATAATTGAGTTGTTCTAATTCTTCCGAAGAAATAGGAAAAGCTTCTACTCCAACATAATTAATAAGTTGGTTCAATTCTTCTGCTTTTAATTGTGTGAGTAACGCGTTTAAACCTGTACCAAAGCCAATCTCGAGTATAGTAATCTCAGGTTTTTGATTCGCTAATATTTCCGAATAAAAAAAAAGCAAACCATGTTTTATATACACATGATTTGCTTCTTGTATTGCACCATGAACAGAATGGTATTGCTCATTCCAATCTTCTATTTGAATGGTTTTAGAGCCATCTGCTGTGGTAATTATTTTGCGTTGCAATTAATTTTTTACGTTTAGTAAAACACCATCTGCTAAAAATGAATATGTTTTTTTAGGCTCAGTGATTTTTGCAATCTCCTCTGCTGTTGCGCCTCCATCTTCTGCATAATGACGTTGCTCATCTACTGGCACTTCATTCACATAAGCCTTACCATTTATAACAACTTCTCTTCCAGAGATATCTTTTGGCATGAAAAAACCATAGTCTTTAAACTTGACCATAACCTCTTCTCCATCAGGCAAATCTAATTTCATCCAACATCCTTTAGATTGACAAACTTCTTCAACTTTAGCAATCATTTTTGCGTCAATTGAATCTCCAACAGTCATATTTGCATAATGAACTGCCATTCTTTTAGCAGAAATTGCATCTGATGATGTGATTTTCTTACCAAAAGACTCATACGCGATGTCTTGAAGTTTTGCATCGGCATTAGTTGCTACTGTTGCAATATCTTCGTTAGTTTTCTTCTCTTCTTTGCATGACACTAGTACTAGAACTGCAAATACTATAGTTAAAATATGTTTCATTTTGAATAATTTAATTTTTGATTTCTGGATATCAAAGTTACACTTTTTTTTAGAAAACATTATGTTTTATAAACCACGTTAAATGCGTATTTTTGCAAAACAAAATATCACATAGAAATGTCAAATAATTATACTAGTAATTTACATATAGAAAAGGCTCAAACATCAAAAATTAATGGTGTTGACTTTGACAATTTAACCTTTGGAAGAACATTTACAGATCACATGTTTATTTGTGACTATGTAGATGGCAAATGGCAACAGCCAAAAATCATGCCTTATCAGGCCATGACAATGGATCCATCTGCTCGAGTATTTCATTATGGGCAAGCTGTATTTGAAGGTATGAAAGCCTATAAAGATGATGAAGGTCGTGTCTTTTTGTTTAGACCAGAGGAAAATTTCAAGCGCATCAATAAATCATGTGCAAGATTGGCAATGCCAGAATTTCCTGAGAATTACTTTTTTGAAGGCTTAACAACACTTATAAATCTTGATAAGGATTGGGTACAACCTGGAGAAGGTAACTCTCTATATATTAGACCTTTTGCGATTGCTATAGATTCGGCAATTGCTGCTGCACCTTCAGACACTTACAGGTTTATGATTATTTGTTCTCCTGCAAAAGCCTATTATAAAGGTACTGTAAAAGTACTTATTGCTGAAGAGTTTAGTAGATCAGCAAATGGTGGTGTTGGTTATGCAAAAGCTGCTGGTAATTATGCGGCTCAATTTTACCCTACAAACTTAGCACAAGCAAAAGGGTACCAACAAGTCATTTGGACAGATGCTGATACGCATACTTTTTTAGAAGAAGCTGGAACAATGAATGTATTTTTTAGAATTAATGATACATTAATTACGGCACCTACAAGTGATCGTATTTTAGATGGTGTAACACGTAAAAGTTTAATTCAATTAGCAAAAGACAACAATATAGCTTGTGAAGTAAGAGCTATAAAAGTTTCAGAAATTGTGGAAGCTTCAAAAGATGGCACTCTAAAAGAAATCTTTGGAGCTGGAACTGCAGCCGTTATTAGCCCAATTGAAGGCTTTGAATATAAAGACACATATTATGAGCTACCAGAAATTGGAGACCACTCCTACTCTAGTATTTTAAAAGATAAAATGTTAAGCATCCAACATAATCTCTCTGAAGACAAAAATGGTTGGAGATACG
>CAJQOA010000208.1 GCA_905479815.1 uncultured Psychroserpens sp.
TTTAAGTCGCATTAATGAGGGTTTCCGATATAAGCATTCGTTTCAATTTTTATGTAACTAAAATCTGGATGATTGATATGTTGTAATTCTAAATTGAGATGGTTTTCAATTCTGTTTGGTACTATTTTATTTGAAATAGGTTCATTTGGAAGTCCATTTACATAAATGTTATCCATACTATCATTTATGACTTTAACCGAACTGTTGGTGATGAAGCCATATTCAAAATTTTGTTTACGTTGTTGTCGTATGCCTTCTTTGATAAATACATGGTCCACCCAAACTAAGGTTTTGTTATCATCATAATAACTCACTAAAAGTTGAGGAACCGTTATTTCTTGTAAACCACTGTTAAATAGATTGCCTTTCATCTTGTCCTCTTCAATAATGAGATCACTCAATACCATATTTTTATATAAATCAGAACCAGATACATTACCTGCTGCTTGTAAATTGAATTTCATGGGTTGGTCTTCTAATTCTATAGGTGTGAACTCATCTGGATTAAATGTTTTTGGAATAGAATCTTTAGTTTTAGACCAAGCAATACCTTTAAAATTAATTTTAAACGCTGTCGTCTCTTTAGGCATCAATTTATGTTTGATGTGATATTTTGCATTGTAAGTCGCTAGTTCTTTATTCGCTTCGTTATATAAAGTGCCCTTTAAAACAACATCAGCTGGAACATTATCTATATTTTGAACTTCACCAATAATGGCGTAGTGATTATCATATTTAACAAGCTTTGCAGAAAGCACATCTAAAACGGGTTGCTTTAAAACATCTTCATGATGCGTTTGCTCAGTTGTTATGCGTCTACGGCCTTGATTAAAATAACCAGTCGTGTTATTTGAGTAGAGTTGATCTGGAGGTAAATCTGTATCGATATCTTCAGAATCTAAATACCATTTTCCTTTGTGTTTGGATAATGTTTTGTAATCGATACGCTCAATTTTTTCAAGAGGTGTAATCCAATTCGTTTTTACTTTGGCTGTTGCAACACTGTCATTGAGAGTTGTGATTTCTGATTCAATGGCGTCTAGTTTTGCATAACTACTTAGGAGCCCATCTGTCACAGAAACTTCTAACATGTATTGCGCAATCGTTTTGTCGCTTTCTGGATTAATTAAATTGTAAGCGGCTTCAAACTCTTTAAAGTCTAAGGCATCGTAATAGGCAATAATTGCATTTTCAGGACTGCGTTGTGAATCGTTTTTGATATAAAATTGATAAAACCCAAAGCACACAATTATAGCCAATATAACAGACCAAATATGTGTCACTTTAAGAACGCCATTTGAAAAGGAGGTATACTCCTTTTTAAACTTTAAAAATATAGGCACTTCTTTAATTTTTGCTTTTAAAGCATTAACCCATAGCATTTGAATATTTAAAATAAATGCTATTAAAACGGTTAACAGTGGTATGATTCCCCATAACAATTTTTGCCATTTTGAAACATCATCTTTTGGTAAAATAGAGGATACAGGAGGCACGTTTAAACGTTCCCAAACCATAATGCCGTTTTCTAATTGTCGTAAACGTTGCCAACCACAGAAATAAAGAATGGGATCATAAAACTTATCATTAGAGAAAATATATTTCAGATTGTATTTTTCTGGAGTTGTCAAGAACTGTTGTAGAGATCCAATGCCTGCGACGCCTTTAAATTTCGAATTTTCTAAACGCTCTATTGGTCTTGTGGTTAACTCGGGAAGTCGTCTCGCAGAATGATAATTTCCATCTACAGTTAAGGCATTGGTTTGTGCGCTTAACCAAGCCATTTGATCTCCAAAACCAAGTGTTAAAAATCGCCATTTGTCGTGATCATCCTGGTTTAGGAAATTAACGATTGGCAACATCTTTATTTGCTGAGGTTGTGAAGGTCTAAAGTACCCAAGACTCATTGTGAAAATGGTCATGAATATAAAAAGTCCAGCAAGAATACCACCAGTGATTCTATGATAAACAGCGCCAAATTTAGATTGAATGAGTGCTTTTAAATCGCCTTGAATAAACCGATAGGCAAACTCTCCTAATAAAGGCAACGACATTATTGATGCCCAAAGTGTAAAACGGTCTAAGGTTAGAATATTAAAAGCAGTCTCACCTAAAACTATGCGAGGAATTGGTGTTGTGCCTCCTGTACCTAAAATGGTTAAAATGGTCATAGATAAACCAAAAAACAAATAGCGTTTACTGAAGTATCTGTAAAATATATAAGGTAATAAGATGAGTAAAATACCCCAAGGAATTAAAAAGAACACCAATCCAGATGAAGTGATTTCTAAAAAATTATCACGTGATCCATGCGGAATAGGAACCTGAGTAATAGGATTGTTTTTTGAGTTAATCCAATACGGAAGGATACAACCAATAATAATAGTTAATGATAATAAGCCAAAACTAATAATGCGTTTAAATAATTTAAAGAAACTAGTTAAGAATGCTTTAAAATTAACCGCTTTCATAGAACCTGATTCCTCACTTGCACGATCCATAATGACCATTCCTATTAAAGGGAAGATGAAAAAAATCATTCCAAAAAT
>CAJQOA010000209.1 GCA_905479815.1 uncultured Psychroserpens sp.
ACTGGAAATGTAACTTTAGATGGTGTTACCATTACAGATACCTTAACAGATGCAGATGGAAATGTCTTAACATTAACTTCAGGACCAACATTTGACAGTGCAGATGCAGGAAGTGTAGAAGGTATCTTGTTAGTTGGAGAGACAGCAACATACCTAGCAACATATATTATCACACAGGATGATGTAGATGCAGGCGGCGTTAGCAACACAGTATTAGCATCAGGCGATAGTCCAGATGACACAACTGTTACAGATGATAGTGATGATCCAAACGATACAGATAATGTCGATCCAGATAATGATGGCGATCCAGATGATCCAACAGATACAGTAATAGATCCTAATCCTTTATTGGATGTAGTTAAAGTTGCTAATATCTTAGATAATGGAGACGGTGTTGTTGGTGTAGGAGATGTTATAACATATACTATTACTGTAAATAACGCTGGAAACTTAACGTTAAGTAATGTAACAATTGCTGATACATTTACTGACGCTAATGGTATTCCATTAACTTTAGATTCAGGACCTACTTATGTAAGTTCAGATCTTGGTAGTGCAGAAGGAGATTTATTAGTTGGAGAGACTGCAACTTATACAGCAACCTATACAATCACACAAGATGATGTAGATGCAGGTGGATTATTAAATAGTGTTGTCGCAAATGGAGATGATCCAGATGGAAATACGACTAGTGATACTAGTGATGATGGTGATGATACAGATGGTAATACTGAAGATGATCCAACTGAAACACTTACAGATTCTGATTTTGAATTATCTGTAACTAAAGAATTGGATATAGCTGAACCAGTAATTGGTGACTTAGTAACGTTTACAATTACAGTCGCAAATGATGGATTTGTAACAGCAACAGGTGTTGTAGTTGAAGATGTACTTCCTAGTGGATATACGTTCGATTCTTTTATCACAACACAAGGAACTTATTCTGATGCAGATGGAGAGTGGATTGTAGGTCAATTAAATCCTGGTCAAGCAGAAGTACTTGAGATTACAGTTGTAGTTCTAGGGTTTGGTGATTATTTAAACACAGCTTCTATTACAGACTTCGCTGGTGGAGATGATCAAAATGAGAATAATAATAGTGATACAGCTGAAGTTGATCCAATATGTTTAACTATCTATAACGAGTTCTCACCTAACGGAGATGGTATAAATGATTTCTTCAATATTGATTGTATAGAAACATTTCCTAATAATACCTTGGAGATCTATAATAGATGGGGTAATATAGTTTATGAAGCTAAAGGATACCGAAATGATTTTGATGGTACTTCTAATGGACGTGCAGTCTTAAGTCAAGGTGATAAGTTACCAGTAGGAACATACTACTATGTAATTGATTTAGGAGACGGATCAGAGCCAAGAGTAGGCTGGTTATACATTAACAGATAGAATTAATAAGGCAAGATTAAAAAACGATATTAAAATGATACAGAAAACATCATTATTAAAAGGATTAATACTGTTAGTGTTTTGCACACTAATGATTAATACTAGTTTTGCGCAGCAAGACCCTCAGTATACGCAGTATATGTATAATACAATGAGTGTAAACCCGGCTTACGCTGGTCAACGCGAGGTATTAAGTGTTACTGGTTTACATCGTACACAGTGGGTAGGTATTGAAGGTGCGCCACAAACACAAACTTTAGGTATTCATGCACCATTAAGGAACGATAGAATAGGATTAGGTCTATCTATTGTAAATGATGCATTAGGTCCTGTAAATGAGTTTTATATAGATGCTAATTTCTCATATACGATTCCAGTTAGTGACAATAACACAAAATTATCATTTGGTGTCAAAGCAGGAATGCACGGATTAACTTCAGATTGGAGTGAAGGTGTTATTCAGCAAGTAGGCGATCCAACATTTGCAGATAATCTAAGTGTGTTTTCTCCAACCATAGGAGCTGGTTTGTATCTTCATAAACGTAAATGGTATGTTGGATTATCTGTTCCTAACTTTTTAAGGACAGAGCATTTTGATGATAACCAAGTGTCTATTGCAAAAGAGCGTATGAACTACTATTTGATAGCAGGTTATGTGTTTGACTTAAGTGCTAATACAAAACTTAAACCAGCAGCATTAATTAAAGCCGTTTCTGGTGCGCCAATAATAGCAGATCTATCTGCAAATTTTTTGTTCAACGATAAGTTAACATTAGGTGTTGCATGGCGTTGGGATGATTCAGTAAGTGGTTTGTTAGGTTTTCAAGTTACAGATGGTTTATACTTAGGTTACTCTTATGATGCGACAACAACAAACCTGAACAACTATAACAGCGGATCACATGAAATCATGTTACGCTTTGAGTTACAAAAAGTAGGTAGAATATTATCACCAAGATTCTTCTAAAAAAAAAAATATGAAAACACATAAAATTATATATATCCTGGCGTTAAGTTTAGTTTTTTCATCAGGTTATGCACAAAAAGGTAAAATACGACAAGCCACAAAAGAGTATGATAACTTAGCGTATTTAAAGACTAGTGAGATTCTATTAGAAGTTGCTGAAAAAGGGTTTACCTCTGTTGATTTACTTCAGAAATTGGCCAACTCCTTTTACTTCAACAATCAAATGGAAGAAGCTTCAAAGTGGTATGGTGAGTTAATGACCATGAATGAGAATATCGATCCAGAATACTACTTTAGATATGCGCAAGCATTAAAATCTGTAGAGAACTATACAGAGTCTGATAAATGGATGAAGAAGTTCGCCGATTCAGATCGTGGTGATTTAAGAGGACGAGCATTTAGTTCTACTGTAGATTATTTATCAATGATAGATGAAGTAAGTAGAGAATTTGATGTTGTTAATTTAGATATCAATACAGATGTTTCAGATTTTGGAACCACACAATATCAAGACCAATTAATTTTTGCATCCTCACGTGGAGGCGGAAAGGAATATCAATGGAACGAACAACCATACTTAGATTTATTTTCCGCAGAAAAACAAGAGAATGGTACTTATGGAAGTGTTGAGAAATTAGACTCAGATATAAATACAAAATACCATGAATCTACTGTAGCTTTTACACCAGATGATCAGGTGATGTATTTTACTAGAAATAATTATTTCAAGAAAAAATATAAAAAGGATGAAGATGGTACAAACCGTTTAAAGTTGTTTAGAGCAACATTAAATGAGGATGGTAATTGGGATAACGTTGAATCAGTGCATTTTAATAGCGATGATTATAGTGTAGCACATCCAACCATTAATGTAGAAGGTACAAAGATGTATTTTGCATCAGATATGGAAGGAACTTTGGGGTTGTCAGATATATTTGAAGTCGACATTAATGAAGATGGTTCACTTGGAGATCCTGTTAATTTAGGACCGTCATTAAATACAGAGGCTCAAGAAACATTTCCGTTTATAAACTCTGAAGGTGACTTGTATTTTTCATCAAATGGGTTTAATGGATTAGGAGGTTTAGATGTTTTTGTGATTAGAGATTTTAAAAACAAAAGAGAATTAAATCAACCAATGGCCTTAGATAATGTTGGACGACCAATCAACAGTTCAATGGATGATTTTGGTTACTATGAAAACCTTGGAACCAAAGAAGGGTTCTTTACCTCAAACAGAGAAGGTGGAAAAGGAGATGATGATATTTATAGCTTTATAATCCCAGAATGTGAACAAGAAGTAGAAGGTATTGTAAGAGATCAAGATACTCAAGAACCAATAGTTGGAGCAAAAGTAATTTTATTAGATGCTGAAACTAATAAAGAACTTAATCAACAAATAGTTGGTACAGATGGAGCGTATAAGTTTGAAAATTTAGAATGTGAAAAAGAATACCTCATAAGAATTGAGGCTGATACGTACGCAACAGTAGAAGAACGATTTACAACACCTAAGAGACAACAAAAATTAGAGATCAAAACGTTGTTAGAAAAAGACGAAATAGAGTTAGAGCCATGTGCAGATTTAGCTAAGCTTTTAGATATTCCAATTATATACTTTGACTTAGATAAATTTAATATTAGAAGAGATGCTGAGTTAGATTTACAAAAAGTACTAGCAGTATTAAATAAGTATCCTACAATGACAATCGATATTCGTAGTCATACAGATTGTAGAGCTACAGCAGCTTATAATGAGCGTTTATCTGAAAACAGAGCACAATCTACACGTCAATACTTAATTGATAATGGTGTTGCAGCAGATCGTTTAACAGCTAAAGGTTATGGAGAGTCGCGATTGGTTAACGATTGTGGATGTGAGCCAACAAACGATTCTAATTGTAGTGAGGCAGAACACCAACTTAATAGACGTAGTGAATTTATAGTTACGAGTATTAATGGTAAGAAATGTCCAGAATAGTACTAAGTCCTATTAAATAAAAGTTAAAAGCTGTCTTTTTTAAGGCAGCTTTTTTATTTGTGATGGTTTTATGAAATATAGTTGTTATTTTTGCTAGCTATGATTGAAGAACATGTAATTCTTGTTAACGATAACGATGAGCAAATAGGTACAATGCCTAAATTAGAAGCTCATGAGAAAGCGGTATTACATCGCGCATTTTCGGTATTTGTATTTAATGACCAAAATGAATTGATGTTACAACAACGTGCTAAGCATAAATACCATTCACCGTTGTTGTGGACCAATACATGCTGTAGCCATCAAAGAGTGGGTGAAAGTAATTTGCAGGCAGGAAAACGTCGCTTAATGGAAGAAATGGGCTTTGTAGTTGATTTAAAAGAAACCATATCATTCATATATAAAGCGCCTTTTGATAATGGTCTAACTGAGCACGAATACGATCATGTTATGGTTGGTCATTATAATGATGAACCCGTTATTAATATAGATGAAGTTGAAGCTTGGAAATGGATGCCATTAGAAGCTGTTAAAGTAGATATAGAATTACATCCCGAAATCTATACAGAATGGTTTAAAATTATTTTTGATAAGTTTTATGAACATATAAACATCGCAAAACTATGAGAGTTACAGTAAGTAGAAAAGCACATTTTAATGCTGCGCATCGCCTATATCGTAAAGATTGGAGTTTTGAAAAAAATGATGAGATCTTCGGAAAATGTAATAATCCAAGCTTTCATGGTCATAATTATGATCTTATTGTAAGTGTTACGGGTGAAATAGATCAAGAAACTGGGTATGTTGTAGATGTGAAAATATTAAAAGATATCATCAAATCTGAAGTTGAAGATGCTTTTGATCATAAAAACCTAAATGTCGATGTCCCAGAATTTAAGGACCTTAACCCAACTGCAGAAAATATAGTTGTTGTAATTTATAACAAAATCAAACCTAAATTAAGTGCAGATTTGGATATAGAAGTGACGCTTTATGAAACACCTCGAAACTTTGTTAGTTATTCTGGAGAATGAGAAATGTTAACTATCCATTAAAATTCGAACCCATTTTAAAAGATAAAATTTGGGGAGGACAAAAGTTGAAATCATTACTAAATAAAGAGTCTAACTTGCCAAATGTTGGTGAGAGTTGGGAGATAAGTGATGTGGAAAATGATACGTCTATTGTTTCTAATGGGACGTTAAAAAATATATCACTTAGAGAACTATTAGAAACTTATAAAGGCGATTTAATAGGAGAAAAGAACTATAGTGTCTTCGGAAACAAATTTCCATTACTCATAAAATTTATTGATGCTAAAGAAGATTTGTCAATACAACTACATCCAAATGATGAGTTAGCAGCAGAGCGTCATGATTCCTTCGGGAAAACAGAGATGTGGTACGTAATGCAAGCAGATAAAGATGCTAATTTGATTGTAGGTTTTAATCAAAAAATGACACCAGAAAGGTATCTGAAACATCTCGAAGATAAATCTTTAACTGATATACTAAATTTTGATAAAGTCAAAACAGGAGACACCTATTTTATAGAAGTTGGACGTGTTCATGCTATTGGAGCAGGCGTGATGCTTGCCGAAATTCAACAAACAAGTGATATCACTTACAGAGTTTATGATTGGGGTCGTGTTGATGACGAAGGGAACGAGAGAGAATTGCATAATGATCTCGCTATTGATGCGTTTGATTTTGATATGCCAGAAAATTTTAGAGTTCAATATCAAAAAGACAAAAACACCTCAAACAATATGGTAAGTTGTCCATACTTTACAACTAATTTTCTACATGTTACAGAGCCAATCTTAAAACTAAATACTAAAGATTCGTTCTTTATATATATGTGTGTTGAAGGTGAAGCCTTGATTGAAACCGAGACAACATCAGAATTTATTAATCAAGGAGAGACTATTTTACTTCCAGCAGTTATAGAAACGTATAAAATAACGTCGACTAATGCGAAACTATTAGAAGTTTATGTTTAATTTTGCAGCAAATTAATATAAGATTAAGATTATGGCAAATATTAGAGACCTTAAAAAAGACATAAATTTTGTTTTAGGTGATATTATTGAAGCAGTTTATGTTTGGGAATATACAAATACAGACAAAGACACTAAAAAAAGTGAAGCTATTATTGATGAAGCAATAGAGACCTTTGACGGTTTAATTGCTAGAGTAAATGATAGAAGTGCAGAAAATAAAAAAGCGCATTTTAAAGCGATAAACAACGATCTTGAAACACAAGGAAGAGCGTTAATCGAAAAATTGAATAAATTAACTTAATTTATTCAAAGAGTGTTTGCAAATTAGAATAGCAATATTATATTTGCCAACGCTTAAAAGCCGATGTAGCTCAGCTGGCTAGAGCAGCTGATTTGTAATCAGCAGGTCGTGGGTTCGAGTCCCTCCATCGGCTCTAATTATAGTAAAAGCCTCAATCTTCGTGATTGAGGCTTTTTTATTTTGTATACCTACAAAAAACAAAAACTCCTAAACGTTAAGTTTAGGAGTTTTAATATATCGTGTTGTTAAAAGTTATTCTGCTTTACGCTCAGTAATCAAGTCTTGTAATTGTTTACCATATTTAGACACTTTTACTTTATCTGTTAAAGCATTGTAAATTTCTTCTAAGAATTTCACGCCAGTATTAGGGACTTCACTAACCGCTAAATAAGGCGAAACCTCACTATCTGGATGACTTACAGCAAAGT
The DNA here is from genome assembly GCA_905479815.1 of uncultured Psychroserpens sp. GTDB lineage: Bacteria > Bacteroidota > Bacteroidia > Flavobacteriales > Flavobacteriaceae > Psychroserpens. Next base: position 7,096 of record CAJQOA010000209.1, read on the forward strand.
TAATAGTGTATAAGTATTTGCGTTTAATAAGCTTGTTATAATTATCTTCAAATGACACAGTTGTGTCGTTAGCTTTACTAGCGTCTAAGCTCTCTTGTATAAGTTCTAAGTTTCTATTACTAAATTTAGACATCATAAGTAAGTACTCTTCTAAAGTTTCTTGTTGTTTAGAGCCTTTTATTATAGCGTCGAAATTGAAGTTTTTTAATGTTGAATTAATTTCGGTGACTCCTTTATCTGCAAAAAATACAATTGTGCCTTCGTCATTATCATTTTTATCTAGTTTTAAGAAGAGCATTTCAGGTTCTGAGAGTTCTGCATGTAATTCAAAGTTTGCGCTACCATTAACTTCTAATGAGTCTATAGTTTCCATAAGCGCATCATTTTGTCGCTGTAGGTATACGGTTCCTTTTTTTAGGCCTTTAACATAACCTTTTAGCGTAAAATCGTGAGTTGGCTCATTTCCGCAGGAAAAAAATAAAAGTGCTGTAAAAACGACAATAATTTGCTTCATCTTATAAGTTTTAAGGTGCGCAAATATCATATAATTTTCTTTCAAATACTAGCCTGCTGCTGCCAATTCCACTAAAATTGTACAACCTATGGCAGCAATGGTACCAATAGCATAACCAAATACTGCAAGTAATACACCTACAGTAGCCAAAGATGGGTGAAATGCTGATGCTACAATTGGTGCAGAGGCTGCTCCACCAACATTTGCTTGACTTCCTACAGCTAAGTAGAAGTAAGGTGCTTTTATGAGTTTTGCAACACCAATAAGAAGTAATGCATGAATAGTCATCCATACAATACCAATAGCGATGAGACCAAAATTATCAAAAATGAGCGTCAAATCCATTTTCATACCAATAGTTGCTACTAGAATGTAGATAAATACACTCCCAAATTTACTAGCTCCTGCACCTTCGTAATTTTTTGCTTTGGTATAAGACAATAGTATTGCAATAAGTGTAGCAATACTAATCATCCAAAAGAATGAAGAGCCTAAGAACGTAAAAATATTTCTAACTGTTAGATTTTCTATGGTTGAAACGATGTCTTTAAAATAAGGTGCTAAAAAACCAGAGCATAGATGTGCTGCACCTACTGCTCCAAAAGCTATGGCGCCAATAATCATAATATCTGTAAGTGATGGGTTTCTTTTTACTTTTTCAGAAAAAGTTGACACTTTCTCTTTTAAGTCTTCAATTGAGGAGGTATCTGCTTTTAGCCATTTATTGATGCGGTCACGTTTGCCAATACCAATTAAAATAATAGCCATCCATATATTAGCAACTACAATGTCTACAAATACCATAGCACCATATTTAGCTTGGTTATACTCATAGATTTCTAGCATAGCAGTTTGGTTTGCTCCACCGCCAATCCAGCTTCCTGCTAATGTTGATAAGCCTCTCCAAACAGCATCTGGTCCAACGCCTCCAACAGCACTTGGGTAAATTGCGGAAATTAATAAAATGGCAATTGGTCCTCCTATGACAATACCTAATGTACCTGTGAAGAACATAACGAGTGCTTTCCAGCCTAAATTGAATACGGCTTTTAAATCAATGCTTAAAGTCATTAAAACTAAAGCCGCTGGTAATAGGTAACGACTTGCTATGTAATATAAACTTGAACTACCTTCGGTTTCTACACCAGTTTCAGAAACAGATGTCCACTCTGGCGATATTAATCCTATTGTTGTTAGCAACGCAGGAATCATATAAGCCATAAATAGTCCTGGAACTATTTTATAGAATTTTGGCCAAAACCCTGTTTTTATAGATTCTGTATAAAATACAAACCCTAAAGAGAGCATTAAAAGACCAAAAACTATGGTGTCATTTGTAAAGAGAGGTGTAGTGTCCATATTGATATATTAATTGTATTGCAAAATACCAAAATTAAACTGCATAAAAAAAGCGATTCAATTAAGAGTCGCTTTTGGTGTTGTCATTAGGTTTTTTAGGTTTGGGAGCCCTATTTTGTTCTTTAAGATATTGCATGAGCATCCATTCAATCTGTCCGTTGGTACTTCTAAATTCATCAGAAGCCCATTTCTCGATTGCTTTTATCATATCTTCATTGATACGTAATGCGAATGCTTTTTTCTTAGCCATTGTTATTCTTTTACAAATGCTTCAATCGTTGATATTAACTTTTGAGACAGCGGGAAATTTGGTTTTAAAACAGTTGAATAATTATCACTGTCTTTATCAATAATTTTTAATGTATGAGTCATGTTTTCTATAATCACCATTTTTGATTTTGGATTGGCAGCATACAATGCTTTTGCATCTTCTAGAGTAACCTGTACATCTTTGTCCCCATTTAAAATTAATATAGGCATTTTTAATTTTTTAATTTCTTCCAAAGGATTATAACGCATCCAAGATTTTATAAAAGGTTGTGTAGGTTTATTAAAGAAAGCCATTAATCTTGGGTCTACTTTTTCTACACTTCCGTTGTTTGATAATTCTTTAAAATGAGATGTTAGGATGGCGCCTAGAGAATCTCCATTTTGTTCTGTTATTTGCATTGTGAGAGACTTATCTATTGTGCGTCCAGGACCAGCTAGTGATATGAATTTGTCGATATCATTATGATTAGCTAGCATAGAAACTAAGGAGCCTTGACTATGGCCAATAAGTGTAATGGATGAAAATCGTTTATCATCTTTAAATGTATCTATAGCCATATTAAGATCTTCAACAAATGCTTCAAAGTACATCTTGCTAATGAATTTCATAATATTTGCTTGTGATGAAGTACGCTTGTCATACCTGTAAAATGCGATATCTTTTAGTGTAAGACTATCATTAAGTTGTTTGATGTAATTTGGATTTACTCCTGCGGCAGGTTGGTTTCCATTTCTATCAACGCCTCCAGATCCATGTACATAAATGACTAAGGGTTGTGTTTCTAAATTTGAATTATAAGTCAAAGTTCCTGGCAGAGTAAATCCATCGTTTTCCATTTGGATTTCTTCGGAAATGTGCCCTTGTTGGCCAAAAGTTAGATTGACAACACTCATTATAAAAATGAGATACAGATATATAATTCTATGGATCATGATTTATTGATTTTTTGTTGATAGATTACTATAAATATTGGTAAAATGATACTGACAATAATTATCACTGGCGTGAACCAAGAACCTAAACCTATGTCATTTCCTTTTCCTTGTTCAACCATCATATATTGAATAAAAGCAAATATAATAGCAACGAATAGATTCGTAAAACGAAGAATTCTAGTGCTAAATCTATAGTTTTTTAGTGCATTATCTTCTGTAATATTAACCATATAATTATGAATATGAGGATATTTATTCAACACAAACAATAACACAAAAGTAACAATTCCTATGGCTGGTAAAAGCCAAACATAGATTTTATCACTAAAACCATTTGCGTCTCCTTTTCCATTAAAGTGAGTTGCAATAGTATCTGCTAAATCACCATAATTAATTGCCGTATAAACAATAATTAAAATAAATAACGTCACAGAAATTAGATCAACTATAATGTCTAATGGCTCAAAAGGTACTTTTATTTTAGGTCTGTTGGTTTTCACAATTACCTGTTTTTATCACGTTCTAAAACAACGCTAGACCAGCCTTGAGCTACATGGTTAACAATCCAACCTTCTCGAGCATATTTGTTGAGCTCCTCTTCAAAATTTTGAAGCCTATTTCTAAAACCTAATTTTGGTATTATTACTTTATATTCTTTCATTTGTTTATGTGTCTTATTTTATAATTGTTCATTATCAGATTCTTCGCCTTTAAAAACCACAAATGCTAATATGACACCTATTAGAGTTCCTAATATAGAGCCGTACACAACTCCCATTGCAACATCGCCTATTACTGCGCCTACTGTAGTTCCAAAACTACTGCCAAGTGCTACACCAATTGCAATACTATAGGTTTGTTTTTTATTCATTTTAATGATTTAAAGTTCCTGTATTTAATACTGGAGATGCGTCTTTATCTCCACAAAGAATCACCATTAAATTACTTACCATGGCAGCTTTTCGGTCTCCATCTAACTCTATGATTTCCTTTTTTTCAAGTGCTTCAATAGCCATTTCTACCATGCTTACAGCACCTTCTACAATTTTATGTCTTGCTGCAACAATTGCGGTTGCTTGTTGTCGTTTTAGCATTGCATTTGCTATTTCTTGTGCATAAGCTAAATAACCAATACGCGCTTCCAGTACTTCAATACCTGCAATTGATAAGCGCTCATCAATTTCTTTTTCTAAAGCATTACTTACTTCGTTAACACTAGATCTTAATGTAATATCTTCATCAGTACCTTCGTCTGCAAAATTGTCATATGGATACATGCTTGCTAACTTTCGCACAGCAGCATCTGTTTGAACTCTAACAAAGTTTTCATAAACGTCTACATCAAATGCTGCTTTGTAGGTATCTTGAACTCTCCAAACTAAGATGGTACTAATCATAATGGGATTGCCAAGTTTATCATTTACTTTTAAACGTTCACTATCAAAGTTTCTAGCACGTAGAGAGATTTTCTTCTTTGTATAGAATGGGTTCACCCAATAAAATCCATTTTGTTTCACAGTACCAATATATTTTCCAAAGAGCAATAATACGCGAGATGCATTAGGCTGCACCATTATAAATCCTGGTGCTATTAAGATAGCTAATGGAATACATAATATAAACTCTGGATTTTTAGTTGCAATTGCTAGACCTATGCTTCCGAAGAATAAAATAAGGAATACAAGGAGCATTAGATATCCATTTGCTGGGACGATTATTTTTTCTTCTTTCATTGGTTTGATGTTTTAGTTGAATAAATCAATATGATATTATTTTGATATCAAATTTACATCAAACATTTTTAACTACCAAATCGAGTTTGGCACGCCATTTGCTTTATAACTATTGTAAGTGATTATGATGATCTTAGAAGAGGAGTGATTACCTCGCATAACGGAGTAACATTTACATTGGTTGGTTAGTTAATAAAAACGCATCTCTTTCTTGAGATGCGTTTTTTATTTTAGTATGTAGTAGGTTTTTACTTGAGTATAAAGTTTGAGACTGCAGTAATAAGTTCTTCGGAAATTTTGCGCGACGACTCATTATAACTTTTTGAATTGACCAATTGATCACCTTTAATAATGAACAGTACATGGTTCATGTTATCAATAATTTTAATTTCTGACGTTTCCGAAGCACTTTCAAGTAATTGTGCTTCATCAACAGAAACTTGAAGATCGTTTGTTCCATTTATAATAAGAACAGGAATGTCTAAAGACGTAATAACTTCTTGCGGATTATACTGCATCCAATTCATAATAAATGGTTGTACATCTGCCCTAAAAACAGGGGCAAGTGGTGGTGGATAGTCTGTTGTTGTTTTTCCTTCTTTTAAACTTTTAAATGCCTTTTTTGTTGCATCAATAAGGGAAGGGTCCATATTACTTATTTGTTCTGTGATAACTTTATCTATAGTTTGTCCTGCGCCAGCAAGTGATACAAAACCATCTGCTCTATCTTTTGCAGCAAGCATGCCAACCAAACTACCTTGACTATGTCCAATTACATAAACACTAGAATAGTTGTTGTCTTTTTTAAAATAATCAACGACTGCACTAGCATCAGTGACAAAATCATCAAACTTTATATTAGGATCTACTTTGTTCCTTCTAATTTGTTTGACGATACGTTTATCATATCTAAATGTTGCAATGCCTTTATTGGTTAAAGATTCAGCCAGTTTTTTTAACGAATTGTTTTGCATGAAATTCTGGTTTCCATCTCTATCTGTTGGTCCAGAGCCTGCAATAATAATGGCAAGCTTAGGTTGGTCTCCATCATTTGGAGTTAAAAGCGTGCCATCAATTAAATTATTTATGGCTATATCTTGAGTGCTAAAAGTGAGTTCTTGACTGTTTACGGTTAAACAGAAACAAATGATTAGACTACTTAAACAATATTTCATGTATATTTTTTTAATATGCGTTGTAATAGATGTACCAAAGTTAATCAAATTTAAAACAGATTACCTGTGTTTTTAACACCCCAATTATTTAATTATTTATATTTGAATGGGTGTATTTCATCGATGAAATACAATATTTCATCGTTAAATGTTAAAATTAAGTGTATTTCAACGATTAATTAGGTATTTTGACTTGTACATTCAAATAGAGTTATATATTTGAAGTGTACTAAAATTTAGTTTTTAGTTCAATGGATTAATTAATTAATATTTGCATGTGTTATGAATTAGAGACCCTAAATCTATCACATATAAAAGCAAATTAAGGAGAACCAAGGTTGAGGGACCTTGGTTTTTTCGTTTCCGCTATTTTGTATTTAAACTATCGATCTAAATGTAAGATTGATACGCTCTCCAATTGTCTTTTTAGTCTTTGCAATTTGATGTAACCAATGGTGTTGCATGTCTCCTTGCATAATTAGTAAACTCCCATGATTGAGATTTATTTTATGTCGTTCGTTTTTTATATCACGATGTTTAAAATGAAATGGTCTTGTTTCACCAAAACTAAGAGAAGCAATTACAGGGTTTATTCCCAATGCTGTTTCGTTATCTGCATGCCAACCATTACTATCATTACCATCTCGATATAAATTAAGTAATACAGATGTGAATTTATGGTTTACTTCTTGTTCTATATCTTGTTTGATTTGCTGTAATTCTTGAGTAAAAATCGTTGGTTGCATGGTAATGTTAGAGTAGCTATAAGGTTTACTATTATTGGCATACAAAGCCGTAAGTCTTGGTTGTTTGTATGTTTTTCCGAAGATAGTAATATCATCTTGTTGCCATTTTGTTGTCTTTTTTAAAGTATCAAAATAGTAGTCTGCTTTCAACGTGTCGTAGAAGTTTTCTATGTAGATTAATTGAGCATTTGGCAGATTAAAAAGCCTTTTTTCTTCGGAAAATAAGTCCATCACTTAATTTTTATCTAAATTAGCTATATCATGAAGATTCACAAAATATTACTGCTCGTATGTGTGATTTTTGCTTTTGCATTTTCACCGCAAAAGCAAAACAACTTACCCGATGGGTTTGTTTATGTCAAGGATGTTATTCCAGATTTGAATGTACAGTTGCGTTATTTTTCAACACATAATTTTGTGGGCGATACAATTACAGGTTATAAAGCCAATAAATTGATTTTGACCAAGCAATCTGCAGAAGCCTTAAAAAAAGTACAAGCCGATTTACAGGAGCAAAATTTGTGTTTGATGGTGTACGATGGTTATAGACCACAACGCGCTGTTAATCATTTTTCACGTTGGGCAAAAGATTTGAAAGACACCTTGCAAAAACAGGAGTTTTATCCAAAAGTTGATAAACGTCATTTATTTAGAGATGGTTACATTGCCTCGCGTTCTGGACACAGTCGTGGAAGTACGTTAGACTTGACTATTATAGATGGGAACACTAATGTACCTTTAGATATGGGAAGCCCTTATGATTTCTTCGGAAAAGAATCGTGGGTAGATCATCCAGATTTGACAAAGACACAATTGACAAACAGACAATTATTACAAAAAGTGATGCTGAAACACAACTTTAGAAATTACCCTAAAGAGTGGTGGCATTTCACCTTGCGATGGGAACCGTTTCCTAAAACGTTTTTTGATTTTGAAATTGAATAATATAATTTCTATAAGTTTCTAATATTTAAAAAAGAGAAGACTATTAAATGAAAAAAATACTACAAATAGGTAATGGCGTTGCATTAGTAGCAACAATAGTTATGAATTATCTCTCCAATACAGGGTTGATGAATAATACAACTATTGGTAAGGTCTCAGGAGGATTACGAACATTATTCACACCAGCTGGTTATGCATTTTCCATTTGGGGAATTATATATCTACTTCTTTTAGGATTTGGAATCTATCAAGGACGAAGTTTGTTCGTGAAAGTACGTGATGATGACTTTGTGTTGCGAGTAGGCTGGTGGTTCATATTATCTTGTATAGCGAATAGTTTTTGGGTTGTGAGTTGGATTTATGGTTACACGGGATTATCCTGTTTTTTTATATTCTTACTCTTAGTCTCATTGCTTAAAATCGTATGGAATAATCGCATGGAATTATGGGATGCTCCAATCTCTGTGATTGCTTTTTTATGGTGGCCATTTGTTATTTATAGTGGTTGGGTAACGGTTGCGAGTATTGCCAATGTATCTACTTATTTAGTTAAAATTAATTGGGATGGTTTTGGGATATCACCAATAACATGGACACTCGTCATGATTATAATAGCTACAGTCATAAACTTGATTATTACCTGGAAACGTAACATGCGTGAGTTTGCCTTAGTTGGTGCTTGGGCTCTAATTGCTATTGGTATTGCCAATCAAGATGATCAAATCACGGTTGCCTATACAGCTTTTGTGGCTGCAGGGATTTTAATACTTAGCAGTGGGATTCATGGATTTAAAAATTTTATTTTAGCAAAAAAATAATGAAATTGATAAGCTTAAAAGAGACTGGAATGAAAGTGAAAGGGTTGATGTTAATGAAATTTCTATCATTAACCTTTATAGTATCCTTAGCAAGTTGTAAGGACGTTCAAACAGTAAATCAAGAATCTTCGATTGCTTCTGTTTCCTGTCAATTAGATTTAGAATCAACCACAACCAAGGCTATGGAAGATGGCTTTTTTAAGGCACATAAATCTAAATCACCTGTGCAAATTGACGGTTGTAATAAAGATAGAATCTGGTCTAGCGTAGATTGGTATGATATGAATTATTTGTGGATGGGTACTAAAGTAGATGCTATTGATTATCATGGAAGATTTAAATTGGCTTGGGATAATCAATATTTATATATTTTGGTTGAAGTCGTAGACGATAAATTAACTCCAACACTCGAAAATGGTATAGAGAATTATTGGAAAGGTGATTATGTTGAGTTGTTTATAGATGAAGATAAATCTGGAGGAAATCATAAGTTTAATCATCAAGCTTTTGCTTATCACGTTTCTACTGAAGGTCATGCCATTGATAAAAACACATTACAAGAAACCGTTTTTTTTGATAATCATATTGAAGTCATGAGGTCAAAAGAAAGCAATACGTATCTTTGGGAAATGGCTATTACGCTTTTTGATAAGCAATACGATGAGAATAGTGTTGATAACAAACCTGTCACTATTTTTGCGCAAAAAAGTATTGGTTTCTCTATTGCCTATGGTGATAATGATGGGAATAATAGCCGAGAGAACTTCATGGGCTCAAAAAAAACACATGGTAATAATAATGATGAAGGCTATGTGAATTCTGATGTGTTTGGTAGTATATTATTTATAGATTAATTATAATAAAGCGATAATTGTGGACGTCTTCATGATATACCTACTATGTTAGCATAATAATTGTTTGAATTATTAATATACTCAGTTACCTTAACTCAACAAAAACCAATAGAAACCCAGCTAAAATAAGCCTACCAAATATATTAGCATTACATTTGCAAACAACAGAAAATGACGCTTAATACACAGAAGGTCATTTAAACACTAATTTGACCAAAATACATATATGTCATTTAAAGATTTAGGCCTATCTGAGCCTTTACTAAGAGCTATTAGTAAAAAAGGATACACTACTCCAAGTCCAATTCAAGAAAAAGCGATTCCTCCAGTATTAGAAGGAAGAGACGTATTGGCTTCGGCACAAACAGGAACAGGGAAAACTGCTGGTTTTACGTTACCATTATTACATTATTTATCTGAGAATCCTAAAGCTAAGTTTAGACCAATTCGTGCTTTGATTTTAACACCAACACGTGAGCTTGCAGCTCAGGTTCATCAGAGTGTTAAAGACTATAGTGAGTTTTTAGACATTAGAAGTACTGTGATCTTTGGTGGTGTTAATCAAAAACCACAAGCAGCTTCGATTCGTCATGGTGTGGATGTTTTGGTGGCAACACCTGGACGATTATTAGATTTGCACAATCAAAACCTATTATCATTGAAACGTGTTGAGGTTTTTATATTGGATGAAGCTGATCGTATGCTTGATATGGGTTTTCTAAGAGATATAGAACGCGTTATGAAAGTTATGCCTGCAAAACGTCAAAACTTGATGTTTTCTGCAACATTTTCAAAAGATATTAAAAAGCTTGCTAATGGTATTCTAAACAACCCTGTGCAAGTAGAAGCTACACCAGAAAACACAACAGTAGAAGCTATTTCTCAAAAAGTATATCGCGTTGCCAAAGGAAAAAAGCAAGATTTGTTAATCAAGCTCATTTCCGAAGGGAAATGGAAACAAGTACTCGTGTTTAATAGAACGAAACATGGTGCGAATAAATTAACCAAGAAATTGATATCTGCAGGAATTAGTGCAGCTGCAATTCATGGTAATAAAAGTCAAGGTGCCCGAACAAAAGCGCTTGCAGGTTTTAAAAATGGAAGCGTAAAAGTCATGGTCGCAACAGATATTGCTGCGCGTGGTTTAGATATTCCATTATTACCACACGTGGTTAATTTTGAATTGCCTAATATCTCTGAAGATTATGTTCACCGAATTGGTAGAACTGGTAGAGCAGGAGCAGATGGTAAAGCAATATCTCTAGTGAGTGCAGATGAAACAACGTATTTACGTGATATTGAAAAATTAATTGGAGAGAAGATTGAAGTAGAAATTGTTGAAGGTTTTGAACCAGATCCAAATGCATCTACTGAGCCAATCAAACAAGGCCAAGGTAGACAGGGTAGACAAGGTGGTGGAAATAGAAACCGAAATAGTAATTCTAGAAGCTCTGGTGGAAATTCTGGCGGTAATAGAAGTAGTTCTAGCCGAAATAGTAACAGCAGCTCTAGACGTCGTAACGATAGAAGAAACTAGTCATGACCTCTTTTTTAAAGCAAAAAATAATAGACGTTTGTAATACGAAAATTGACCAAAAAGGAGATAATGTAGGTCTTTCTTTCTACGCTTTTTTTAAAAATAAAAATGATAATCCAAAGTTATTAATGGAAGCTGCAACCTGGTGGATTGAAACACACCAATTAGATCATTTTGAGAAAGCAGTGAAAATTAAAAAAATGTTAGAATCACTCTAATGGAAACGCAAAAGAACAATCCTTTACACGGCATCAAGCTTGAACAAATCGTCACCGATTTGGAAGCACACTACGGTTGGGAATACATGGGAACCATCATTAATATTAGATGCTTTAATGATAATCCAACTGTGAAATCAAGCCTAAAGTTTTTAAGACGTACACCTTGGGCAAGAACTAAGGTTGAGTACATGTACTTAAAATACCTCAGGAATAATAAACTATAAGTTACCTGGAAAAAATGGTGGTAGTTTTTTACCTTTCTTTTTGTTGAGGTAGCGACGAAGAACACCGCCTTTTATATTATTAACATCAAATTCAACAATAAAAGCATCTTCATCAATATTGGCTACAATACGATACATTTTTTTGATGTCGATACGATTGATAATGGTATGAATAATGTCAAAATCTTCTATTTCTCCTTTGCTGCCAAAGCCTTTGCGCCCTTTGTATAATGTCATTCCTGCGCCAAGCTCAGTGATTATAGCGATTTTTATTTTTTCGTAGTCTTTTGATACGATAGTAACACCAATAAAATCTTCAAACCCTTCAATAACTAAGTCAGTGACTTTCGCAGTCACAATATAAGTAAGAATTGAATACATCGCAATTTCTGTTGAAATCAAAAAAGCGGTAATCGCGAATAATATGACATTGAAGACTAAAATGACTTTGCCAATACTGATTCCAAATCTATCGTTTATAAAAACACCTAAAATTTCTGAGCCATCTAAAACAGAACCGTTACGAATGGCGATTCCTATTCCAGCACCAAGAAAGAGGCCGCCAAAAATGGATATGAGAAGTTTATCTTCAGTAATAATCTCAAAATTTTCAAAATGAATAAAAAGGGCTAATCCTAAAATACTTATAATTGACTTTAAAATGATTCGCTTTGATACTGTAAAATAGCCTATTATTAAGAAAGGAATACTAAAAGCAATAAGTAAATATGATATGTTGATGTCTACGAAACTATTTACTAAAAGCGCAATACCTGTAACACCACCATCCATAAACCCGTTAGGTAATAAAAAAGCTTTTAGACCAATACTAGCTAGTATAATGCCTAAGGCAATTTGAAAATACTCTGAAAAAAGTCGATAAAATTTAGCGCGTTTTGTTAACATATTTTGATTATTGCAATTGTTTTAAGCCTTCGTAAATAACAATAGCTACGGCATTTGCTAAATTCAAACTTCTTATATGATCACTGTACAATGGTATTTTGTAGAGCTGCTCTTTATGATTTTCAATTATAGATTTAGGTAAACCAGCAGATTCTTTTCCGAAGATAAGAAAAAGATCGCCCTCAAATTTGATATCCCAATGTGGTTGCTTACCATGACTAGAAAAGAACGCAAATTTGGCGTCTTTATTTTTGTTAAAAAAATCTTCAATGGAGTCATAAATTATAACATCTAAATGTTGCCAATAATCTAACCCAGCACGTTTTAAACGACTATCACTTATTTCAAAACCAAACGGTTTAACCAAATGTAATTTAGAACCAGACGCTAAGGCTAATCTACCAATGTTACCAGTGTTGTTTGGGATTTCTGGCTCAAATAAAACGATGTTAAGTGACATAATTATTAGATTAAAACTTATTATTTATTTTTCCATACAAGCCAAGACCCTTTGAAGTGTAATTGCTATCTTTCATTGTTTTAGGATTAAAACTCCACAACTTAGAAATTTTAGCAACATAATCTTTTCCTGGCCAAGAAATGGTGTCAGCCAAATAAACTTCGGTGACACCTACAATTTCAACTTCATAATTAACATGCTTATATTTTTTTTTAAATTTAGAAGGACTATTAATATACTCTTTTGTTAAGGCTTCATTATAATCGTAAGTCACGCTAATGCTTTTCATTTTAATGTGCTTCTCAGCTTCTGTTGGAGTGCCTTTTTCTATAAGATCTCTAATATCATGATAGCGAATAAAGCGTTCTAAAATCCCGTTTTTAGATTTTGCGATACAATATGTTTTTTCGTGATTTAAATAGTAATGTGCTTCACCAAATTCTAAACTTAATCTATTTAAAAAACTGTCAAAGTCATCATTAATAGGGTGTGGTAAATTATATCCAGAAATCAGTACCCATTGATCGTTTATAATAGGCGAGATAAAGACGCGGCTTTCTGGACGATAATTATTTTTTGCGCTCTTAAAACCGTATTTCCAATTTATAGTTTCGTATTCATCTAACCCAATTATAGACGCTACTTTTTCCTTGTTGTTTGTCTTTACTGTAATCCAAATTCCGTCAATATATGGGTAGTTTATTAAAGAATCAGTAATCTTAGATTCTGCAAGTTGTTTTTCAGCTGAATTATCAATTTTTTGCTTTTTAGGTTTACAATTAAAAAGAAGTAAACTAATAAAAACCAAAATAAAAAAATAATAAAAACGCATAGATATAAGAACTTTAGATGTCGTGTTATACACTTTAAAGATAATAGCTTTTTTAAAACTCTAATTCAGAATCTCCTATATCATCAATCTCATCAAAAGGATCTCCTTTTGGATCTGGACCATAGTAATTAGCTCCATATTCTCCTTCTGTTGCAACGAGAACAATATACCAAATACGACCAATTATTGGAATAAGATTAATAAAGATATAGCCACCACTTTTGCCAATATCATGAAGGCGTCTCACATTTAACGCCAACCAAGGAATCAATGTTGCTAGAATATACACGCCTAAAACAGATCCAACAACAGGAGTGTCAAAAAAATCATCTACAAGAGATGCGTACATCATGACTATTATAAAAATGATAACCTGTACTAAAACAAACATCCAATATTCCTTTCGTCTTGCACGTCCTGAGAAATTAGCGTAGTTATATCGAATTACTTGCAAATACCAATACATGTTATTTGTTTTTCAATATTAAATCAGTGAACGTTTTAATCTTATCTATACCAAAATTTGATAAATGCTTTATAAATGCACTACCAATAATTGCACCCTTTGCAAATTTAGTAGCTTGTGTAAACGTTTCGTTATTAGAAATCCCAAAACCTACAATTTGCGGGTTATTAAGATTCATATCTGCTATGCGTTTAAAATATGAAGTTTGTTCATCTCCAAAACCAGAACTGCTTCCTGTAACACTTGCACTACTAACCATGTATATAAAACCTTCGGAAATGGAATCAATAAAGTTAATGCGCTCTATTGACGTTTGTGGCGTTATTAAAAACACATTAATCAAATCATATTTCTGAAAAATGGACTTGTATTGTTCATTGTAAACATCTACTGGAAGGTCTGGAATAATGAGTCCGTCGATACCAATTTCTTGACACTTTTTACAAAAGGCTTCTACTCCATATTGTAGCATTGGGTTGAAATACCCCATTATAATTAAAGGAATAGAAACGGTTTCACGAATATCTTTTAATTGATTAAAGAGCGTTTCGGTAGTCATTCCGTTTTTTAAAGCTTGAGTAGAACTAGCTTGTATGGTTGGGCCATCTGCTAGTGGGTCACTAAAAGGTAACCCTATCTCTATCATATCAACTCCATTTTTCTCCAAGCTTTCTATAATTTCTTTTGTGTCCTCTAGACGAGGATAGCCTGCGGAAAAGTAAATGGATAAGAGTTTTTTGTCTTCTTGTAATTTTGATTGAATTCGATTCATTTTATAATCACTTATAATTTAAAATAATCTATATAATTTTGTAAATCTTTGTCGCCTCGACCTGATAAATTAATCACAACAACATCATCTTCTTTAAATTTTTTATGATCAAAAATCGCTAAAGAATGTGAGGTTTCAATAGCAGGAATAATACCTTCTAATTGACTTAATTCTAATCCAGATTTCATGGCTTCATCATCTGTGATAGACATGAACTCAGCACGACCAGTCTTATATAAATGGGCATGCATTGGTCCAACGCCTGGATAATCTAAACCTGCCGAAATGGAGTAGGGTTCAGTTATTTGTCCGTCATTAGTTTGCATTAACAAGGTCTTGCTACCATGAATAATACCTTCACGACCCAAAACGGATGTTGCTGCACTTTCGCCACTATGTATTCCTTTTCCTGCTGCCTCAACAGCTATTAGTTTAACATCTGTATCTTCTAAGTAATGATAGAAAGCACCAGCAGCATTACTGCCTCCACCAACACATGCAATAACATAATCTGGTTTTGTAGTACCTTCTTTTTCTTTTAGTTGCCATTGGATTTCTTCGGAAACTACTGATTGAAAACGAGCAACCATATCAGGATATGGATGAGGTCCTACGACACTTCCAATAATGTAATGTGTGTCTACAGGGTTGTTAATCCAATCACGAATGGCCTCGTTGGTTGCATCTTTTAATGTGCGACTTCCTGAAAGTGCTGGTCTTACTTCTGCACCCAACATTTTCATTCGTGCAACGTTTGGTGCTTGTCTAGCAATGTCAATTTCTCCCATGTAAACGATACACTCCATTCCCATGAGTGCGCAAACTGTTGCTGTAGCAACACCATGTTGTCCTGCTCCAGTTTCAGCAATAATTCTAGTTTTATTTAAACGTTGTGCCATTAAAATCTGACCAATTGTATTATTGACTTTATGAGCACCTGTGTGGTTTAAATCTTCTCGTTTTAGATATATTTTGGTATTGTATTTTTCTGATAATCGTTTGGCAAAATAGAGTGGAGAAGGACGACCGACATAATCTTTTAATAACTGATCAAATTCTTCTTTAAAAGAAGGCTCTGCCATTATTTTGAGATAGTTTTGTCGTAATTCTTCTACATTAGGATAGAGCATTTCTGGGATATATGCACCTCCAAATTCTCCATAATAGCCTTTGTTGTTAATATTATACGTCATAGTTGTTCGCTATAAGTTGGTCTTTAAATGCTTTTAATTTTTCTGTATTTTTTAAACCTGAGTTCGTTTCGAATTTACTGTTTAAATCTAGTGAGTGGCAAAAAACTGCTTCAGGTGTTTTTAGAAATGATAATACATTGTCTAATTCATTAGGTCCAATACCACCACTTAAAAAAAATGGTTTTATAGATGAGTATTTTTTTAAAACACGCCAATCAAAAGCGAAACCATTTCCTCCTGGTTGTTTCCCTTTTGTATCGAATAAATAGTAATCACAAACGTCTTCGTAAGGCTCTAAATTATTAAAGTCAAAGGTGTCTTTTATAGAAAACACCTTTATTACGATGCAATTTAGATCTTGTAGTTTTTTACATAGTTCTGGAGATTCTTTACCATGTAATTGCACACCTTGTAAATTATGTTTGTGCACAATTCCTTTTATGTAATCAAAAGTTGTATCGACGAATACACCAATTTTTTTAATGTTCTCGGGCAATTCTGGAATAGTACTATTAAAATAGCGTGGCGAATTCTTGTAGAAAATGAAACCCATAAAATCTGGATTTAATTGAGCAACATTTATAATGTTGTCTTTATTTTTCATTCCGCAGACCTTTAATTTCATAATTGTAAATCTTTTATAAATTGAGCAGCACTGTCTCCTGCATTATTAGTTTTCATGAAATTCTCTCCAATTAAAAAGCCTTTATAACCATAAGGTTGTAAGGTTTTTATGGCTTCAATATTACTAATGCCGCTTTCAGATATTTTTACAAAATCATTAGGGATTAATTTACTCAAGTGTTTACTCGTTTCTAAACTGACTTCAAATGTTTTTAAATTTCTATTATTAACACCAAGCATATCTATACTTGGCATAATTGATTTATGTAATTCATCTTCATTATGAACTTCAAGCAATACATCTAAATGTAGTTGTTTTGCTAATTCAGAAAATTGCTTGATTTCTGCCTGACTTAAAATAGCAGCTATCAATAAAATAACATCAGCTCCATAAGCTTTAGCTTCTATGATTTGATACTCGTCAATGATGAATTCTTTTCTTAATAACGGTAAATTACAACTTGCTCTAGCGGTTAAAAGATCATCAAGACTACCACCAAAATATTTTCCATCGGTTAAAACAGACATTCCGCAAACACCTGCGTTTTCATAACCTTGAGCAACATCAAAAACGTTTAAGTCATGATTGATGACTTGCTTTGAAGGAGAGCGCCTCTTGTGTTCTGCAATAATTCCTGTATTGCTTTCTCGTAATTTACTCGCCAATGAAACCGTATCACGCTCAAAAAGGGCTAATTGTTCTAATTGCTTAGCAGGAATGAGTTGCTTACGAAGATTAACTTCAATGCGTTTATCGTTTACTATTCGGGTTAAAATATCCATTATTTGCTTAATTCTATTAATCGCTCTAAACTAGCTTTTGCTCTGCCACTTTCTAGACTTTCTTTTGCTAATTGAAATCCGTCTAAATGTGATATTCCATTTACGGTTGCAATTGCTAATCCAGCATTGGCACAAACGACATTGTTTTGGGCATCTGTACCTTTTCCGTTAATTATATTTTTAAAAATCTTAGCTGCAGCTTTTACTGTCGACCCTCCAAATATTTCTGATTGTTCTATTTGTTTGACATTTAAATCTGAGGGACTTAACATCGTTTCGGTTGCGTTAGAAATGATTTTTGTGTTTCCGGTTAAAGAAATTTCATCATAACCGTCCAGCGCATGTACTATGCTGTAATTCTTATCTGTATTTTGATATAGGTATCCATAAATACGTTGTAATTCTAAGTTAAAAACGCCAACCATTTGATTTTTAGGAAAAGAAGGATTTACCATAGGTCCCAACATATTGAAAAAGGTTTTAACACCTAATTCTTTGCGAATAGGAGCCACGTTTTTCATTGCAGGATGAAATAAAGGTGCGTGTAAAACACAAATTCCTGCTTGGTCTATTGCGTATTTTAAAAAATCTGATTTGTTAGAAAAATGTATTCCTAAAGCCTCCATAACATTAGATGAACCCGAAGCTGAGGATACTCCATAATTTCCATGCTTAGCTACTTTTACTCCAGCACCAGCAGTTATAAAAGAAGACAAGGTTGAGATATTAAATGTGTCTTTTCCGTCACCACCTGTTCCGCATAAATCAATGGCATTAAAATCTGATAAATCTACAGGAATACAAAGTTCTAATAATGCATCACGAAAGCCTTGTAATTCTTCTAGAGTGATACTTCGCATCATATAAATCGTAAGAAAAGATGCAATTTGACTTTGGTTGTATTTTCCTTCGGAAATATTAACCAATACATTTTTTGCTTCTTGGCTAGAGATGCTCTCGTGGTTTATTAATCTGTTTAGTATGTGTTTCATATTAACTCTTGATCCAATTTTCTAAAATTTGCTTTCCATTAGGTGTTAAGACACTTTCTGGATGATATTGTACACCTTTAACATCATAAAATCTATGACGTAAAGACATTATTTGTCCGTTGCTATCAAAAGAAGTCGCTTCTAAAACCTCTGGCAAATTTGGATTAACAACCCATGAGTGGTATCTACCTACTTCTATAGTTTTATCCATGTTAGTAAACAATTGTTCATCATCAACCGTAATATCGACTTGAGTTGCTACACCATGATAGACGTCTTCTAAATTGATAAGCGAGCCACCAAAAACTTCCGCTATAGCTTGCTGTCCAAGGCAAACACCTAAAATGCTTTTTGTTGGAGCATACCTTTTTATGATGGCTTTTAATAATCCAGCTTCATCAGGAATACCTGGACCTGGCGAGAGCACAATTTTTTGAAACGCATCGACTTCTTCAAGCGAGAGTTTGTCATTACGTTTGACAGTGACTTCACAATTTAAATCTTCTAAGTAGTGAACTAAATTATATGTAAAACTGTCGTAGTTATCTATTACTAATACTTTCATATGTCTTCTGCCATTTCAATGGCCTTTGTTAAAGCTCCTAATTTGTTATATACCTCTTGTAATTCGCTTTCTGGATTTGATTTTGATACCAATCCTGCACCTGCTTGCCAATGTAGTTCATGGTTTTTACTCATAAAGGTTCTAATCATGATTGCATGATTGTAATTACCATTAAAATCCATGAAGCCAATTGCGCCTCCATAAAAAGCTCTACTCGTTTTTTCATATTTCTCAATCAATTGCATAGCTTTATGTTTTGGAGCACCACTTAGGGTTCCAGCAGGAAATGTATCTGCAACAACTTGCATAGTCGCAGTATTGTCATGCACCTTTCCTGTAACTTTACTAACTAAGTGTATGACATGAGAAAAGAACTGTGCTTCTCTGTAGGTTTCTACTTTTACCTGACTTCCATGTCTACTTAAATCATTTCTTGCTAAATCAACAAGCATAACATGTTCTGCATTTTCTTTATCGTCTTCGGCTAGTTTTTTTGCTAATTTTTGATCTTCTTCATCGTTTCCTGTCCTCTTAAATGTTCCAGCGATGGGATGAATTTCTGCAATAGATTTATTGACAACAAGTTGTGCTTCTGGTGAACTCCCAAAGATTTTAAAATTTCCGTAGTCAAAATAAAATAGGTATGGAGATGGATTAATACTTCGCAGCGCTCTGTATACATTGAACTCATCACCTTTAAAGGCTTGTGAGAATTTTTTTGATAGTACCAATTGAAATACATCGCCTCTAGCACAATGTTTTTTTGCTAAATCGACATGGCTTTTATATTCTTCATCAGTAAGGTTTGATGAAATGTCTGAGTCTGTTTTAAAAGTATATGATGCAAAATTTTGAGAACCTATGAGTTGTAAAACTTCATCAATATTGTTTTCGGCTTCAAAACAATGTGCAAAAACATAGGCTTCATTTTTAAAATGATTAATAGCAATGATGTTTTGATAAACCGCATAAAAAATATCTGGAATATCTAGAGAATCTGGTTTTTTGCTGATTTCAATATCCTCAAAATATTTAACGGCATCGTAAGCTGTGTAACCAAAAATGCCATTATTAATAAACTTAAATTCTTCGTCTGAGTTGACTTTAAAGCGTTTTGTGAATTTGTGAATTTCTTCAGTAACAGAAATGTTTAAAGCGTTATTAGTTTTAGAACTTCCATCAGGATAGTGCTGTTCTATGACATCTTTATCTACTTTAATAGACGCTATTGGATTGAAACAAATGTAAGAGAAACTATTATCATTGGCATGGTAATCACTACTCTCCAAAAGAATACTATTTGGGAATTTATCCCTGATTTTTAAGTAAATACTCACAGGTGTAATGGTGTCTGCTAGTATTTTCTTGTAATGGGTGTATAAGCTAAATGTTTTCATTTTTATGCAATAAAAAAAGGCTTGTCGTGAATGACAAGCCTTTTTATTTATATTTTTTAAATATACCTATAGGGTTAGTTCACGAATATTGAGTTTCGAGACGTCCACCACCAAGTATGATTTAAGTTTAAGTTCATAGTTTTGTAAAAGTCAAATATAGAAATCATAATTTAGTTTTCAAACTTAAATTGATAAAAATGAAAAAGATTCCCAAATTAATGGAAATCTTTAACTGACTAAATGTTGCTATTAACCAAAATTTCTTAAAACTTCATTGTTACATTTAGATCGAACTCATCATAGATTGCTTTGTCTTTTAATCCGTCAAAAAAGCTAGCAGACCCATATTTGATATCATATTTTGTTCTGTCTACTTTTAATTTTGCAACTGCCATGTTATCAGTAATAGTCATTTCAAAAGTAATTGGGTTCGTTTTACCTTTAATCATTAAATCTCCGGTCACTTTGTATGAATCAGCTTTTCCTTCTACATTAGTAATAGTTAGTGTAGCGTTTTTATGATTTTCAGTACCAAAGAAATCGTCAGATTTTAAATGTCCTTCTAGTTTCTCTTTTCCTTTACCTGCTTTTAAGTCTGTAACGTTTATTGACGTCATATCAATATTAAAGTTACCTCCAGTTAAAACATCGTTCTCAAATGAAAGTGAGCCATCAACAAGGTTGATAGTTCCTTCATGAGAACCCGTTACTTTATAACCTTTCCAAGCTACATTTGATTCTTTTACTTTTAATTCTTTTTTGATAATTGTAGTAAAAGACGCAAATGATATTGCTAATACTAAGATGAATGCTGATTTTAAAAAATTTGTTTTCATTGTTTTGTGTTTAAATTTGTTGTGGATTTATTGAATTTTATGTAATAATCTATTTAATTCCTTTAGTTCTATTGTTGTTAGTTTTGAGGTCGCTTTTTCTTCGGTTGCATCAACTTTACTATCTAGTTCTGCTAATTTATCTAGACCTAACTTGGTTATGTATATCTCAATTTTACGTCTGTTCTTTTTGCACTCTGTTCTTTTTACAAAATTCTTTAATATCAACTTGTCTACTAAGCGCGTTGTATTACTCATTTTATTAACCATGCGTTCTTGAACATCTTGTAGATTGAGTGGGTTTCCTTTTTGGCCTCTTAAAATTCTCAATACATTAAACTGTTCTAGAGATAAGTCGTGAGGTTTGAGCACACTCAATAATCCAGTTTTGATGATGGTATTTGTCAAAAAAATAGTTATTAGAGTTTGCCTAGATAATGGTAAATCTACTTTGGTTTTTAATCTTTCGTTTAATTTTTTCATTTAACTCTTTTACATACAATAATTGTATATACAAATGTAATGTGTTTTTAGAACTTAGATTCTAATTTTTTGTTAAAGTTATTAATGTCCATTTTTTGATTACTAACTTTAAATTATGAATTTTAGAATGATCACTTTAGTCCTTTTGTTTTTTTACTTCGGAAATATAACAGCACAGGTTAATTCGTCCCAAGAAAAAGATATTAGTACATCAACTAAGGGTTTAAAAACGTTTAATTTTAATCAACTCGAAACGTATCTAGAATCTAAGGATTCTAAAAAGACATATGTTGTCAATTTCTGGGCAACATGGTGTGCGCCTTGTGTCAAAGAGTTGCCGTATTTTGAAGAATTAAACGTTAATTACTCAACTAAAAATGTTGAAGTTATTTTGGTGAGTTTAGACTTTCCGAAGCAAATAGAATC
>CAJQOA010000210.1 GCA_905479815.1 uncultured Psychroserpens sp.
GTATAGAATGGAACAGCGACAATCATACCAACAACTCCAAAAAGAAGACCAGCAATTATTATAATTAAGAAAATCTCTAAAGGATGTGATTTTACACTTTTAGAAAATATATACGGCTGACTAAAGAAATTATCAACCAACTGTGCAATTGCTATAATTATAAAGGTGTACAATAATTTAGGCAAAACAACGTCACTAAAGCTTTCTCCAAGATTACTTGTCATTACTAAAAGCATCATAATCGCGCCTCCAATCAATGGTCCTAAATATGGTATTAGATTTATTAGAGCGCATAAAAAGGCAATAACTACAGCGTTTTCAATACCAATAATTAGTAAACCTATTGTGTAAATAACAAATAGAATAAATATTTGTAGAAATAGCCCAACAAAATAACGAGATAGTAAATCTGAAATTTTAACCATAGACCGTTTTGTATTTGATTCTTTGTTATTTGGTACAAAGGTTAGTATGCCTTGTTGAAATAAATTACTATCCTTCAAGAAGAAAAAAGCAATAAATAAAACAGACATTAGACCAATACTGAAACTACCTAACCCAGAAACAATACTGTTAAGGAAATTTGGAATGATGCTATAATCCATGCTCGATAACACTTTAGACTCTTTGATGGCTTGCTCTGCGTCGATATGATTAATTTCTAAGTACGTAATGGTTTCTGTGTACAACGACTCTATATTTCCTTTAAGTTGTTCTATGTCTAATAAGGATAGATTTTGGCCTTGTTCTACTAAAAGCGGGATTAGCAAACTTACTATTCCTGCGAAAATGCCCACTAAAAAGATCATGGTTGCAACAACAGCAATGGTATTATTGAACTTTAATCGTCGTCTTAAAAATAGCACAATTGGTCTTCCAATAAGTGATATGACTCCAGCGATGAGTATGTAGACAATGACAGATTGTATTTCGTATAAGAAGTACAAGACTAATGCGATAGCGGTAATAATTCCAACTGCTCTTAGTATTCCGTATGCTATAGTTCTAGAATTCATGAAGTAAATATATAAAGACTTTAGTTAAGACTGTTTAAGTTGTTTGGTTATTTCGTACAAGGCTACACTTGTGGCTTGTACGACATTCATGCTGCTATTTTGACCAAACATGTCTATATGAATTATCGCGTCACTCAAATCTAGAATAGCGTCAGATACTCCAAAATTTTCATCACCAATAAGTAATGCTATGGGTTTGTTCTTCGGAAATTTAAAATCAACCAATGCCTCGCTTTTTGATGTGATTTCAAGTGCAATTATAAAATAATCGTTACTTTTTAACTCATTGACGACACCCAAGGCGTTGCTTTCTAATCGGTAATTAACAGCCTTCTCAGTAGCTCTGGATGTTTTTGTCATCTTTCTACCTAAGGGAATGTTTTCTCCACAAAATATCAACTCCTCAATACCAAAAGCATCTCCAGTTCTAAACAAGCTGCCAATATTTGGAGCATTGGTTACGTTTTCACAAATAACGGTGATTGGGAATGTGTGATTATTAAAGCTAGTAGAGTAGTGGTCTAATTGCATTTGAAGTTGTTTTGCTAAGCTTAATGAAACTAATAGTTTTCTAATTCATTAAACTCGTAACCTTGATTTAGATCATAATTAAAATCCATTGGGCATAGTATTGAAGGTTTATAAACATTAGATACTCCAAGCGTATAAGTATGACTGTTTATACGCGATAACGGAATGGCAATAAAAAAACTCACCATTAACATTGCGATACATTTAATAATATTTTTATTCATCATATTTTAATTCTCAAAAGCATATTTTACAATGTTAGCTCCCATTTTTAATGCTTTCTCTCTAACATCTGCAGGATCGTTATGAACTTCTGGGTCTTCCCAACCATCACCAAGATCACATTCAAATGTAAAAAGTAAAACGAGTCTGTTTTTATGAAATAGACCTAGAGCTTGTGGTCGTTTGCCATCGTGCTCATGAATTTTAGGTAAACCAGCAGGGAATTTATATGCGGTATTAAAAATCTTATGGTTCTTAGGTAATTCTAGTAACTCTAGATTTGGAAAGACTTTTTTGAGTTCCTTTTTGATGTATGGTTCCATTCCGTAATTATCATCAATATGCAAGAATCCGCCAGATATTAAATATTTCCTTAGATTTTCTGCATCCTCGTCAGAGAAAAACACGTTACCATGACCAGTCATGTGTAGCATTGGGAATTGAAAAATATCAATACTACCAATCTCAACAACTTGAGGCTTTGTGTTCATTTTTGTATTAATATTCGCATTGCAATAACTAATAAGGTTTGGAAGCGCAGTAGGATTACTGTACCAATCACCACCACCTTTGTATTTTACAATTGCCAAGTCCTGCGCATTAGCTGTAATAGCTGTTAAACTTATCACAAGCGTCAATGCTACTGTAAGCATCTTAAAATATTTCGAACTAAAGGTCATATTTCAAAAATAGAAATTATAAAATATGAAACGAGTATAAATAAAGTTAATTTATTGCTTTTAAACAGAAATGAAGTTTTTTATACGATAGCGTAACGGTTGATTTACGCAGAATTTATAATTTATTTTTTATGTAATTAAAAATTTAAGTAAATGAAACATATCCTTTTATCTTTATTTATAACATCTTTATTTTTCTCTTCGGAAAAAACAGAAGTTTATCCACCAGTTATAGTGCTTGAGCTTTTTACTTCACAAGGGTGCTCTAGTTGTCCGCCAGCAGATGAATTATTGACTCAAATTCAAGCTAATGATACAAATAGTAAAGTAATTGCGCTGTCTTATCATGTTGATTATTGGAATTATATTGGATGGAAAGACCCTTTTAGTAAAGCGGAGTTTTCTAAGAAACAACGTGATTACGGACAAAAATTCAATAGCAGCTCTATTTATACACCTCAAGTTGTTATAAATGGTCAAGAACATTTTGTAGGTTCTAATGCTAATGTGATGGCATCTAAATTAAAACAATATGGGAAAATTTCTGCAGAAAATAAAATTGATATTTCAGAAATTAAGACTCTAGAAGATAAGATAACGTTCAATTATTCTATATCTGGAACAATAAAAAACAAAGTATTCAAGGTCGCTTTGGTTATTAAAGAACGTGTTACAAAAATTCAACGTGGTGAAAACAGAAACCGAACTTTAAAAAACTCAAATATTGTAGTTTTAGAGGATGTGATGTCACTTAAAAACAAATCAGGATCACAAACGATAATCATTCCAGAGGTTGTGAATATAAATGATGAATTAAAAATAATTTTAATAATTCAAAATTCTGATTTAAAGACTGTTGGAGCTAATCAAGTAATCTTATAGTTCATTGATAAATGCAACAGAATGACAGGCAACAATAGCTGCGGTTTCGGTTCGTAAACGTGTCTCGCCAAGCGTAACAGGATTAAAGTTGTGTTGTAGTGCTAACTCGATTTCTTTAGTGTTAAAATCACCTTCTGGACCAATTAAAATAATAATATCTTGACTTGGTTTTAGGCTTTGTTTTAAAGATTTTTTATCACCCTCTTCGCAATGCGCAATGAATTTTTGTCCACTGAAATCTTGAGCTATAAATTCTTTGTATAAGATGGTTTCATTGAGTTTTGGCAAATAACAATGTAAGGACTGTTTCATTGCAGATTGCAAGATTTTCTCATAACGATCTGCTTTAATGATTTTACGTTCGCTATTGTCACATATAATAGGCGTGATGGTGTCTATTCCAATTTCCGTAGCTTTTTCTAAAAACCACTCGTAACGATCATTCATCTTTGTAGGAGCTACAGCCAAATGAAGTTTATAACTTCTTTCGGGTTGCAGTGTGCTAGATGTTATTTTAGCTACGCAGTTTTTTATCTCTGCAAGCGTAATTTCTGCAGTAAACAACCAACCAACACCATTTGTAATATGCAATACATCACCAATAGACTTTCGTAACACTTTTACAACATGTCTGCTCTCTTCTTTAGTAAAGCGAATCTCAGTATCATTTTGCGTTAAGTCTTGATTATAGAAGAGTTGCATTATTTTCTTGGCTCAGTTACTTTTAAAACTTTAGATTCTTTAATTAAACGTTTGTCTTGTGTAACAAGAACAACATAATACGCGTTAATTTCTGGGATGTCTATTGTGAAAATATCACCTTTTGTATGGTTTCCTTCAATAACAGGTATTTCAAATTCTGGATGTAAATCCCCATTTGTAAACCAACCTAAGTCACCACCTTGCTTTGCGGTATTATCCATAGAGAATTGCTTTGCTAAGTCTGTAAACCTATAGCCATCATGGTATTTAGAAATGACTTGATTTCTAATACTATTGATATCGCTAATTGATTTTTTGTTGCTATCTAAATAGACGCAACTAACTCTGTAATATGGTATTTCATTCTTTTCAATAACCTTATAGTAGGTTTTTTGAGGTGCATCTTTAAAATATTTTTTAGAACCAATACTCATTTTGAGGATGTCTTCTGCCATACGAGTCTTGTGTTTTTCTTCATTAAAAACAATCACCTTGCCTTTGATAGTTTTATTCTTTTTAAAGAATAAATTGACATCATCTAAAGTTTGAAGAGAGTCTAAGGATTTTTCAAAATCCTTTTGAGCAATAACAATAGTGCTTGTTAAAAGTAGGGCAGTAGAAATAAGTAGATTTTTAAGCATAATTAGGTATTTTATTAATTTGCTTCAAAAGTAATGTCTTGAGGCAATTATAAAACAGTATTAAAATGAAGTTCTTAAGAAATGATTGTTTATAACTCTTAAAGCCTCTTATTTGACAGCGATCATACTAATTTCAACATTGACAAACTTAGGTAAATTAGCAACTTCTACAGTTTCACGAGCAGGAGCAGTTTCGGCATTAAAGTATTTGCTATAGATATCGTTGATGTGACTAAAGTTATTCATGTCGCTAATAAAGATTGACGATTTAATGACGTTTTCAAAAGTCATATCTGCAGCTTCTAGTACTGCTTTCAGATTTTGCATGACTTGCTCCGTTTCCGAAGAAATAGAATCTAAAACCAATTCACCAGATTTTACATTAATTGCAATTTGTCCTGATGTATATAACGTGTTTCCTGTTAAAACAGCTTGATTATATGGCCCAATTGGAGCAGGAGCATTAGATGTATTGATGATGGTCTTCATGATTTTGAAAATTATAATTGTTGATCTCTTTGTTTACGTTTATCGTATTTAAGATCTTTAAGTAAGCTTGATTTGATACCTATAAAGAAATTCCATTGGTTATAAGGCCCGAAAGGTACCCAAGTGAAATTCATTCTCCAACTTAATAAGTCGCGTTCAAAACGTAATTGAGTTTGTGTAAAGCCTTTACCAACAAAATCATAACCAGATGAAGCACCTACTGACCATTTTGGAGATAATTCTATATCTCCTGAGAACATTAAAGAGTTACTTGTTATTGCATTTTGTCTTGCAGAATTACCATAATTAACAGCATAAGCTAGTCGCAAGCTCCATGGTATTTTATAATTATAAAGGTCTGATTCTACTTCTTTTTTGTCTTTTGAGTCATTATCATCACCCAAACGTTGGTCTGCAAAATCCTGAGGTCTTCCAAATAAATCATCTGCTCGTCCACCACTTCTTAAGTTATCCTGTAATGCAGGATCATCAGTTTGGCCATCACCTTCAAATTCTTTGCTAGAAATGGAGTAACTAAGATTTAAATTAGCAGATGTTAGTCTAAATAAACTTCCACCATTTTTAATATTAAATTGTTCAATTTTATTGTTGTTATTGTCTAGCGCGTAAGGATCTAATACCATACCAAAGTTAATATTCATCTTATCTTTTAGTATCGTTGTACCACCAGAAACACGTAGCGGACTCCATTTTAAAGAGTCACCAGCAAAATTATAAGACGTAGAAAAGTTTAAGTTATTTAACAACTTAACTTTCTTTGATTCTGTAGCTGTACTATCTCTGTCTCTAACCTTTGCTTCAAAATTATTACCCAATGAAATCCCCATTGAACTAGAAAAATTCTTGTTAGGTGTTCCAAATAAAGAGCCTTCAAACCTTGTAAATTCTTCTCTTTCAGATTCTCCCAGAGTTGTACCATCGGCATCGATGATTTCAAATGTATCGTAATATTGATCAAAGGCTGGGTTGATGTTGTAACTTATAGATGGACGCATCACGTGTCTAACTTGCTGAATTCTAGACTCACTATCTTCTTTTCCAAACATACCATAAATTGTAGTTCCAATGCTTGTACTAAAGTTATACGTGAAAAAGCGATCAAACCCGTTTAAATCTTCGGTAATAACTGTGCCATCATCATCAGAGAATTTATTGACAGTATTAAACGTCCAATTTTCTTCAAAATTCATACCAGCACTCATGCTAAAGTATTTAAACACTTTGAAGTTTGTAGATACTGGAATAGAATGTAGAGTACCAATTCTTGCATCATCGAACATTTCTGCTTTAAAAAATAAGGAGTCTGTAGTTTGAATTCTGTTTTCTCCCCTTACATTATATTGAAAGTTAATATTTTGAATAATCCCCTTTTTAGTCCCTGTTTTTGGGGCAAAAGGAAACATTCTACCAACACTCGCTTGTACTGTTGGTAAGGTCATATTAATAGCCTGTGTATTGGTGTTTTGAGAATGCGTTGCTGTTACATTCATATTTACTTGTGGCTCTCCTTTAAACGTTTTAGAATAAGAGATAGACGAGGCTAAAGTATTATTTTGAGTACTTGCCAAATTAAGTTGATTGATTGATTGTCTAAAATATTGACTACTACCTAAATTTACAGATGCTGAAAACCTCGAACTTGGATTTGCTTTTCCATCTTGAGCGTGTGACCAGCGAATATTATAAATCGTTGACTTAGCAAAATCAGGAAAACCAGGTTCGCTATTAATTAAATTTTCATATCTAAAACTTAAATTCCCTCTATACTTATAACGCATAGCATAATTAGATTCTAAACGTAAACCATAACTACCGTTCGTATAATAATCTCCTAAAACCGCTAAATCTAGATAATCACTAATAGCAAAGTAATACCCTCCATTTTGTAAAAAATACCCTCTATCATTTGCTAGTTCTTGACCAGGTGTTGGCATAATTATACCAGACGATTGCTTTTTAGACATAGGAAAATAAGCAAAAGGCAAACCAATTGGTGTGGGTACATCATAAATGAACAAGTTAGTAAAGCCAGTTACAACTTTTACTCCAGGTACTACTTTAGCAGTTCGCATTAAAAAATAGTATTCTGGGTCATCAAGATTTTCAGAGGTCGTGAATTTTCCGTTTTGTATAAATAACGTAGAGTCATTTTCCATTTTGGTTTTTTCGGCAATGATAGTGCCTCCACTTTGTTCCGTTTTGGAATTAAAAATAATAGCTTTTTTATTGACAGTGTTAAAAATAATAGAGTCTGGCTCTACTATACTTTGTCCTTGAGTAAATACTGGAGATTGAGAATAATTACCTAAACTATCTTTTAGACGTCCTGCATATACTAAATCATCACCGTGACTTATGACAATAATACCAGCTTTGATATTCATGTCTCCATAGTTTACTTCTGCTTCGTTATATAAGGTTGTCGTATTTTTTCGTTGATCTAATCGCACATAATCTTTGGCTTTGTAGTCTACGATACTTGTGAGGAATTCTTTTTTCTTCGGAACTGAATCTGTTTTAGTACTATCAGACTCTTTAATATTTTTAGGAGTGTCAAGAATTTTGCCTATGCTTACAACAGTAGTATCATTTACTACCTTAGGCTTAATAGGCTCCTTAGGTTTGGGCAATTCTTGAGCCAAGCAAAACATGTTAATAAACATGGTAAAACTTAGGGTAAAAAGTATGTGTAAGCTTTTTGTCTGCAATGCTTTTAAATGTATTTTTGCTAAAGTATGGCTCGGTTTTTGAATTCCCAAAATTACATAGATTTTTTATGATTAATTTATAATTCATTCAATTTATAAAAAGTGTTAAACCATTGGAAATTCTAATAGGATGATACTTAAAATAAAACGAGTTGATAAAACGTTAAACACGTATGAAAACGACATTACATTATATATTCGTATTGGTAGGTTTCTTATTTACCAGTACTTTAACATCTGCTCACGCTTTTCAAAAGGATAAGGATAAGTTTGTTGTTGTTGTAGATGCTGGACATGGAGGACATGACTCTGGTAATAAAGGAAATGGTTATAGAGAAAGTGACATTGCTTTAAAAATTGCTTTGCAAGTAGGTAAGGATCTCGAAAAGAATAAAGACATTAAGGTTATTTATACAAGAAAGAAAGATGTGTTTGTGACTTTAAGAGGACGTGCAAAAATAGCAAACGATGCAGATGCAGATTTATTTGTATCTATACATTGTAATGCGCATCACTCACAAGCCTCAGGTACAGAAACATTTGTTCTTGGAGTAGCAAACACAAAACGGAATATGGAAATTGCTAAAAAGGAAAATGAAGTTATTTTTCTTGAAGCAGATTATGAAAAGCACTACGAAGGTTTTGATCCTAATTCACCAGAATCTCTAATAACACTAAGTTTCTTGCAAGAAGAATATACAGAGAATAGTATCAAGCTGGCAAGAATGGTTGAGGATAATTTTGAAAAAGGTCTCAAACGTAAAAGTAGAGGTTTAAAGCAAGCGAGTTTATGGGTTTTGCATAATACCTATATGCCAAGTGTACTTATAGAAGTTGGTTTTTTAACTAATAAATCTGAAGGTAAATTTTTAAACACAAAAGGAGGGCAAACTAAAATGGCTTCTGGTATTAAAAAAGCTATTTATGGTTATAAATCTTATATAGAGCAAAATGTAGGAGAAGATATTTATCAAGGTACAGAAGTAGATACTGATATTATTGAAACTGTTGGTATACCACAAATCATAGAGAATGTGGTGTTTAAAGTGCAAATTTCAGCTAGTTCTAGAGAAATAGCCCCTAAATCCTATAATTTCAAAGGCTTATCAGATATTTCAAGAGAAAAATCAGGAAAAGTTTATAAATATTATTATGGTTATACTTCAGATTATAACAAGGTAAAACAAATGCAATCTATAGCGGTTTCAAAAGGGTATACAGACTGCTTTGTAGTGGCTTATAAAGATGGAATTAAAATAGATGTTTCCGAAGCAATAAAATCAACCTCTAATTAGAAAACTTCTTTATTTTTAATTAGAAAGGTTCTTAGTTTTTTTATTATTAATTTTGTTTCAACCCAAAATTGTAAAATTTGAAAATTTCAAGAGAAATAAAAGCAGCTGTACTCGTACTTTCGGGTATTTTGTTAATGATATTTTTAATCACTTATCTTAAAGGTGATAATATATTTTCATCTGATAATACCTATTACACAGAGTTTGATTATAACGCATTAACAAAAGCCTCACCAGTTACTGTAAAAGGTAATGACGTTGGTAAAATACAAGAGATTATTTATGATTTCGAAACTGGTAAGACAAGAGTTTCATTTACGATAGATGATAAATTGCAATTCTCTAAACAAACAAAAGTTAGACTTTATGCCACAGGACTAATGGGAGGTAATGCTTTGGCAATTATTGTCAGTAATGACGGTGAAAAAGCAAAACCTGGAGATTTCATAGCTTCAGAAGTTGAAGAAGATTTAGTAACCAACCTTACTAATAGTTTTTCAGGTGTTAGCGAAAACTTAGATTCGACATTATCATCTGCAGATTCTCTCCTAATAAACTTAAATAGTCTAGTACTAGATGAATCTGATGACGGTATCAAAAGTGCTATAGCAGAGTTAAATGCAACTATGAAATCGTTTAAATCTGTTGCGTATTCTATTAATACATTGGTTGGTGAAAACGATGCTAAATTAGCATCAGTACTTACTAATTTCGATTCTTTAACTAAAGATTTATCTGTAATTACTAGTAATTTGAAAACTGTAGAATTTACTGCGATAGCTGCTAAGTTAGATAATACACTAGCATCAGTTAATACAGTAATGACAAGTGTTAATAATGGAGAAGGCTCATTAGGGAAACTACTCAAAGAAGATGATTTATACAATAATTTAGAAGCAGCTTCCAAAGAAATGGAAGAACTAATTAGAGATATAAAGCTGCATCCTGCACGTTACAGACGTATACTTTCTAAAAAAGAAATACCTTACACACCATCACAAGAAGAAGACCAAAATAATTAAATTGCAATATGGAATATATACCACAAATTTTATTTGCCATAATTCTATGTATAGGTATTGGTTATTTTGCCAATAACGTTAGAAAATTAGCTCGTAATATTAAATTAGGTAAAGATGTAGACACAAGTGATAATAAGCCTCAGCGATGGAAAAACATGGCAAGAATCGCTTTAGGTCAAAGTAAGATGGTGACCCGTCCAATTGCTGGTTTTTTACATATAATTGTCTATGTAGGATTTGTAATCATAAACATTGAAGTTCTAGAAATTATCATTGATGGATTAACAGGTAAGCATCGAATATTTTCTGGTGCTGGTCAAATTTATGATATCCTAATTGGATCTTTTGAATTGTTAGCATTTGCAGTTCTTGTAGCTGTTATTATTTTCTGGATAAGAAGAAACGTCATAAAACTTAAGCGTTTTATGAGTTCTGAAATGAAAGGTTGGCCAAAAAGCGATGGTAACATCATTTTATATTTTGAAGTTGTGCTTATGTGTTTGTTCTTAACCATGAATGGCGCTGATTTACAATTACAACTCAATGGAGCAGCAGGATATCATACTGCTGGTTCGTTTCCTATAAGTCAATGGTTATTACCAATTTTTGATGGTTTATCAAATGCAACCTTA
>CAJQOA010000211.1 GCA_905479815.1 uncultured Psychroserpens sp.
TAAAACAATTATCAGATAAGGATATTCATATTATTGGTATGGGAAGCAATAAGTTGCGTATGGTGACGCATCTCGATTATACAGATGAGATGCATGTTCGTTTATTGGAGGTGTTGCATCGTTTTTAGTCTAAGAGAAAAACTCACTAAAATCTAAAAAAAAAGCGTAATAGTCTTTTATTTAAACATATCCATTCCAGGAATATTAGGCATCCCTTCTTTAGCAACTGCAGAAACTTCGGCTTCATGAACTGTTGTTGCGCGAGCAATAGCCTTATTAATTGTTAAGATTAAATAATCCTCTAACATATCTTTATCTTGAAGTAACTCATCATCAATAGTAATAGACTTCAAAGTACGATTTGCACTTATAGTTACTTTTACTTTCTCATCATGACTATTCATATCTATTAAAACGCCATGTAAACGCTCTTTAGTTTCTTCTACTTTTTTTTGAGCTTCTTTAATTTTGCCCATCATTCCCATCATATCTCCAAACATAATATTTTGTATTAAAAAATTTCAATTACAAAATTACTAAATTGCAACGCTTTTAAAAAGAAAAATGCTGTCGCATAATTTTCCGAAGATATGTATATGAAAAAGAACATTGAAGCTCCTGTAGCTAGAATAATTCCGAAGGAATTAGAAATCCATAATGACTTAAGAACAGATAATTATTTTTGGCTCAACCAACGAGATGACCAAAACGTATTAGATTATCTAGAAGAGGAGAATGCTTATTATGAGCAAGAGACCGCGCATACTAAAGATTTTGAAGTACAGCTTTTTGAAGAGATGAAAGCAAGGATTAAGGAAGATGATTCATCTGTACCCTATAAATATAATGGCTATTGGTATATTGTTAGATACGAAAAGGGGAAGGATTACCCAATTTATACGCGTAGAAAAGAAAATCTTGAAGCTGATGAAGAATTGCTTTTTGATTGTAATGTAATGGCAGAAGGTCATGCTTATTTTAGACTAGTAGGTTTAAGTGTGAGTCCAGATAATACCATGATTACGTTTGGTATGGATCTTACAGGTAGACGACAATATACACTTCAAATTAAAAGTTTGATAACCAATGAAGTCTTTTCAGACGCTATAGAAAATACAACAGGCTCATCAACTTGGGCAAATGATAATTCAACGTTGTTTTATGCTAAGAAAGATGAACAAACGTTGCGTTCTAATGAGATTTTTAAGCATAAAATTGGAGATTCTGAAGATCAAGATACTTTAGTATTTACTGAAGATGATGATACATTTGGCGCTGCAGTTTATAAAACTAAATCCCGAAAATATATCATCATTGCTTGTTATAGTACACTGACTAATGAATTTCATATTCTAAATGCAGATACACCAGATGATGATTTTAAAATATTTCAACCTCGCGTTCGTGGATTAGAATATAGCATATCACATTTTGAAGATCAGTTTTATATGATGACAAATAAAGATGGAGCTACCAATTTTAAACTCATGAAAACTTCAGAAACTCAAACTGGAATAGAGCATTGGGTTGAAGTTATTGCTCATCGTGATGAGGTGCTACTAGAAGATATTGAAATTTTTAAGGACTATTTGGTTGTTAGTGAACGCACTAATGGGTTAAACCAAATAAGAATAACACGTTGGGATAAAACTCTAGACTATTATTTGCCATTTGATAATGAAACCTATACTGCGAATGCAGGAACTAACGTTGATTTTGATACCGAAATCTTAAGATTTAGTTACAATTCACTTACTACTCCTGCGTCTGTTATTGATTTCAATATGAGAACGAAGGAACGAGACATTAAAAAAGAGCAGGAAGTTCTAGATCCTAAATTTGATAAAAATAATTATGTTTCTGAACGTTTATGGGCAACCGCTGGTGATGGAACAAAAATACCGATGTCATTAGTTAGGCGAAAGGATACAAAACTAGATGGCAATGCACCTTTGCTTCAATATGCCTACGGAAGTTATGGTTCTACTATTGATCCTTATTTTTCTACGCTTAGATTGAGTCTCTTAGATAGAGGTTTTATATATGTGATTGCTCACGTAAGAGGTGAGGAGTATTTAGGACGTCACTGGTATGAGGATGGAAAACTATTAAAAAAGAAAAATTCATTCACAGATTTTATAGATTGCTCTAAGCATTTAATTGACAATAATTACACTTCTAAAGCTCACTGTTATGCAATGGGAGGAAGTGCAGGAGGTTTATTGATGGGAGTAATTCTTAATCAAGCACCTGAGCTATATAACGGAGTTATTGCACAAGTACCTTTTGTAGATGTTATAACGACTATGTTAGATGATAGTATTCCTTTAACAACAGGTGAGTATGATGAATGGGGAAATCCAAATGATAAAGACTACTATGATTATATGAAGAGTTATTCTCCATACGATAATGTCGTGGATCAAGATTATCCACATCTTTTGGTAACTGCTGGTCTAAATGATTCTCAAGTTCAGTACTGGGAGCCTGCGAAATGGATAGCAAAGCTAAGAGCTACAAAGAAAAATGCTAATAAGTTATATTTTAATACGAACATGGATGCTGGTCATGGTGGAGCTTCTGGGAGATTTGAGTCTTTAAAAGAAGATGCTCAAGAATTTGCCTTTTTACTAGACTTAGAAGGCATTAATGCCTAATTAAAAAAAAAGTATTAATTTTGCAAGGTTATACGTTTCAGAAATGAAAAACATGAAACTGATAAATAGCGTTTATGAAAAAAGACATACAAGTATTTGATAACGTTTTACAATTAATAGGTAAAACCCCTCTTATCAAATTAAATAAAATGACTGAAGGATTTGATGGAGACTTCTTTGCAAAAGTTGAAGCTTTTAATCCAGGTCATTCGTCAAAAGATAGAATTGCACTTCACATTATAGAAGAAGCTGAAAGAAAAGGCATATTATCACCAGGCGATACTATTATTGAAACAACATCTGGTAATACAGGATTTAGTATTGCTATGGTGAGTATCATTAAAGGTTATGAGTGTATTTTGGCTGTAAGTTCAAAATCATCTCCAGACAAGATTGATATGCTAAAGTCTATGGGAGCACAAGTCTATGTGTGTCCTGCAAATGTAAAAGCCGATGACCCTCGTTCTTATTACGAAGTAGCTAAACGTTTACACAATGACATTAAAGGTTCTGTTTATATCAATCAGTATTTTAATGAACTTAATTTAGATGCACATTACCATTCTACTGGTCCAGAAATTTGGGAACAAACAGAAGGGCAAATCACACATTTAGTGGCTTGTAGTGGTACAGGTGGGACAATTTCTGGTATTTCTAAATATTTAAAAGAGCAAAACCCAGACGTCAAAGTTATTGGTGTTGATGCTTATGGTTCTGTATTAAAAAAATATCATGAAACTCGTGAGTTTGATGATAAAGAGATTTACCCTTATCGTATTGAAGGTTTAGGTAAAAATTTAATACCAACCGCTACAGATTTTGATTTAATAGATGCTTTTGTTAAGGTTACAGATGAAGAAAGTGCACATACAGCTCGTGAAATATCTAAAACAGAAGGTTTATTTGTAGGTTATACAAGTGGAGCAGCAATGCAAGCATTGAAACAACTTAGTGAAGAAGGAGCGTTTAAAACAGGAGATAAAGTAGTTGTTGTTTTTCCAGATCATGGATCAAGATATATGAGTAAAATATACAGTGATAAATGGATGACAGATCAAGGTTTCTTTGATAGTAAAAGCGAAGTTTCTGAGAAAATTCAGTATGTAAAATAAATAACATTTTTTAATGTTTTTGAAATCCTATTTCGATACGTCGTGATAGGATTTCTTGTGTCTAAAACAATTATGAACATTGGTTCATAAAAATATTATGCATTCATAATATAATTAACTAATTTTGCAACGAGTGTGTTTTCTTATTTTCTGAAGAAAAAATAAGAACCCTAAGGCAAGCTCAAACAACTAATATGACTAAAACTGACTTATAAATGAAGGACTTATTTGCAAAGATATATAAGGACAAGGGACCATTAGGAAAATGGGCTTCTCAGGCAGAAGGCTATTTTGTGTTTC
>CAJQOA010000212.1 GCA_905479815.1 uncultured Psychroserpens sp.
TACAGTAGCATTTCGAGTTCCATCTGCAGTCGGTGAAAATACAATTCTAAATTCTGAATCAGATAAAGAGCCAACAGTTGCTGCAGGCTGAAGTGTCACACTGAAATCACTAGCATGAGCACCAATTATCTCAACTCTTGGAGCACCAGTTAAACTTAGTGTCGTGGCTCCAATGTTTTCTACAAAATAACTTTTAAAAGCACTAGTGCTTCCAACGTTTTGAGCTCCAAACAACGTATTGTTTAATCCAAAAGGTGCATTAAAACCATTGTCTATAGAAATATTATTTCCTTTAATATTTATTTCAGCTGTTACTGGCTGTATAATATTAATAGTATAATCTTCTACCTCTCCGTCAAATCCAGTTTCACAAGCTGTCGATGGTGTTGTATCAAATTTAGTGGAAATACGCATTCTAGTAGCTGCAATTATAGCATTAGTAGGAACTTCTATGGCTAAAGGACTTCCATCAGTAGAACCATCAATCACATTAAAAGCGTTTCCTAATTCGTATCTTTCATTGGCTTCAAAAGTGCCATCGTTATCCCAATCTATCCAAGCTCTGGTAGTGGTTGTGAAAGCACCATCGGTTTCTACACGAACATCAAGATTGTAAGTTTCACCAAGTGTAACTGTGGTAGAAATTGCAGTGAAATCTGAATATGCATTATCTATTGTTACAGGAGAAGGATTGTCAATAGTGTTAAATTCTACATTGTTTATTAAAGTAAAAAAACCATCTGTTCCATCACCATTGGAAGGACAATATGTCAAAGATGGTACAGTACAAACTTCAACACCTTCAGACCATATTGCACCTCGTCTAATAAACACTTTAAAGCAATAATTAGTGCCATTTGTAAGCCCATTTACTGAATTTACACTTACTGTGCTAGTCGTTGATAATACGATAGAATTAGCTGTCGTATAGTTAACATCAGTATTAGCGTAACTACCACTTGGTGTAAAAACCACAGGACCTTCATTTGCAACGATTATCAATTGATCAAAGCATGATGTTGGTAATGGATTGTTCCAGTTTAAATTAACTTGATTGGTTAAAGGCGTAGCAACTAAATTACTTACATCACCTTGAGCAGTTTGATTAGTTACTGTACTACCGTTTGTTGCACCATTGGACCACCCTGTGAGCGCTTCGCCTACGTAAGCGTATGTTGTGAAAGAATAATTATTATCTTCTACTAAGCCAGTTATTGTTACTGTAGTTGCAGTTCCTTTATAAACAACGCGTCCTAAAGACGCAGGAGTTACAATTGTTGCAGCAGAAAAATCTGCATTAGCCGTATATGTATTGGCATCTGTTTTTGTTCCTGCAGGATCTGTTCCTCCATCTAGAGCGAAAACGACATAACCTGTTGGTGTTGCACCAGATCCTGGCGCATTCCAGTCTAACGTTACGCTATTGTCTTCAAAACATCCTCTTATGCCTGTAACATTATTAGGAGCATTATTAGTAAGTGTTAATATGCCAGCATTAGAATTTACTGAACCACAAGTGTTAGTAACCACACAACGGTATTGATTATTATTCATTGGAGCAGAGGTTGCGCCAGTTGTATACGTATCTGTTGTTGCTCCAGTGCCTCCTGTAACATTATTAAAACCAGCACCAGTATCAACTTGCCATTGGTATGATGTGGCATTTGTAGCAGCAACTGTAAATGTTGCAGTGTTTGGAATAACTTCGTTTTGAGCAGTTGGTTGTGTTGTAATGGTTGGCGTTGTAATACCAGTACCAGTTATAGCACTAGTGGCATCATCTGTTATTGTGGTGCTACTAACGGTTATTGTCGCAGATTTGGCGCCAATGGTTGTTGGTGTAAAAGTCATATCATAAGTTGCAGTACCTGAAGCTGCAATAGTTGTAGCTGATAAATTACTAACCACAAACTCAGTATTATCTGAATTTACAGCAACATTAAGTGCTGGTGCTGCACTATTGTTTGTAATTGTATATTGTACGGTTGATGCAGCAGTAGTTATACAGGTTGGACCGTGATCTAATGGTGTGCCTGATATAGCTAAGTCTGATGTTACAGTTGAGGTGCCCCAAATCTCAATGTTATCAATTGCAATGTCTTCATCACCGTTTCTTAGATTATTAAACTCTATTTCAATATCTAGTAAACTTCCAGAACCTGTAATTGCGTTAGTAAACTGAGAGAATGTATCAGTAATTGCTGTTCCATTACCAGTACCGTTAAAATTAGTATCTAGTCGAGGTTCTGTATTCGTTCCACCAGCTGCCTCAACCCAGATAATATTTTGAGAAGTTCCAGAATCTATTGAGCCAGAGATATGCATATATGAAGTACCATCCCAGTCTTGTGCACCACCATCATCATCCTCGGCAATATGAATACGAAATTCTAAACCTGTGTATCCTGAAATATTAACATTGTCAAAATTCAATGTTAAGTTAGTTGGGTTTCCATCACCATCTGTATCGTGAACACCAAAGAAGTAGGTCCCTTGTTTGTTAGCAAATACCATTTGACCACCTGAAATATTCGAAGTTCCATCTGTTCGAATAAAATAATCCTCGCTTCCATCAGAAAACTCTGTAACACTGGTCGTGTATCCGCCAGCAGTTTCAAATGTGATTTCTGCAATTTTTGTTTGCCCATAACTAGACAAAACTGCGCATAATAATGCTATTAAGACAAGGGCGTAATTTTTTTTCATAGGGAATGAATTAACGATTGCGCTAAATAAAAACACAATCCCGCGAATTTAACAAAAAACGGGGAGTTGTTAATGCTTTAACACCAGTCTTTTATTAACAAATTGTTATATTTTTGTGACATGTATCCACAAAAAACATATACTGTCGATGAAGCGCAAAAACGACTAGAATCGTATTGTGCTTATCAAGAGCGTTGCCATAAAGAAGTGACGCAAAAATTATATGATATGAAGATGATTCCAGAAGCTAGAGATCAAATTGTGGTACATTTATTACAACACAATTTTTTAAATGAAGAACGTTTTGCTCAAGCTTTTGCACGAGGGAAATTCAGAATTAAAAAATGGGGAAAACAACGTATTCAATTAGAATTACGACGAAAGGATATTAATAAAACATTAATCGCAATAGCTTTAAAAGAAATTAGCGATGAAGATTATTATAGTACATTTCATGCTTTAGCAGAAAAAAAAGTAGAAACGATACGAGAACCTAATAAACAAAAGAAACGTAAAAAACTAGCCGATTATTTGTTCTACAGAGGTTGGGAAAGTCATTTGGTGTATGATAAAATACGTGAGTTGATTCCATAAAAAAGTTCTAAAATTTTAAATTTTAGAACTTTTTTTATGGTTCTTAGGTTTATAAATTAAACGTAGCACCTATCGTAACTGAAAATTGATTGTGCAAATCTTCAGCAGGTGTTAATACACCAGTATCATATTTTGCAAAAGGAGCATTAAATTCAGTATGAATTCCAAAGCCACTTGTAAAAAAATAGCGAGCACCTAAATGTCCTCCAAAGTTTTTTAAACCAAAGCTTAAACCAGGATATATATCAAAATTCTCATCAATATTAATAACATTACCAAGATTAGCATTAAAACGAGCTCTTATATCAAAGCGGTTTCCAAAATCGGCACCTAAATCACTTTCTACTCCTAAAGCATATGTAGACGATAAACCAAGAGATATGTTTTCTCCAATGCCATAATCATAAGACACAGTTATGCCAGATGCATTCTCTTGAAAGTTTCCACCAATTTGAAATTTAGTATCTCCTTTTCCTTCAAATGCTTGTCCGTTTACAAAGGAAACAGATGCTAAAACGATAACTAAAAATAAATTTTTCATAATTCTTTATTTTAAAAATTTGCGAAGGCAAATATATTATAACTTTTTAATACTGAAGCGTTTTTGCTAAAAACTCTTGTGAGTTCGTGTTATCGCTTGTTCGTTTTTCCAATCAATCCATTTTTGACCTCTAATACGACGCATAAGATTATCATAATTGCGCATAACAAATAGATTGTAAACTGCCTTCCCAAAATTTTTGGGATGTCTAGCAATGGCTCGCAAGCTCATTGAAAATCCAGGAGTAATATATTTCATATAGTGCCAATAGCCTTCTGGCATATATAATACTTGACCATGATTTAATTCACACTGCCATCCTTTTGCATTTTTGAGTGCTGGCCATTTCTCGAAATCTGGATTTGAAAAATCAATATCCTCTCGTGTAATTAACGAATGAGGAATTTTATATAAATAGTCATTTTGTTTCTGGTCAAATAAAATACATTGTTTTGTACCTTCAAAATGAAAGTGAAAGATATTAGCCATATCAATATCATGGTGCATGAAAGTATGCGAATTTTTTCCACCGAAAAATAACATAGGAAGACGTTTCATTAACTTCAAACCAAAATCTGGAAACGTATAATCTTTTTGTAACTGCGGAATTTCCTTCAACACATTCCATAGAAAAATGCGATATTTAGTAGGTTCTTTTTTGAGTAAGTCTACATATTCACTCATTTTCATTTTTGCATGAGGTTCATTAAAACCATCTTTGTAATCTACAGGACGATCATCATACAGTGGTACGATTTTATCACCTGCAATGTCTTTCATGTAATCGAGATTCCATTTTTTGTACGCAGGCCAATCCTCTATAAAACGCTCAATAACCACAGGTTTTTGTGGTTTAAAGTAGTGTTTTAAGAAGTCTTCTTTCGTGATATGTTGCACACGAGGAATGTCTTGAAGGTTGAGTTTCAAAAGATGAAAAATTTAGTATTCAAAGTTATAAAAACGTTGCTAAACCAAATTAATTGTTTGTTAAAATTTATAGGTTTAAAATATGATATGGGTTTTGAAGTTATCACATTTACGAAGTGAAAAGAATAGATACAATAGGATTAGTTGTCTTTACCTATTTTATATTTATTGGAGTTAGATACAATGAGAAGGTAAGGTAGGCCTATAACTAGTGCAAAGATAAAACTATAA
Organism: uncultured Psychroserpens sp.; assembly: GCA_905479815.1. Classification (GTDB taxonomy): domain Bacteria; phylum Bacteroidota; class Bacteroidia; order Flavobacteriales; family Flavobacteriaceae; genus Psychroserpens. The sequence continues at coordinate 5,000 of CAJQOA010000212.1, forward strand.
ATTTCAAGGTTAGGGGTCTCTAACCATTTTGAAAGACCATAACCTAAAAGCAGTATAATAGCCATTCCAAACATTGTATTTCTAAATACGGTTGCAATGCCTATAATATCGTATTTTTCTTGTTTCTCTTTTGACATGGTATTGTAACCTGCAATCAAAAAATAGAGTTTAAAATTCTTAATAAGAATTCCTAGGATAATAAATATAACAGCAACGGTTATATTCATTTACTTTAAAATTTTAGCTTTTTGTTTGGCGTCTTCATTACGCTCAATTTTGTGTTCTGGACGTGTCCATTTTGGTTTTTCACCTAAAGCTTCGTATTGAGATTCAGAAGCTTCAACAGTTTCTGGTTGTGTCTTTTTAACAAATGGTTTTTGCGGATTTAAACCTAATAGTTTAAACATTTCCATATCCTCACCAACATCTGGGTTTGGAGTCGTTAATAATTTGTCACCTGCAAAAATAGAATTTGCACCTGCAAAGAAGCACATGGCTTGACCTTCACGAGACATTTCTGTCCGTCCTGCGCTTAATCGTACTTGCGTTTCTGGCATAACGATTCTCGTCGTAGCAACCATACGCACCATATCCCAAATGGAAACTGGTGTTTGGTCTTCTAGAGGTGTGCCTTCAACTGCAACTAGAGCGTTGATTGGCACTGACTCTGGTTGTGGATTCAATGTTGCTAATGCGACTAACATACCAGCTCTGTCTTCGGCTTTTTCTCCCATACCAATGATTCCTCCAGAACAGACTGTGACATTTGTTTTTCTAACATTATCAATCGTTTCTAAACGGTCTTCATAGCCACGAGTAGAAATCACTTCTTTATAATATTCTTCACTAGAATCTAAATTGTGATTGTAAGCATATAAACCAGCTTCGGCTAAACGCTGAGCTTGGTTTTCTGTAATCATACCTAATGTACAACACACTTCCATGTCTAATTTATTAATGGTTCTCACCATTTCTAAAACTTGATCAAACTCTTCTCCATCTTTTACATTACGCCAAGCTGCTCCCATACAAACTCGAGAACTTCCCGAAGATTTTGCACGTAAGGCTTGAGCTTTTACCTGTTGAACTGACATGAGGTCATTACCTTCGATATCTGTGTGATATCTTGCTGCTTGCGGACAATAACCACAATCCTCAGGGCATCCACCAGTTTTTATAGATAATAATGTAGACACTTGAACCGTATTTGGATCATGATGCACACGATGAATCGTTGCAGCATCAAAAAGCAAATCCATTAGTGGTTTATTGTAAATCGCTAATATTTCTTCTTTAGTCCAGGTATGTTTCAGTTCGCTCATAGTGCTTCGTCTTATTAAAATCAAAAATACTTATTTTACACCCATAAATTCATCAAAAAGCGCATAAAATTTTTCAGGTTCTTCAAGGTATGGATTATGTCCACTTTGCTCAAACATTTCAAATTGTGCTTTGGGCATAAACGTTTTATATTGTACCGCAAATTCTGGTGTTGAAACACCATCGTAACGTCCAGCGACGACCAAAGTTTTTGCTTTTACATCTTTTAATTGTTGTCTATAATCTTGATTAATCATACTTCCAGACACATCGAAATCACCATCTTTACCTATGATTGTGGTGTATACATCTCCAGCCCAACCTCTGTATTTTGTTTTTGGAGCTTTTGATCGTAATGTCGTGTTGTGATAATAGATGTATTTTGTTGGAAAATCTCCATACACTGTTTTTAAGGGGTCTTGACTTGATAAGTAACCTAATTTTCTAAGAGAATCTACGGCAACCCATTTTTCAGGAAAATGCGTTTTGGCATAATGATTATAGCTGTCACAATTGGCTTGCCACATAGCTCCTGAATGGAAACCATTTATAAGCACCATATTTTTTACATTGTCTTTATATTTTATAGCATAGGCTTGTGCTGGTATTGTTCCATACGAATGACCAACGAGCGATATTTTATCAAGCTTGAGACGTTTACGAAGTTTTTCAATGAGTTCTACATCTGCTTCTACGCTGTATTCATTACTATCTTTTGCGTCATCACTCATGCCTCGACCTAACCAATCAAAAAACACAACAGTATTAGTTTTGTAATATTGACCAAATGCACCTTGCATATAATCATGTGAATTTCCAGGGCCTCCAGGAAGAAAAAATATGGGATCACCTTCACCAAGAACTTCTACATTAATTTTGTAACCGTCAATCTCATAAAATTTAGATTCAAATTTTTCAAAGATGTTAGGATCTGTTTGAGTATAAGAGATATTACTAAATAAAAATAACGCTAAACATATTTTATAAATCACTTTCATAATGTTGTATTTATTGTAAAGATAATTATAAACATAGGAACAAAAAAAAACCCGCTTGGTAGCGGATTTTTCTATTATCTAAAAATTAATTAACTTTTGTCTTTTTCTGTTTTCTTAGGAAGTATTTTAGCATCTTCTGGTTCTACTTTGTCTTTACCTTTTAAATATTCAGGTAAATCCATACCAGCCATATTAAACATTTCCTGTAATGGCGGAACTGATTTGTACATTCCTGATAAGAAATTAGCTGTTGATGATTTTCCGTCTTCACCACTGCTACCATTATCCCAAACAGTTACTTTGTCAATCTTGATATTCTTAATGGCATCAGCTTGTATTTTTACCAATTCAGGTAATTTATCAGCAATTAATAATAAAACAGCATCTCGGCTTGAATCTCCAGCAGCTTTTACAATTTGCTCCATACCAGCAGCTTGCTTAGTCAAGATTTCAAATTGACCTTGTGCTTCGGCTTGTGCTTTAAATAAGATGGCATCGGCTTCACCTTTTGCACGTCTTCTGATACGTTCAGCTTCAGCTTCGGCATCAATCTCAACTTTACGTTTATCAATTTCCGCAGGAACAATAACATCTGCCATTTGAGATGAACGTTCACGCTCAGCTCTGGCAACTTCTGCTTGTTGTTCTGCAGCATACGATTCTTCTAAAGCTTTTGCGCCTTGTACTTTTTCTGAAGCAATTGCTACACGTTCAGCTTCTGCTTCACGTTGACGACGCAACGAATCTGAATTCGCTACAGCTATCTTAGCTGTATTTTCTCCTTCAACAGCTTGTGCATTTGCAGCAGCAACTTGACTTCTTTCGTCTTGAACAGCATTGGCTTCACCAATAGAACCATCTCTAGTTTTCTCTGCAACCGATTTACGTGCTGCGTTAATAGCGTGTGCTGCAGCTTCTTTACCAAGGGCTTCAATATATCCAGATTCATCAACGATATCTGTAATATTCACGTTGATTAATTTAAGACCAACTTTCTTTAATTCAGATTCAACACTCTGAGAAATATTGGTTAAGAATTTATCACGATCATTATTAATTTCTTCAATATCCATAGAAGCGACTACTAAACGTAATTGTCCGAAAATAATTTCTTGTGCTAATTCTTGAATTTCATTTTGACCTAAGCCTAATAAGCGTTCTGCAGCATTTTGCATCACACCAGGTTCTGTTGAGATACCAATAGTAAATCGTGATGGTACATTCACACGAATATTTTGCTTAGATAATGCATTTACTAAGTTGACCTCAATTGAGATTGGTGTTAAATCTAAGAATTCGTAATCCTGAAATACAGGAATAATAAAGGCTGCTCCACCATGAATACATTTGGCAGATTGTCCACCACCAACTTTTCCGTAGACCACTAAAATACGATCTGAAGGACAACGCTTATAGCGTTTTATAAGAATGATTAGAAAGACAAAGATGAAAAGTATTGCAGCAACGGCTGCAATAGGAAAGCCTAAGTCAAAGTTATTTTGTGTTACTAGGTAGTTCATATGTTTCTGTTTTAATTGGTTCTATTGCTTTTTTTGTTTGTTCTACTATTAATATGCCATTGCTGGTGACATCTACCACTTGGATGATAGTGCCAGTTTTTAATTCTGAAAGCGAATCTGAAAGTGCTTCAAGTTCTCTCAAGGTTCCTTGAACTCTTACACTTACCTTTCCCATGCTTTCACGATTTGCGCCAACAGTGAGATAAATCTCTCCAATGGCACCAATGGCATTTTTATAAATTAAAGTTCCGCTATCTGTTAATTTTCGCATACTATAAAACATGGCTGCCATTATGGTCATCATTAGTAATCCGCAAAATAATGCAATGATTACTGTTATTGGTTTTGATAATCCAGCATTGATACAAGCGATTCCTATCCATCCAAAGATGGTAAAGAAACCAACGAGATTTTTAAAGGTGATGAATTGAAATCCAATTCCTCCATCAGCACCCATTTCAGAATCTACACCATCAAAGTCGTCTCCACCATCCATTCCAAGGAATGTGGTTATGATTACAAAAACGAAAATTATAGAGCCAATGAGCGCAATAATCCAAAAGAATTGTGAGAATCCATCTAAAGTTGAAAACCATTCCATAGTCGGTTAGTATTAAAAATTAATATTGAAATATAAGACCTTTAAAAATGTCTTACAATATATATAAATGTTATTTTGAAAGTAAAATAGACACTGCATTGCCTCCAAATCCAACAGCGTTAACAAGAATATGTTTGATGTGTTTTGGAGCTTCGGTTTTTAAGTAAGGTACCGAAATGAATTTTTGATGTTGCAACATCAATACTGCCATTTCAATACTTAAAATCCCAGAAGCGCCGAGGCTGTGACCTATCTTCCACTTATTAGTAGTCAATGAAGGTGTTTTGTTACAAAAAATCTTTGAAATCGCATTAATTTCTGCTTTATCACCTTTAATTGTTCCAGGTGTATGTGTTATAATAACATCAATATCTTCAGGATTAAGGTCACCCAATGCCATTGACATAGAACGTTGAAAACATAATGCATTTGTAGAAAGGGAAGCGTTGTGTTCTAGGATCTCAGTAGCATAGCCTATGCTTATAATTTTTGCTAGAGCATTTTTAGTGACTCCAGACTCTAAACAAGCCATTGCTGCACCTTCACCGAGAATCATTGTGTTTTCGATTTTATTGAGGTTTAAAGCTTGGTTTGGATATGCTTCTTCGTTTTGATTTGATCGAGAATAAATTTTCAAAGCTTGCATTTGTGCAATGGTGAATGCTGTTAAAGGCGCTTCGCTACCACCAACTAAAAATTTATTACACATGCCAGAATTAATCCAAGCAATCCCATTAAGCATCGCATGTAAAGCTGTAGAACATGTTATAGAGTGTGAAATTTCTGGACCTTTGGTTTGTAAATCATGAGCAACCCAAGAGGATATATTCCCTAAGGTTGTTGTTGGAGAGCTTAAAGTTTCTGCTTTGTTGTTTTTTAGAAATTCCTCATGATAGCTTTCAAAAAGTGCTGTTGCACCTCTTGAGGATCCAATGTTGATTCCAAAATTAGCTTTTGCCTTCCATCCAGCGTTTTTAATCACTTGTCTTGATGCGAAAATGGCGTAAAGAACTGAGTTATCGAGTGATTTGTATTTTAGATTGGACTGACGTAATTGTTCAATATCTGCTTTTAATTCCTTCGAAAATGATGCGACGAGAACACCGTCTTTTTCAGTAAAAAAATGGGAATCAGTTAAATAGTTATTCCATATCCTCTCAGGCGTTTTTCCTAAGGGTGAAATGGATGATATCGCAGTTATCGAAATGGGCTGATTCAATAGAAAATGTATTTAAAACAAAAATAAGATTTAAACATTAGTCTAAAAACCAACTGGAACTATTTATTATCTATTTGTAACATAATCTTGTTTTAGTTTACTTACATATAGTAATCAATTAAAATATAATGGAAGAGTATAAACAAAAAAGCTGGTTTAGTAGAAATTGGGGATGGGTACTTGGTGGTGGTTGTTTGTCACTAATTGTTGTAGGCGTTTTAGTTATAGGAGGTATAGTTTATAAAGTTTCAGACACTTTAAAAGAGTCTGAGCCGTATACATATGCATTAATTAGAACGATAGATAATGAAAGAGTTGTTGAGTTTTTAGGCACTCCAATTGAGACCAATGGTATGGGAAGTACAAGTTATAAATATGCAAATGGATCCACTTCTGCAGAATTAGTGATACCAATAAAAGGTCCTAAAGATGAAGGCAGTATTATTGTTGATGCTGAAAAAATAAACGATGAATGGGCATACAATTTACTTTATGTGAAAATTGATGGGGAAACAGAAACTATTAATTTGTTAGATATAGATATTGAAGAATCATTAGATAAGCTCTAAAGCCTCTTCGATAACTTGATATACTTTTTTGAGTTGAATATCTGAAATCACGTAAGGGACTTGAATATAAATTGTGTTTCCCAATGGTCTTAAAAAGACACCTCGACCCATGAAAAATTTAAGGAGCTTATCTCTTAAATCACCATAACGCTCCATTTTAGTATTCAAATCTAATGCGAAAATAACACCTAAATGTCGGGTTGATTTGACCTTTGGGTGATTTTTAATTTTTAGTTCAAACGCTTCATGAGCTTTAGAAATATGTTTGATATTATTTTGAATTTCCGAAGAAATTAAAAGTTCAATTCCAGCAATAGCAGTAGCACAAGCTATTGGATTTGCAGAGTAGGTGTGGCAATGAAAAAAGCCTTTTGCCATATCGTTACTTAAAAAAGCATTGTAAATGGTTTGTGTACAAGAGGTAATTGCCATTGGAATTAATCCTGCTGTTAAGGCTTTACTTAAACAAATAATATCTGGTTTGGTGTCGATATGATCTGACGCAAAATAACGTCCTGTTTTACCAAAACCAGTCATAACTTCATCTGCAATAGTTAAGATTTGGTGCTGTTTACAATAGGAGAGAATATCGTTTAATCCATTGGCATCATGAATTTTCATTCCTGCAGCACCTTGAACTAATGGTTCGTAAATAAATCCTGCGATTTTATGTTGTGTGTTGTACTCTTTTAGTAGACTTAAGATGTGTTCCGTATTTGAACCATCAGGTATAGGGATTCTTTTGACATCAATCAAAAATTCTTCAAAAGGGCCATTATAAACGGATAAGCCAGACACACTCATGGCTCCAAAGGTATCGCCATGAAATCCGTTTTCAAAAGCTATAAAAACAGAGCGTTTATCATTAGTATTAAAATGGAATTGTAAGGCCATTTTAATAGCAGCTTCTACAGCAGTTGATCCATTGTCATTGAAAAAAATCTTGTTTTGACCTTTTGGTAAGATTTTTATAAGCTCTTCAGATAAGGTAATTGCAGGTTCATGCGTGAAATCACTAAACATGATTTGATCGAGTTGCTGCATTTGCTTATAGGTCTTCTCGATGATATAATCATTACAATGTCCATACATAGACGTGTACCATGATGAAATCGCATCGATGTATTCATTACCATCTTCATCTGTTAAGATACAGCCTTTTGCTTTTGTAATTGCAAGGCTTTCGGGATGAAGCTGGTGTTGCTTTAAAGGATGCCAAAGGTGTTTTTTATCTCTTTCTTTAAGCGTCATAGTTTGTCTCTAAATTTATCAGCATATTCTAAAACTACGTTTTTGTCAAAATAAGGCTCTTCGGCAATGCGACCAATAACATTGATGTTAGTCATTTTTGTAATGATCTCTTCTGTTGTTTTGTACTCATTTCCGGAGAAAATAAGACTGACTTCAAATCCTTTTTCTTTCAGCAAGTTAAGAGTTAATAGTGTATGATTGATACTGCCTAAATAGTGTCTTGATACAACAATGACTTTATAATTTGGTTTGATGAGGTCAAAAACTGTGTTTTTGCTATTGATAGGAACTAACAGACCACCAGCACCTTCAATTACTAAGTTGTTTTTTGTTTTTGGAGGTTTAATTTTTTCAAGTCCTATTGTAATGTTATCAATATCTGCAGCAGCATGCGGACTCATGGGTGTGTTTAGCGCATAACTATTATCATGAAATGTAGAGCTTGTGTTTGAGACTAAGCGTTTTACTTTTTTAGTATCGCAATTGTCTAAGTCTCCTGCTTGAATAGGTTTCCAATAGTCCGCTTTTAAAGCTTCAGTTATAATTGCCGAAGCTACTGTTTTGCCAACATCTGTACCGATTCCTGTGATGAAATATGTCGTCATTTAAAAAATCGTTTTACAATCGTTGCAAATGTGTTTTGTCTTTTCAAAAAACGGAAATAGCATATGAAATAGATTCTTGCGTTCTAATGGTGCAATCAAAATATGACTAGAATTACAAGATGGGCAATGTTTAGGGTTTCCATTTTCATCTAATTCATAAGGTCTTATTTCATTAAATATGTCTACAGCTTTTAGGAAATCATCGTCTGCTACTAAAAGTTTTACGCCTCCAATGGCTTGACTTATTAATGGATCTGAGTCTATAGTTTTTTCGTCTAATAGCATCACAGAAACACCTTCTGATTCTAGTTTAGATTTTGTGATTTGTGCTTCGGTTGAATATGGGAACGTTGTAAGCACTTTATAATTATCTATCATAAAGATGAATTGATTTTAAACAAAAGTAGCAAGTAACTGTAAGACTTTTGTTATTTCTGTCGAAGAATTATAACTGTGTAAACAAAAGCGTAAACGTTCTTTTTCTATAGGCACAGTAGGCGATAGGATGGCTTTAACATCAAAATCGTTGTTTTTTAATGCTTCGGAAATTTGCTTGACTCGCTCATTTCCGGAGATAATGCAACAATGTATAGCAGAATCGCTAGTTATAAATAACTGCTGAAGTTGCAGTCGTTGAATTTCAGACTTAAAAAAAATGATGTTTTTATGAAGTTTTTGTAATTGAGATTTCTCGCTTGTTTCTTGAATAGCGAGTTCGTTATAAGATATTTTTAGTGTTGCTAACGAATGAGGAGGTAGTGCTGTGGTATAAATAAAAGGTCTTGAAAAATTGATGAGATAGTTTCTAAGATTGTTGCTGCCTAAAATTGCGGCACCATGACAACCCAATGCTTTGCCAAAGGTTATTATTCTTGCAAAAATAGAACCTTCAAGTTGTAGTTTATTAACTAATCCTTTGCCATTTTGTCCAAAAACGCCAATAGTGTGAGCTTCGTCTATGATGAGGTTAATATTATGCTTTTTACAGATTGTAGAGAGTGTTTTAAGGTCTGGTGAATCGCCATCCATTGAGAATACAGATTCTGTGACAACATATATATCATTGTTAGTTTGAGCGAAGCGAAGTAACTCTTTTTCTAAATCCTGTAAATCATTATGTTTAAATTTAAATGCTTTTGCAAGACTCATTTTGATGCCATCACGAATAGAAGCATGGCAAAACTCGTCATAGATAATGATGTCATTTCGTTGAGGCACACATGAGAAAAAGCCCAAGTTAGCATCGTAACCAGAATTAAAAATGAGCGCGCTTTCTGAGTTATGAAATTTACTTACTTGTTGTTCAACAGTGTTGTATAAACTATGATTTCCAGATAACAAACGCGAACCTGTTGCTCCGTTTTGAGTTAGATTATGCTCTAATAAGTATTGGTGTGCATTATCAAAAATAGTTTTTGATTTTGAAAAACCTAAATAATCATTAGAAGAGAAATCAACTAAAGTGTTTGATTCACCCAAATTTCTAAGCGCATTGTCTTGGATTCTAGAATTGAGTTTGTTTTGAAGTTTTTTAGGAAGCATTTTTGAAGCTAATCTGTATAAATAATTTCACCTTTTTCTCTCAACGCATCTTTATCAACCCATTTATAATCATTTTTTACTGTAGCATCTAAAAGATCAATTGCTAAGGCGTCTGCAATGTGAGAAGCGACATCAAAAGCGTCTTTAATGTTTTCTGTTTTGTATATCGTTATTTTTTTATTTCTCTCATAAAAAATATTTAGAACTATGATAGGGAAGCTGTTTGTAGTTTCGGCAGTTAGTACTCTTACAGTGATATCTTCAGTTGTATTAAATACAGAAATATATTCTGGATTTTGAAGTGTTTGCCATTTCCCAATAGTAAAACCTAGTAATGAATCTGTTTTTCTATAGGTTTTTGATTCTAAATCAATTTCAGATCCGTCTGTTTTTAACAGCATAAATCCAAATAATAGAGGAACTAAAGCAAAATAGACTAGAGATATTAAACCTAGAAGACCAACTGCTATTGCACCAAACCCAATAATAGTTTTCCAGATAGGTACTTTCCTAGTATATTTTATAATTGCATCCATAACTACAAATATAGATAATGAAATGTGGATTTTGTAACAATTTAAGGTACAATAAGTTTGCTCATTTTAATAAAAAATTATTGTTTATCAATAATTTTTATATATTTGTTATTGTTAAACGATAATAAAATGAAAACAAAACAAATTTTTAATGTGATGAATGTGGTCTCTTGGATTGTATTTATAGGATACTGTATTAAAGCTGGAGCTATAACGATTGTGTCAATGCTAAGTCTTTTTGGAAATAAAAAAGCAACTGAGAATCTTTACATGGGAATTGACCTCTCTAATCTTTATGACTTTAGCATACTACATTTTACGCTTGTGGTGTTACTTTTTGTATTGACGGTATGCTTAAAGGCTTATATATTTTACTTTTTAATTGCAATTTTTAAAGCAATGGATTTTGACAAACCATTTAGCGGTGTTGTTGTAAACTTCGTTTTTAAAATTAGTTATTTAGCTTTAAGTGTCGGTCTTTTGGGGATTGTATTTAATGCCTACATCAAGTGGTTACAAACTCAGGTGATGTTCACTCAAATAGATATAAATACATCTGCCTACATATTTATGGCTGGAGTTGTTTTTATTGTAGCAACGTTATTTAAGCGCGCTATTGAAATCCAACAAGAAAACGAATTAACCATATAATTATGCCAATAATAGTTAATCTAGATGTGATGCTCACTAAGCGTAAAATGAAAAGCAAGGACTTAGCTGAGATTATTGGTATTACTACTGCTAATCTATCTATCTTAAAATCTGGTAAAGCCAAGGCAATTCGATTTTCTACACTTGAAGCTATTTGTGATGCTTTAGAGTGTCAGCCAGCAGATATTTTAGAATATGTAGAAAACTAGCGTTTACCTTTCTAATAGATTCGAACATTTGTTGTACATTTACACATATGTTTGCACTAGTGGATTGTAATAATTTCTATGCGTCTTGCGAACGTGTTTTTAACCCTAATTTACAAGGACAACCTATTGCTATTCTTAGTAATAATGATGGTTGTGTAATTTCACGTAGCGATGAAGCTAAAGCGTTAGACTTGCCAATGGGAGCGCCTATTTTTAAATGGGAAAGCTTTTGTAAGGCAAACGGAATTCTTGTGTTATCATCAAACTATCCGTTATATGGTGACATGAGTAATCGTGTGATGGCTATTTTGCGACAGTTTTCTCCAGATGTTGAAGTCTATAGTATCGATGAATCTTTTTTAGAATTCAAAGGGTTTAATGACTATGATTTTAATGACTACGGAAATGAGATGCGAACACGTATTTTAAAGTGGACAGGAATTCCCGTCTGTGTTGGAATCGCACCTACCAAAGCGCTATCTAAAGTCGCCAATAAGGTCGCTAGAAAATTTCCGAAGGAAACAAAAGGGACTTATGTGATAGACTCTGAAGAGAAACGCATCAAAGCTCTAAAATGGACAAAAATTGGAAATGTTTGGGGAATAGGTCGTCGTTTGAGCAAACGATTAGAAGCCAAAGGTTGTAAGACGGCTTATGACTTTACGCAACTATCTGATGATTGGGTTCTTAAAACGTTCTCAATTACCGAGTGGAAACTAAAAAAGGATTTAGAAGGCAACTCTAAAATACTACTAGATGAACCTAAAAACAAACGTGCTATTGCTACGACGCGAAGCTTTGAGTATACCTATTCTGATATTGATAATATAAAAGAGCGCATTTCTACGTTTGCCACAAGTTGTGCCGAAAAATTACGCAAACAAGGATCAAGCTGCCACATGATTATTGTGATGTTGAGTAGCGATAGACATAAAAGAGACATGGAGCAGCATCGTGCTAGTCAAAGCGTCAATTTATCATATCCAACAAACTCATCTTTAATTATAAGTAATTGCGCAGTTAATGCAGTAATGTCTATCTTTAAATCGGGAATAAAATATAAACGTGCTGGTGTCATTGTAACAGGTTTAGTGCCAACAGATAATCATCAACTGCATTTATTTGATTCAGAAAACCCTAAACATCAGCCTTTGATGAAGTCCATAGATAGTTTAAATGCAAAATATAAAAGTCATAAAATTAAATTAGGTAGTCAAGATTTAAAACGCACCTGGAAAATGCGTCAAGAACGATTATCACCAAGATATACCACGAATATTAACGATATTATTGTAGTAAAATGATAGCACACACATCAGGAAGTTTAACTTTTTTCACACCAGAAGCCATTGAAGGTGCAGCAGCACAATTATTTGATGCAGGAATTTCTGCAGGTTTCCCATCACCAGCAGAGGATTTTAAAGAACAACGTTTATCATTAGATGAAGAACTTGTTAAAAATAAAGAAGCCACCTTTTATGCTCGTGTTAGTGGGCAATCTATGATTGGAGCAGGACTAGAGGATAACGATTTGTTGGTTATTGACCGTAGCCTTGAACCTGTAAATAATAAAATAGCAGTTTGTTTTCTTGATGGCGAGTTTACCGTAAAGCGTTTGCGTGTCTCTGATGGTGAAGTATGGTTGCAACCAGAAAACCCAAATTATCCCATCATAAATATAACAGAAGACAATAATTTTTTAATTTGGGGCATTGTTACTAACGTGATTAAAAAGGTCTAGTGTTATGAAATTTGACAATCCATTATTGTTTTTTGTATGCGCTATAGGTGTGTTTAATGGATTTTTAGCCAGTTTTTATTTTCTGTTTTTTAGCAAGGAAAAACGTGTTCAAAATTTTCTTTTTGGATTATTACTACTACTACTTAGTATGAGGATAGGGAAATCAGTGTATGCTATTTTTACAGATAGAGCTGAACGAGATTTATTAATTCTTCAAATTGGATTATCGGCTTGCTTCTTAATTGGAGTTTCATTGTATTATTATATAAAATCATCAGTTGAAAACACTAGAGTATTTCCTCGGTCTTGGAAAATACATTTGATGATTTTAACATCTATAATCATAATTATAGGTGTTATAAAACCTTATAGAACGAACCCATTAGCATGGAATTATATAGTCCCTTTTATTTATTCTGTTTGGGGAATTTATATACTGCTTTCAGGATTTCTTATTAAAAGTATTTTTCAAAAACTATTTAGTAAACATGAAAAATGTACAACTTCAGAATTGTGGTTAGTTGCAATTTTTATTGGTAATCTACTGATTTATTTAGCATACATAATTGGTTATTTTTACTTGTATTTGATAGGGACGATAACTTTTTCAGTAGTGTTTTATGGGCTTCTTATTTTTCTATTATTTAAGAATAACCGCGATAATGTATTTAAAGATATCCCTGAAAAATATGCTTCTAAGAAAATCACTTCTACAGAAGCTAAGCAACTTACAGAAGCGTTACAAGATGTGATGCTAAAGAATCAGTTCTATAAAAACACTAATGTTAAATTGAATGACATTGCAGAAGTATTAGATATTTCATCTCATAAATTATCTCAATTATTGAATGATAACTTAGGTAAAAGCTTTGCATTATTTTTAAATGAGTATAGGATTGAAGAAGCTAAACGCTTACTTAAAGATAATAATCAATATACTTTAGAAGCTATAGGTTTTGAAGCCGGTTTCTCATCTAAATCCACCTTTTATGCAACGTTCAAGAAGGTTATAGGGCAGACGCCTTCAGAATTTAAAAAGCAATATTCTTAGCTCTTTTTATCCAGTTTTATAATTCTGGACATTTCAATTATAAGACAACACTATTCTTTTCTACTATTTTTTGATGTTTGTATCAAACAAAACAAGTCATCATGAAAAATTACATCGTATTATTTACAGCTTTATTTACATTTCAATTCGCTACTGCACAATCAGAATGTGCAATTGTAGAACAAACATTGCAAAATTATATCGAAGGGAGTTCTTATAATAAACTTGAGATGTTAGAAAGTGCTTTTACCAGTGACGCAACATTGTATTTAACAGGAAGAGATGGTGTTTTTAAGGTGTATACACCAAAAGACTACCTTGGATTTTTTAAGAATGGTAAAAAAGGAGAATTTAATGGACGTGATGGGAAGATTTTGGCAATAGAAGTTGTAAAAGATATAGCAACGGCAAAGGTTGAAATTGCAGGCCCTGAAAGAAAATGGGTTTATATTGATTTGTTCTTGCTAAAGAAATTTGACAACGGTTGGAAGATTATTAGTAAAACAGCAACTAGAATTGACGACGCTTCAAATGATTAATATGAAGTATTTGTCTCGATTTTTAATATTGTTCTCTATACTATGTGCTTCTGCTCAAGAATCATCTATTCCTTATATAGATACTGCAATTGATATTGATGGTGTTTTCAGCGAGCCTGTTTGGGAACAATTACCAGAACACACAGATTTCTATAACTATTTGCCTATAGATGTTGGTTTAGCTGAAAACCAGACTTCAGTAAAGCTCTTTCATAATGGTGAATATTTATATGTAAGTGCAACCTATTATGATACAACCAAAGAAACACAAGTAAGTACATTAAAAAGAGATACTTCCATTTTTTTAAGTGACTCATTCGTGATGATTTTAGATACACAAAACCAAGAACAAAACGGATATTTCTTCGCGGTAAACTCTTTAGGAAACCAAACAGATGGTTTGGTTGGTAGAAGCAACAGTGGTTATAATTTAAGTTTTAGTTGGAACACAGTTTGGCAAGCAAAAACCAAATTAAATGAAAGCAAAAAGCAATACGAAATTGCTATTCCACTAAAGTCTTTAAACTTTAATAAAGATAATGCGGTTTTTGGGATACAGTTTTATGTTAGAGACATTAAAAATAATTCTTGGACGATTCTTAAAAATGTGAAGCGTAATTATGCGAATTTAGATTTGCGTTTTACTGAAAAGTTTACTGTTGAAAATCTGCCAGATAAAGCAACATCGCGTTTTACAGTGACACCATCTATTACCACAAATTATGCAAATGATGTGATAGAAGCTGTAGACGAAACTACTTTTAAGCCCAGTTTAGATGTGCAATACAATTTGACATCATCTTTAAAATTAGATGCCACTATAAATCCAGATTTTTCGCAAATAGATGTAGATCAACAGGTCACAAACCTTACTCGGTTTTCAGTGTTTTTTCCAGAACGAAGAAACTTCTTTCTTGAAAATGCTGATTTGTTTTCTAATTTAGGTGTCGATGGTGTTAACCCTTTTTATTCAAGACGAATAGGCGCTAATAACGATATTCAATTTGGATTAAAATTATCAGGAAACATCTCACCAAAAACTAGGATTGGCATTTTAAATGTACAGTCTGATAAAAATAATGATGTTGCCTCTCAAAATTATGGTGTTTTTGTAGGAGAGCAACAACTGTCAAAAAATACGACTGCAACAGCTTATTTAATTAATAGGCAAGAAACTGATAAGCTAGAGCTTATTGATGATTACAATCGTGTAGCAGGATTTAATTTAAATTATAAATCTAATAATAACAAATGGATTGGTTTAGCGAATTTTGGTAAGAGTTTTAATAATGATTCTTCAGAAAAAAATAGCTTTTATCATGCAGGAATCTGGTATAATAAAAGAGGTCTTGAATGGAGTGTAGCAATAAAAAACATTGGCGAGAACTATATCACAGATTTAGGGTTTACACCAAGACTAAGTAATTACGATGCTTTAAATGATATTGTTGTTAGAGAAGGGTATACACAAACTACAGCTAGAGTTGAGCATGAGAAGTTTTATGAGAACTCTAAACGTTTGAATTCTTTTAGGATAGTAAATTATAGTAACAACAATTACTTTGATCAAGATGGGAAGCTCAATCAATCGTCTCACTTTTTTAATTCGGCATTATTTTTTAAAGATTTGTCAGCTATTTATTATGTGTATACTTATGATTTTGTGGATCTAAAATATGGATTTGACCCTTTAGGAAACGACAATGCACTAACTCCAGAGACTTATAATTATGGGCTTTTAAAAGTTGGATATAACTCTGCCAACAATCAAAAATTTAGATACCGCATTAATTTACAAAAAGGAAATTTTTATAGTGGTAAAAGAACAGCAGGAGGCGTTTACTTAAACTATCAATTACTTCCATTTGCAAACCTTGAAGTGTCGTATGATATCAATGCAATAGACTTAAATGAGTTAGGAAAAGAAACCTTTCATCTTACCAGGTTTACTGGTGAGGTGTTTTTTAATAACCGTTTGAATTGGACCACTTATGTGCAATACAACACGCAACGTGATAACTTTAATGTTAATAGTCGCTTGCAATGGGAATATAAGCCATTGTCTTATATCTATTTAGTCGTTTCAGACAATTACAACCAAGAGGTGGCTCGACAAAATTGGGGAGTAGCCTTTAAAATGAATTATAGGTTAGAGTTTTAAAACAAAAAACGTCAAACTTAGAGTTTGACGTTTTTTTTATGTTTAAATAAAGAATTGCTTAGTCTGCTAATACAATAACTTTATTGTCTTTCATTTCAAGTGTTCCAGAAGATATTGGTAACCAAAAACCTTTGTCAGATTTATTGAATAATTTTTCAACGCTTTCTTCTAAAGTAATGTTACCATTAATTTTGACGTTACCTTCTTTTAGTAAAGATATAATAGGTGCGTGATCGTTTAACATTTCAAATTCACCCATTAGACCAGGAACAGTAATACTTGTTACTTCTCCACTAAACAAAGTAGCTTCTGGTGATACAATTTCTAAATACATGTTTCTGTAATTTTAGATTAAGCTTCAGCAAGCATTTTTTCTCCAGATTCAATAGCGTCTTCGATAGTTCCTTTAAGGTTAAAAGCAGCTTCTGGTAAGTGATCTA
>CAJQOA010000213.1 GCA_905479815.1 uncultured Psychroserpens sp.
TTTATCATCAGCCAACCTTAAATATTCATCTTTGAAAGTTAAAATTGCTGAAGGTTCAATACCAATTAATGGCGTGTCTTCTGAAATGACATCTTTAAAAACAGATACATTTTTGTTTGCAAATTTCTTGGCTTGTTCTAACAATCCTTTGGATAAAAATGAGCGTCCAGATTCTGAATGTTTTATAAATATAATTTTATAATTTAAAGCTTGTAAAAGATCAATAGCATCTATACCAATTGATGCATCTAAATGATTAGTAAATTCATCATTAAAAAAATAAACCTCTTTAATATAATTATTTGTATTTATTTTGTTTTTAGATGATTGAACCACCTTACTTAAACTTTTATTTGATAGCAAAGGAAGACTTCTTTTTTTAGAAATACCAATCATTTTTTTTAACAAATATGACATTGTTTTATTGGAAAACGCAAAATTTGTGACACTAGAAAACCTGCTTCCGAAGTCATTTAATCGATTATTATATGCAAACAATTTTGTTCGCCAACTCACACCATTTTCCTTTTGATATTGGTACTGGAATTCTGCTTTTAAACTTGCTACATCCACACTACTTGGACACTCAATAACACAAGCTTTACAACTCAAGCACAAATCAAACACCTCTTTTAATTCTTCACTATCAAACCTATTTGGCTTTTTAGAGTTCGTCAACACCTCTCTTAAAGCATTAGCTCTTGCTCTAGTGGTGTCTTTTTCGTTTCTTGTTGCTCTATAACTTGGACACATGGTTCCGCCAAACTCTGGGAGCTTTCTACAATCACCAGATCCATTACATTTTTCAGCCTCTCTAAGAATCCCCATTGATGATGAAAAATCCAGAAGTGTATCAATTTTAGGTTCTACTCGATCTGGCTGATAGCGCAATGACTTATCCATAGGATAAGCGTTGACAATTTTACCAGGATTAAATATGTTTTGTGGATCAAAAGCAGACTTGATTCGTTTGAGAATCTCATAGTTATCTTCACCAATCATCAAAGGAATAAATTCAGCACGCACAATACCATCGCCATGCTCTCCACTCATAGAGCCTTGGTAACGCTTAACTAAATGCGCTGTCTCGGTTGTGATTTGTCTAAATAACTCAACATCAGATTTCTTTTTTAGATTTAAAATCGGACGCAAATGCAATTCTCCTGCTCCAGCATGCGCATAATACACAGGTTTTTGATTATAGGTTTCCATCAACTTTGAAAAATCCTTGATATAACTAGACAAATCAACAAGTGCAACCGCAGTATCCTCTATACAAGCTGCAGTTTTCTCATCGCCAATCATATTACCTAACAAGCCCAATCCTGCTTTTCTAAGCTCCATTGCTTTGTCAATATCTTCATTTTGCAAAAGCGGATTCGAATAACTCAAACCAGATAACTCAAGATCACTAACCAACTGCGATGCTTGCTCTTGCAAATCATCTTTATTATTAGATCTCAATTCACACATTAAAATCGCTTCAGGATCTCCTTCAATAAATCGCCTATTTTCTTGCTGCTTTTTATTGTGCTTGGTTAAATCAAGAATAGTCTTATCCATCATTTCACAAGTAAACAAATCATGTTTCATTGTCAATGCGACAGCACTCATACAGTTTTCAATACTTTCAAAATGCGCAGCAATCATCACACTATTTTCAGGAGGTAATTTATCAAGCTTTAAAGTGATTTGCGTTGTAAATGCAAGCGTTCCTTCACTTCCTGACAATAACCCACAGAAATTGAATTGTTTGTTTTCTTCAGAAAACACGTCTGTTTTAATCAATTCATCAATAGCGTAACCAGTGTTCCTACGGTGAATTTCAGGTTTCGGAAAATTAGACGCAATTTGATTCTGAACCTCTTTAGGTGATAATTCTAATTGAATGGTGCGATAAATTTCACCTTCTAATGTTTTTAATTCCTGTTTATGTTCAAATTCTTCCGAAGATAAACTCTTAAAAACCACCTCACTTCCATCACTCAAAATCGTATGTAGCTCTATAACTTTATCACGAGTAACTCCATATTTTATAGAAGTTGTACCTGATGAATTATTCCCAACCATACCTCCAATCATACATCTATTTGATGTTGACGTATTAGGCCCAAAAAACAAACCAAAAGGTTTTAGATAATTATTAAGCTCATCTCTTACAACTCCAGGCTGAACAGTAACAGTTTGCTCTGCTTCATTAATATCTAAAATTTTAGTAAAATATTTTGACATATCAACAACGACACCTTCGCCAACACATTGACCTGCTAATGAGGTTCCTGCTGCTCTTGGTATTAATGACGTCTTGTTGTTTTTAGCAAACTCAATTAAATATTTAATATCCTTACTCGTTTTAGGAAGCGCTACTGCTAGTGGCAACATCCTATATACTGATGCATCTGTAGCATAGAGCGTTCTCATTAAGCTGTCAAAATACAATTCACCAGTCAATTGAGAAGCTAAAGAATGAAGTTGAGAATTGCTAGTCATAAAATAATAAGTCTGTTTATAAAACTAAAAAGAAAATTAATAAAACATCTCTTTTGGCGTTATTTTTGTAAAGTTAATTCGAAACTGTAACATATGGCCTTTTTACAAGTCATATTAGTAATTAATTAATGACAACAAAAACTTAAATTTTATGAAAAAATTATTTTTAGTAGCACTAGCTTTTATTGGCTTTGCAACGGTAAATGCTCAAGACATATCAGAGAATGCTATTGGCCTTAGATTAGGTGATAGCGATGGTTTTGGAGCAGAAGTCTCTTACCAAAGAGCACTTAACGATAATAATCGTTTAGAAATTGACCTTGGAGTTAGAAGTGGAAACGGATACGATGGCTTTAAACTTGCTGGGATTTACCAATGGGTATGGGAACTTGATGGAGACTTCAATTGGTACGCAGGTGCTGGTGGTGGTGTAGGATCTTACAGCTTTGACAATAATTTACCAGGAGGTGATGATAGCGAAACATTTCTCTTTGCCGCTGGAAATGTCGGGATAGAATATAATTTTGATTTCCCTTTACAATTATCTCTCGATGCAAGACCAGAACTAGGTTTTGGCAACTTTAGAGACGACTTAGATTTTGATATTGCTTTAGGTGTTAGATACAGATTCTAAGAGTATTAAAACAATACAAATAAAAACAGCCACTTCAAATGAAGTGGCTGTTTGTTTTACAAATAACGTTCCTTAATGATTTCGCAATGATGATTCTCATGCCCAATAGTAATAAAAGCAACCGCTCTTGGAGACAAATTACTATTACTAGCGACACCTATACATTTTAACATTTCCGCAGAAAAGCTCTCGAACAATATAATACTTGCAAGTCTTACTGCCTTATACTCATTCATCAAACTATACATTGAACGATTATTAGCTTCAGAATTTACCGCATATTCATCTTGGTCATATCCAGGGAATAGTGTTTTGTCTTTTCTAGCAATACACAGCGCTCTATACGTAAACACGCGTTCTGTATCAATTATGTGTTGGATAATTTCTTTTATTGTCCACTTCCCATCTTCATAACGAAATTCTAATTTTTCTTCGGAAATAGACTCCAAAAAAGCAATTGTCACATCCCCATTATCCTTTAAGCCTTCTGAAATAGAAACATTACCAGCTTTTTCAATATACTGTAGATAATAAGGATTGTACTCGTCTACAGATAAATCTTCTTTTGTCATAGTGAAATTTTGAGGAATAAAAATACTAAAAAACCCTTCACTACTATTGCAATGAAGGGTTATTTTTATAAATATTTTTTAAACCTATAACTCGTTAAAAATCGTGTGCATTAGACGTTTTTTATCGTTGATACTTTCCTCAAGACTAATCATAGTCTCAGTTCTATAAATACCTTCAATATCATCTAACATAAAAATAATGTCTTTGGCGTGAGATGTGTTTTTTGCTCTTACTTTACAGAAAATGTTAAATTTTCCAGTCGTAATGTGTGCAACAGTAACATATGGAATCTCTTGAATTCGCTCTAAAACAAACTTTGTTTGAGATGTGTTATTTAAGAACACACCAACATAAGCAATAAATGAATATCCTAGTTTTAAATAATCTAGCGTAAGAGACGATCCTCGAATAATTCCTGCCTCTTCCATTTTTTTTACTCTCACATGAACAGTTCCTGCAGAAATCACTAATTTTTTTGCAATATCTGTAAAAGGAATTCTTGTATTATCAATCAACATATCTAAAATTTGATGATCGATTTCGTCTAATTTGAATTTTGCCATTTCCTAAGTTTTCTTGAATTTTAAGCAAAAATAACGCATTTTCTTTAAAGATATCTCATAAAAAATCGAATATTTTACGATTTAAGTGAGAATTTTTCATTATTTATTGTAACGAAATCGATTTCGCTACCTACTGATAATGTAGCGGAATTCTCTCCAAACACCTCATAACCACTAGCATCAATCTCACGATGAGCAAAAAAATCGCTTAAATCTGAAATTTTTTCAATTTTAGGCACAAAAACAATCTCATCATCCACTAATTTCTCTAAAAACTGAATAGCAACATCTTCGCCTTTGGAGTTCCGAATAATTACATCAAAAAACAACTTTTCATTTTGAGGTATCTCGAAATAAGACTCGCAAGCATCACCTTTAATCCTATTGTTAGAGATATAATCTAATGACACCATTAAAGATTTGAATATCAATTCACGCACAAACTCTCTATCATAATCATTTGCATAATGCCCTGCTTCAAAAAGCACTGTAGGCACATTATGAGCTTGAAACGTATCACCTACACAGTTTATATTAAAACTATCATCATAAATTCCAACTTGTCCAGGTATGTATTGCTGAAGATTCTCATTCATTATAGAGATGATTTCCATTGCGACTTTTCTAGTAGCCGTTACCGTTGTATTTACGTCTTGAGCTGGGGCTAGAAAAGAAACAGTTGCAGATTTATTATCATTACCAGCACTAAAAATAGTGCGCTGACCATGCAAATTATAACAAAAGTCAGGCTTAAAATCATCAAACACCTTTCTCAGTACCACACTTTCAGGTTGCGACAAATCTTGTGCATCTCTATTTAAATCAATTTTATTAGCATTTAATCGTGTGTACGATTGCGCTCCATCTGGGTTTAATATTGGAATAATACAAATTTTACAACTTTTCAAAACATGTATAGCTTCATTATTCTCATTCAAAAACACATTAAGCATATCAAACACAGCTTTTGTTGTTGTGCTTTCGTTGCCATGCATTTGAGACCACATTAATATGTTCTTATCACCTGACCCAAAAGTAATCGTGTGAATTGGCAAGCCGTTTACAGATTTACCAACTTCAGTAATCTGCATTTTCGTTTTCAATTTACTAAGAAGAGGTGTCAAATTTTCACTATTAATATAGCGTCCAAAAAGAGACAATTCTTTATGTGTTTTAAAAAGTGTTTTTAATGTTTTCTCTTGCATTATTTTCATCTAAGAACTACAAAGGTAAACAATTGATGTTTTACAATTGTAAACATGTTTTTTGAATTTAATATTGTAAAACTACAGGTTTTGTTTACAAATTCACTTGCACTTTAATGTGAATATTGAAAAATACGCAATGAATAATAAAAAATACAATTAAATTTCTTATTTTCAGTAAATTAAAATATATTATATAAAGTTATAGTTTCGTATAAAAACATCTTTATTAAATAATCATAGTGAATTTAAAGCAATATGTTTACATTTGTAACGTTACAAAATTAAACTTTATCGTTTACAATGATAAACAACGAAGAATTTACAAAACGTCTCCAAAAAGTCATAGATTTCTATGGCGAATCTGCCTCATCTTTTGCTGAAAAAATAGGTGTACAACGTTCTAGTATTTCGCACATATTATCAGGTAGAAATAAGCCCAGTTTAGATTTTGTTTTAAAGGTGCTTTCCTCCTTTCCTGAAGTTGAATTGTATTGGTTGATGAATGGCAAAGGACATTTTCCTGTTCAAAAAAATCAAAATGAGAAAACAGAAATTCCTAAAGCGAAAAAAAAATTAAGTGCAAACCCCGAATCAAACTCTCAAATTTTGAGCACTTCAATTTCCGAAGACAAATCAATTGAACGAATTGTTATTTTTTACAAAGACGGAACGTTTAAAAATTTTGAGCATTCATCATAAACTTCAAAAAAAAATCAAATACGTTACTTACGTTAATCACGATCTGTTTTGTAATTTTGTTTAAAACAATACAAAATGCAAAAAGGCGCACTCCTTATCTTATTACTATTATGTTTCAGCTGCTTTCAAACCGAAAGAAACTGTGCCGATTTTAAAACTGGTACTTTTGAATTTGAATATGAAATTGATGGTATTCTAAAAACAGGAAAATTTGTTCGCACAGAGACCTTAAATGTTGATTTCTTTGAAAACAAAGTCGACTCTGCCTCTATTCGCTGGATAAATGATTGTGAGTTTATTCAGAAAAAAATAAATCCAAAAAACAAATCTGAAGAGAAAGCAATTCACTTCAAAATCCTAACTACCTCAAAGGATTCATACACCTTTGAATATCAACTAGCAGTAAAAGATGCCTATAAAAAGAAACGCGTTGAAAAAGGGATAGCTAAAAAAACAAAATAAGATGTTAGATTTCTTACTCACCAGTGATGCAATAATGGCATTATTAACATTAACGTTTTTAGAAATTATACTAGGTATAGATAATATCGTCTTTATCTCTATTGCAGCAAATAAACTACCTGAGCACCAAAGAACCAAAGCTACCAACATAGGTTTGTTATTAGCGATGGTACAACGTATCATTCTATTGTTTTTTGTATCATTTCTTGTAGGCTTATCTGAACCTTTCTACAATCTAGAAAGCAGTTGGTTTCAACTGCATATAAGCTGGCAAGCCATTATACTGTTTGCTGGTGGACTATTTTTGATTTACAAGAGCACTTCAGAAATTAGAGAAAAAGTGACCTATCCAAATCATGATGAAGACGAAGTGAAAGGAAAAAAAATCAAATCACTTTCTAATGCTATTGTTCAGATTGTAATTATTGATTTTATTTTCTCCATAGACTCTATTCTTACTGCTGTAGGAATGACGAATGGCTTACATCCAAATCATAATTACACATTAGTATTAATGATTATTGCTGTGATGATCTCAATAGCCATTATGATAGGCTTTGCAAACCCAATTAGGAAATTTATTGATAGCAACCCAAGTATTCAAATGCTAGGGTTAGCATTCTTAATTTTAATTGGTTTTATGTTAATTACTGAAGCTGCCCATTTATCACACACTGAATTTTTTGGCAACAAGGTCGGTGCTATACCAAAAGGCTATTTATACTTTGCTATTGCATTCTCGTTGTTTGTTGAATTCTTGAATTATAAGATTGGTCAAAAATCGAAGAAAAACTCTTAGAAATATTAATCCATCACAAACTTAAATCCAGCAGTAATGATATTAGCATTTAAAGTGTTATTTCTATCATATTGCGTATACTTCAAATCAATACTTTTTAAGCCTAATTTCCAAATATGAAACTTAGCAAAAATATCAGTATATGAAGCTCCAAAACTAAACTGATTTGCGCTATACTTAGACAAATCGTAGTCTGACGTATAAAATTCATCAGTAGACAAATGCCCTTCATAGATATCAAAATAATCTGCTGCAGTTTGATTATAAAAACGATATGATGGATACAGTGTAAACTTATCACTAATCTTTATTGGCACTTCTACACTTGCTGTGTGTGATTTGATTCCCCAATCATCAGTATAGTAACGGTAAAATGTTCTCAATACAAACGTCTCATTGATGTAATAATTTAATCGTCCTCCTAAAGCAATTTTCAATCTAGAATCTGGCAAACGTTCAATATCATCTGCTAATTGAAAATCATCAATAAATGAATCTTCAATATCACTAAAATAGACACGTTGAAATGGTGTTGAGAGCAGACCATCTTGTTGCACCAAGTCAAGTGCTAAAGAACCTTGAAGTTTTTTAGACAATATTTGAGAAAATCCAAAACCAAAAGCATAGGTATTTCTACCTTCGTTATCAAAAGTTGTGAAATTAGGATTGTAATTCGTATTACCAGTAATAGTATTTTGACTAAACAAATGACTACTTAGACCACTTCCACCTTCTGCAAATGGTCTTAATTCTGTTGGATACAAAGCATTCCAGGTATCTATATAAATATTCCCATTGACACTTACTTCAGTGTTTTTCTCATTGAACAATTTAGTATAACTACCACCAGCACCAATTGAGAAATAGTCATACTCTGCAGATACTGATAGTTTAGCAGACCAGATATCATTTCTATCATCTGAACTATGACTATAAGATCCTGTAAGATTAGTCCAAACATCAGCTCCAGAGGCACCTGAACTTGCCACAAAGGGGTCTGCAGGACTATTACCATCAAACGGACCAACATTACTAGACGACGCTGATGTATAGGCAGAAATTCCTGCATCTATAGTCAAAACATCATCATCATTTAAAGGTATAGACACAATAAATGTTGCAGTAACATCTGTTAATTCTTCAGAACCAATGCCTCCACTTACAGCTGCATTATTTCCATCTTGAGAATAATAACTAGACAAAAAATCAACTTCTGTAGTTTCTAAAACTCTCTTCTTGTAAACTTGTGTAGAATCTTGTGATTGCCCAATTGCAAATTGAATTGACAATAAAGCCACGATTATTAAACTTGTGTTTTTCAAATTTTTCTTTTTAATTTATTTAGTTGCAACCGCAACCACCTCCTGTT
Organism: uncultured Psychroserpens sp.; assembly: GCA_905479815.1. GTDB lineage: Bacteria > Bacteroidota > Bacteroidia > Flavobacteriales > Flavobacteriaceae > Psychroserpens. The sequence goes on from CAJQOA010000213.1 coordinate 8,798, forward strand.
TTACCCCCATTACCTCCTGCTGCAGCTTCTCTATATGAATGAGCCGTTGTTATGTTTCTATCTGCTTTTTTATCGGCTAAAACCATATCAGGATCATTTAGGTTTACTTTTTCATATTCTTTTACAACAACACATGATGTTGCTACTGACAAAATCATCATAAGTGCTACAATTCGCTTGATCATATTTTATTGATTTTAATATTATTAGACATAAAAAGAGCTCCTTTTTCGTCAATTATTATGCATTCTATATTTGGCAACTGATTAATTCTATTTAAACCAACCTCTTTTCCCATTACAAAAACAGAAGTTGCAAGAGCATCTGCCAATTCAGCCTTTGGAGCAAAAACAGTAACACTTATAATTCCAGAAGAAGGATATCCACTTCTTGGGTCAATGATATGAGAATAACGTTTACCATTAAACATCACCTGCTTTTCATAATTACCAGATGTCACAACGGCTCCATTTGTTATTGGCAACAAAGCAAACGCCTTATTTTTATCTAGCGGATTAGTTATGGCCACTTTCCATTCTTCTCCATTGGTTTGATTTCCCCAAGTATTCATATCTCCAGAGGCATTAATAATCCCAGAGACCACACCTTTTTCTATCAAAAGAGATTTAGCCTTATCTGCAGCATAGCCTTTTCCTATAGCTCCAAAGCCTATTTTCATTCCTTTTTGCTTGAGAAAAACCGATGAATTAGTAGGATTAAGTACAATATTCTTGTAACCCACTTTTTTTACTGAGGCTGCTATAGCGACTTCAGAAGGCATTTGTTTCATACTGCCATCAAACTTCCAAATCTTGTCCATTGATGCATATGAAATATCAAAAGCACCATCAGTTAATTTAGATATTGATAGTGCCCTACTTATCAATTCAAAAAGTTCTTTATCAACTCTAACTGGCTTTATACCAGCATTTCTATTTATCTCTGAGGTTTGTGATTTTGAATCCCATGAGGATATCAATTTTTCTATCCTCTCAATCTCAACAATTGCTGTATCTATATAGGCGTTTGCTTGGAGAGTATCCTTTGCGACAACTGTAATATCAAAACGACTTCCCATAAGCTTTATGATTTGCTTATGAGCTACTTGCGCTTCAGCATTAAAATTAATGAAGAGTAGTATTATGACTATTGAAAACCTTTTCAAAAAACTATGATTTAAATGATTCTAAAATCTTTATATAATCTGAAGGTTTCATTTTTTTATAACCTGTAGATCCTAAAATTTTTCCATTCTCATCTAAGACTACAACCAGAGGAAAGTATCCGTTTTTGTTATAAGACTCAGCTAATTTATTATTATGATCTTGTTGTTCTTTACTTAAAGCATTCTTTTTTCGCTTCGGAAAATCTGCTTTTAGCATCACAAAATGGTCTTTTGCGTAGGTTTTAAATTCATCGGTATGCCAAATTTCTTTATCTAGCTTAATACAAGGGCCACACCAATCTGATCCTTGAAAAACCAACACTATTGTTTTATTGTTTTCTGTAGCCAAAGATTTAGCCTCTACGATATCTGTAACCCAATTTTGAGAAAACCCAGTTATAGACACAAAGAAAGATAGGATAAAAAATTTATAATTCATAAAAAGTGGAGTTAGTTAGATAACAGTAAAACGTTAAATATTGCGAATACTTACAATAGCTAAGTTAAATAATGTTAAAATTAAATTAACTAAAATCCTCTCTCTTAAAAAATGACAAATATCACTTATTAAAACAATGTTGCTTGTCCCTTGTCATCAATATCATCTTTCGTTTCATTTTCTTCAGAAATTGAATCACCCGCTACACCATCTGAAGAACTTTCTACAGTCTCGTCAACAACTTCGATCTCTTCTGCAGGCACTTCCTCTGGAGCCTCATAAGGCAATGACTCTAATAAACTCACTTGATTAATTTTCTCTTTAGTCAATTGGTTTCCTAATGCTGAAATCCCTTTAATAGAAATAAATTCTTCAAGATTTACTGTCTCATTTTCTTTACGATCTTTACCACGTTCTTTTTTGTATTCAATCTCTGCCATTGGTTTCCAATCTGTAGAGACAATTTCTAATTGAGAATCTGGATGTTCAGAAATAAACGACTCTTCTCTTCCTTCATTATCAATTAAGAAACGTTTGACATAATACATTTCTTTTTCACCGTTATAATAAATGACTGAGATTGGTTTCTTTGGTATCCACTTCTCCAACACTATCATATCATCATCAAAATGAGTGCTCAACTCTGGAAGAATCGTTTTCACATCTCCAGATTGTGTAATAATTAACAAGCGATCTTCTCCTCTAAATTCTCCAATAAGATCACCTCTATCATCTACATTAAGACGTTGAACTGTATCATCAAACCAGATTTTACGTGGCTTAAGTGTAGACACTCCTTTTTCTTTAAGCTCAATTTTCTTAATTGGATACTTAGTCACTGTATTTCCTTTAGATGCTCGACCTTTTATCAATACTTCTGCAAAATTCAGGTCCCATTTCAATTTCTTAACACTTCCAACTTGACGCAAGAATATGGTAATAACCTCAGCTTCTCCATTTGGATTTGCTGAGAAATACCACAACTTAGAACTTTTTGCTCCATTAGTTAAATCGTACTCCTTATCTCTAGTCATTGATGTCACAGCAAAACGCTTTACAAATGTTGCTCCTTTTGCTCCATCACGATAAATCATATTATAAATGGTACGCTTGTCTTTCTTTTTGAAGACTGCAACATGTATGATATCTTTACCTATAAAGGTTTTACTATCCACTTTAGTGACCATCATCTTACCATCGTTAGTAAATACGATGATATCATCAATATCACTACAATCACAAACATATTCATCTCTACGCAATGAAGTCCCTATAAAACCTTCTACTCTATTAACGTAGAGTTTCGTGTTCCTTATAATAACTTTAGTAGCATCAACATCTTCAAATACCCTCAACTCTGTTTTACGCTCTCTACCTTCACCATATTCTTTTTTGAGGCGTTCAAAATACGCTATAGAATAGGCAATTAGATTAGCTAAATGATGTTTTACCTCAGCAATTTGATCTTCTAAAGCATCAATTTTCTGTTGTGCTTTATCAATATCAAATTTAGAAATACGTTTAATTCTAATTTCTGTTAAACGTGTAATATCTTCAACTGTAATAGCGCGTTTTAAATGCTTGATATGTGGTTGTAACCCTTTATCAATAGCATTAATAACACCATCCCAAGTCTCTTCTTCTTCAATATCACGATAGATACGTTTTTCAATGAATATGCGCTCCAACGAAGCAAAATGCCATTGTTCTTCAAATTCGCCGAGTTTTATTTCTAATTCACTCTTTAAAAGTTGCACTGTATTATCTGTTGATCGTCTCAACATTTCAGTAACACCAACAAACAACGGTTTATTATCTTCAATTACACATCCTAAAGGTGAGATAGACGATTCGCAATTGGTAAATGCATATAGTGCATCAATCGTTTTGTCTGGTGAAATTCCACCAGGTAAATGAATGAGGATTTCCACATTAGCTGCAGTATTATCTTCAATTTTCTTTACCTTAATTTTACCCTTATCATTGGCTTTAAGGATAGAATCAATTAATGAAGACGTATTTGTTGCGAAAGGAATTTCAGTAATAACAAGCGTATTTTTATCTAGCTGTGAGATTTTTGCACGCACTCTTACTTTTCCACCTCTCAACCCATCATTATAATTAGAAATATCTGCAATACCTGCTGTTGGGAAATCTGGATATATTGTAAAGCGCTTGCCATTTAAATGTTTTATCGAAGCATCAATAAGTTCAATAAAATTATGAGGCAATATTTTAGTTGATAATCCTACAGCAATTCCCTCTCCTCCTTGAGCGAGTAATAAAGGAAACATTACTGGAAGATTCACTGGTTCTTTGCGACGACCATCGTAACTAGATTGCCATTCTGTAATTTTTGGATTATAAACGACATCTAATCCAAACTTAGAAATACGGGCTTCTATGTAACGAGCCGCTGCTGCTCTGTCTCCTGTGAGAATATTTCCCCAGTTTCCTTGTGTATCAATCAATAAATCTTTTTGACCAATTTGCACCATAGCATCTGCAATACTTGCATCTCCATGAGGGTGATATTGCATGGTGTGACCAACAATATTAGCTACTTTATTATAACGACCATCATCTAAATCTTTCATAGAATGCATGATGCGTCGCTGCACAGGTTTAAACCCATCCTCTATAGCTGGTACTGCGCGTTCAAGAATTACATATGATGCATAATCAAGAAACCAATCTTTAAACATACCAGTAACTCTAGTAATGCTTTCTTGTGGCTCATCTTGATTGTCTATAATATCGTTAGTAT
>CAJQOA010000214.1 GCA_905479815.1 uncultured Psychroserpens sp.
CCTGTTGTTACGGCCTGAACTCCAAAGGCATTTAAAGAAATAAAAGACTCTAGCGCATTAGACGTATTCACTTGAAGCACTTCGCTAGTCTCCCTGTTCTCATCAACACCATCAGTTGTTAAATAAGGGTCGTATACTACAAATAGCTCCTCTTGTGAATTAGAATTGAAATTCCCAGACATTAATGATTTTATTCTTACATCTGTTAAAACCAATGGCATGGAGGAAACAAAAAAGTCATCTAAGTTAAACCCACTATATTCTGAAATTCCATTATCACCATAATATATCTTAATAGTAGTATTATCATCCGATACATTATGAAAACCAACAGCAATATCAATAATACCATCATTATTGAAGTTTCCGGTTTCTAAGGCTGTAACCCAGCCATTAACTATTATTTGTTTTATAATTGATATATCTCCTGTACCAGTACCAAAGTGAATATAAATTTTATCATATGCTCCAACTGCGATGTCTAAGTTACCATCGCTATTAAAATCGCCGCTTGTAATACTATGAAGATTTTCTAAATAAACTTCCGGTAATGCTGGATCAAAAAAAGAAGGTTGTGATCCTGTAGAATTAAACCCCCCATTACCATCACCTAATAGAATTTGTACCCTTGCCTCACCACTTATAAATGCCACATTTGCAATATCTTGAATGTTATCGTTATTAAAATCACCAATCACAGCATTTTCATTGGTGATTTCTGGCCCAAAACGTGTTTGCTCATTAAAAGATGTACTACATTGACTAGAAGCATTTACTGTTAGTTGAAAGCTTGTATTGAGGACTTCTGTCCCAGATTCATCATAAGCAAAAACTGTTACAGAATATACACCTGGTTGTTTTGCATTGGTTATAGAAAGGTTGCCTGTATTTGGATTTACTAATAGTTCACCTGTAAAATTTGGGCTTATAGCCGATGTACTAGTAATGTCCTGAGGAGACTCACTTGCAGTTATTGTTGTATTTTCTCCTTCAGTAATTATAGTATCTGAATAACCACCAATACTTTGTTGAGCGCTAACAGCACATACGGAAAGTCCAAAAAATACTAAGAAAATTAAATGTGTTTTAATTAGCAAATTACATTGACGTCTTGACTTTGGTTTCATAAGGGTTGGATTTACAATCTAGCATTTAACTAGATCTATAGTTATCCAACAAAGGTCGTTGAGTTTTTAACCTGAAACAATACGAGGAGAATGCAAAAACTAAGTGTTACCACGTAGCTTTAAAATAATTATAAATGTCTAATATTAGAGAACAAATTCCATATTTTCTTGGACCCATAGAGAGAGCACATCTTTTTCTTTAGGAAGACCTAATTTATCAATAATATTAGAGCGATGTTTCTCTATAGTTCTGTAAGACAACGATAAATACTCACCTATTTCTTTTGAAGATTTCCCTTGAGCAACCAATCTAACGATTGTACGTTCTGAAGGCGATAACAGCTTTATCTTTTGTAATTGAGGTGCAACCTCATCATTAAAGACATTATTAAAAACAGCACTAAAATAAGGTTCACCTTTACTTACACTTTGTATGCAATTATGCACTTCTGTAAAGGGTTCGTCTTTTATAATATAACCAGATATACTTAATTTCTTTGCCTTATAAATAAACGCTTTTTCTTTATGAGACGTTAATATAACAAACTTAGTATCTATGTTTTTCTCTTTACATTTTTTGATCACTTCAAAACCTGTAAGTAGTGGCATTTCCTCATCCAAAATAGCTATAGTTGGCTGTAACTCCATAATTTTATCTAGCGCTATAGCTCCATTCTCTGCAGTACCAATGACATTATAATTATAATCCATTAACTTATCCATTAAACCTTTTAACAATAAAGGATGGTCGTCTGCAACAACTAAAGTAATACTGTTATTCATATTTATACTGGGATTTGCACTAATATAGACGTGCCTTCTGTTTTTTTACTTTTTATGGCGAAGCTTCCTTTGAGCATACTGATGCGTTCTGCCATAGTTTTTAAACCTAAACTATTTTGAGTAATCTTATCGCTAACTTCAAAACCTTCACCATTGTCTTTAATTAAGATTTTAATGCCATCACTTTGCTTCAAAATATTTACCACTAAGGTCTTGGCTTTGGCATGTTTTAATACATTGTTTACAGATTCTTGAATGAAACGGTATAAATTAAGTGATTCGGTTTCATTAAAACTAGTATTGACATCGTCAATTTCTACAGAGACAAACATATCAGTTTCTTCATCTAACTCTAAGAGCAATTGTTCTATACTATCGCTAAGCCCAAGCTTAGCTAAAACTACAGGATATAAGTCTCTAGAAATACTACGCACCTCTTCTAAAGCATTATGTGCCAACCCAGATAATTCAGTTTGGTTGTTATTTTCAGCCTTCATTTTAAGATGTATAATTTGTTGTCCAACTCCATCATGCAAATCTTTTGCAATACGCGTACGCTCTTGTTCTTGTGTTTTTATAAGCTCTTGAGAAAACTCTTGCTGTGCTTGCTCTCGCTTTTTTGCATTTAAAAAAGAACGATGAAACATAATTGCTCCAAATAAAACTAAAAGACCTAAAAATCCAAAAATCAGTAGTTGTGTTTTGTTTTTATTCTGAAGGTTTAAAAGCTCTATATCTGTTTTCTGTGATGCAATCTGAGCTTCATTTTGCTCAGTTTTATAAATGGTAGTAAGTTCTCTAACTTGTTTCTGATTTTCTTTTACAGATAACGAATCGCTTAACTTCTGAAAATCCATAAAGTATTGCAAAGCTTTTGCACTTTCACCTTCCTGTTGTGCAATTTTAGCTAGCGTTTGATTGGCGTCTCTCTGCCCTTCTAAATCATCAACACCTTCCGACGTTTCAAGGGCTTTAGTCGCATAATTAATTGCCTCACTGCGTTGATTGCGTTTTAAATAGGATTTAGCAATTGCATTCTGTATTGAAGCGACGATTGAATGATTTGAATTTAGGTCAAAATTCTTTAAAGCTTCTTTCTGATACTCCAAGGCTTTGGTATAGTCTTCTTTTTCGTAATAAATATTCCCTAATTCAATTTGTATTGAGCGAATTCTTTTTTTGTCCTTATCATTTTTATAATACTCTAGAGCTTTATTGCAATAATAAAGAGCTTTATCATAGTCTTTTAATTGACTATAACTAGTACCCATAACTCTCAAAATCCTTGATAATAATCGCGTATTTCCAGTATTTTCAACTAAAGGAAGGGCTTCCTTTAAATAGTCTAATGCTTTATTATAGTCTCCTTGTTTATTGAAAATTATAGCGATCGATAAATGTACACCAGCTGTACCTTCTGGGTTATTTACAGAATTATAAATATCAGCAGCTTTAAGGTAATTCTCTATAGCTTTCTTGTGATACTCCATTTTCCTATAAGCAACGCCTATATTACTTATAGATTTCGCCCAGGCAAGAGAATCTTTCATGGTTTCGAAAATGCTACCAGCTTTATTAAAACTGACTATTGCAGAAGAATAATCATTTTTTAAATTTTGAACTGCACCAATTTGGTTTAAAGCTGCGGCTTGGCCCCACAAATGCTCTAAATCTTCATTAATTTTTAGTGCTTTTTGAAAATTAAGTAGCGCTGCATCGTAATCTTTTTGATAGTAATCTACAATTCCTAAACAATTATAGGCTCCGGCAATACCTCTTTTTGCATCTACCTTAATCGCTAAACTTAAGGCATTGTTAATATACTCCTTAGCAAGCTTTGGATTTGAAAACGCAAACTGAATGCCTAAATCATTATACGCTTTTACTTTTATTGTGTCTTGTACCTTTTCTTGTTTAATAAGTTGCTGAAGACTGTCTACTATTTTTTCGTTTTGGGCATTCAGCAATGTACTTAAGGCAAAGCACACAATTAGTAAATATGATTTCAAATGGTTAGTTTTTTCTAAATATAAGGCTTTTTGAGAAAGAGTTTAAGCATTATAAGTCTTAGAAAACTATTCATTAAATGATAAAAAAATGTTCTTGGGAATTAAAAAAAACTTACAAAACTGTGACCCAAATAGTTACATAAAAATTAACCATAAAGGCACCTTACCTCAAAAGGTGTTTTATTTAAGATTGCATTAATTTTTAAATTGACTTTACGGTATATTTAAATACTTATGCGTCTGAAGAGATACTTTCCATTTTGGGTTTGCCATAACGTAATCTACAATCTGCGGAACTACCTTATCGCGTTTACTCCATTCTGGTTGTAAATATAAAATGCAGTCTTTATTGACTTTAGCAGCTTGTTCTTCAGCAAACTTAAAATCGTCCTTATTATATATAATACACTTTAATTCATGTGCCTTTTCATAGACTTTTTCAGTAGGTAATTTCATCTTTTTAGGAGACAAACAAATCCAATCCCAAGTACCAGACAATTCATAAGCACCAGAAGTTTCAATATGCGTTTGCACACCCTTAGCTTTTAACTGTGTCGTCAAAGGATTCATATCCCACATTAATGGCTCACCACCTGTAACTACAATTGTATTACTATACTTCACAGCATTGTCTACAATTTTTTCTGTCTCAGTAGGCGGATGTAATTCTGCTAACCAGCTTTCTTTAACGTCGCACCAATGACAACCTACATCACAACCACCAATTCTAACAAAATAAGCAGCGGTTCCTTTATGAAATCCTTCTCCTTGAATGGTATAAAACTCTTCCATTAAAGGTAAGAGTAATCCTTTGTCTATAAGTTCTTGTCGTTCTGTTCTTGTCATAGCGTGCAAATATACCCTAAAAGTTAGAAGTTATAAGTACGAAGTTAAAGTTTTCATTTTATAGCTACTACATCAATTTCTATACTAGCTCCTACTGCCAATCCTGATGCTGCGAATGTTGTTCTTGCTGGTTTCTTTGGAAAATAGCTTTTGTAAATAGTATTGAATGCAGCAAAATCATTTATATCTTTTAAAATAACAGTACACTTTACAACGTGGTCTAATGATGAATCGTGCTGTTCTAAAACAGCTTTAATGTTTTCTAAACATTGTTTCGTCTCTGCTTCTATGCCACCTTCAGCAAGCGTTCTTGTGCTATGGTTCATCCCAACTTGTCCTGCAAGAAATAAAAATCCGTTGGCCTCAACAACGTCACTAAAAGGAGCTTGCGCTTTTTTAGGCTCGTGAGATTTGTGGAAGACGATTTCCGAAGCACTTTTTTCACAAGACATATTTCCGAAGCAAAAAACTAGAGCAATAATAAATAGTAAATTTTTCATTTTAGTACATTTTATACTTGACTAAAATTACACTATTTTTATACAAATTTTGAAACATGAGTAGAACTGACGATTTTTTAAAAGAAATCACAGACGGAAATAAAAGTAAAGGTGAATATATCACTTTGGGATCTGCCATGTTAGATGGCGAAACGTTAACCAATGCCTATGTGAATGTACCTCTAAAAACCATGAACAGACATGGTTTAATTGCTGGTGCTACTGGTACTGGAAAAACCAAAACACTACAGGTTCTAGCAGAGAATTTGAGTGAAAAAGGTATTCCGGTTTTACTTATGGACATTAAAGGTGACCTTAGTGGATTGGCTAAACCAAGTCCAGGTCATGCTAAAATAGATGAACGTCACGAAAAAATAGGATTACCGTTTGATCCAAAATCGTTTCCTGTAGAGGTTATGACATTATCTGAGCAAGATGGTGTGAGACTTCGTGCAACCGTTAGCGAATTTGGACCAGTATTATTATCAAGAATTCTTGATTTATCTGAAACTCAATCTGGTGTGGTCGCTGTTATCTTCAAATATTGTGATGATAATAAATTACCATTACTAGATTTAAAAGATTTTAAAAAAATATTACAATACGCAACTCAAGAAGGTAAAGCAGAGTTTACTGAAGCCTACGGAAGGATTTCTACAGCATCAACAGGTGCTATTCTAAGAAAGGTCATTGAAATTGAGCAACAAGGTGGTGAACTATTTTTTGGAGAGACCTCGTTTGAGGTTGATGATTTATTACGTGTTGATGATAGCGGAAGAGGTTATATAAACATCATTCGCCTAACAGATATCCAAGATAAACCAAAATTATTTTCAACATTCATGTTGAGTCTTTTGGCCGAAATATATTCTACATTTCCAGAACAAGGTGATAGTGGACGACCAGAACTTATTATGTTTATTGATGAAGCGCATTTGATTTTTAATGAAGCGTCTAAAGCACTACTTAATCAAATTGAAAGTATCGTAAAATTGATTCGTAGTAAAGGTGTTGGTTTATATTTTGTAACTCAAAACCCTACCGATGTTCCTGAGGAAGTTTTAGGACAGTTAGGTTTAAAAGTACAACACGCCTTAAGAGCATTTACAGCAAAAGATAGAAAGGCAATTAAATTAACTGCTCAAAATTATCCTGATACAGATTTTTATGATACTGCAGATGTATTAACGTCGTTAGGTATTGGAGAAGCATTAGTATCTGCTTTAGATGAAAAAGGAAAACCTACACCTCTAGCGGCAACGATGATGCGTGCGCCAATGAGTAGAATGGATATCCTCTCAGATTTAGAACTTTCTGATTTACTAGGAAAATCTAAACTTGCTAAAAAGTACAACCAAGAAGTTGATAGAGAAAGTGCCTACGAAATGCTCAATAAAAAAATTGAGATTGCAGATGCTGAAGAAGCTAAAGAAAAAGCACGTCTTGAAAAAGAAAAACTTGAAAAAGCAGAAACCAAAGAGCGCACCTCTAGATCTCGTAGTAGAAGCACCAGACAAAACCCTATCATAAAAGTTTTGACTAGCCCAACAGTAATTAGAAGTGTTCTTGGTATTTTGACTAAGATGCTTAGATAATAATTAATTGATATACCTATTTTTTAAAACTACATGAAAAACCTTTTAACTATACTTGTTTTAACCATATTGATGGTAAGTTGTACTTCGGAAAAAGAACAAAATCCATTCTTGATACAGAAACAAAATATTGGATTACTAACAGATTCTACTCAGGTCAAAGACTTAGAATTAGTTTTTGCAAAAGATTCAATTGTAAATGCATCTATTAAAGGTGACGAATTCACTGGTCAAAACAATGACATTGATATCTTTTCGTCTACAGGAGAAAAATTATTAAGCCTTACTCCTAGTCAGTCATTAGATTCTACATCTGTAATTGAAAGTGTTAGAATATTTAGTGAAAAATATAAAACCGAAAAGAGCGTTTCTACCTTAAGTACGTTTAAAGATATTAATGAGGCTTATAAGATATCTAGTATAAACAATCTTATCAACTCGATAGTAATTTCTGTTGATGAAATTAATACATCATTTACAATAGATAAAAAAGAGTTACCTGCTAATTTGAGATTTGACATGACACTAAAAATTGAGCCTGTTCAAATCCCTGATGCTGCAAAAATCAAATATTTTATAATACACTGGTAATAAACAATATCGTAACTTCACATAGCTAATTTGTTGCGAAATTTTTGAGTATAATAAATAATTGTTTAGGGAGAATACATAATTATATATGAAAAAATATAAGATACAAAACACTCCATTTGTTGTTCCCACGACTGATGGAAAACTCATTGAAGAGCATTTTGGTAATGCCACAGATGGTAACTCGCAAATAAGTATCGCTCACATGATAGCTCCTGCAGGATGGAACGAACCTTTTCAAACTCCAGAATTTGATGAGTATACTTACATCATAAAAGGTAAAAAACAATTTATTATTGATGATGAAATCATTGTTTTAGAAGCTGGACAATCAATAAAGATTAATAAAAATACCAGAGTACAATATTCAAACCCATTTACAATTGCTTGCGAATATATAGCGATTTGCACACCAGCTTTTTCTATGAACTTAGTAAATAGAGAAGAACAATGAAACAGGTTATAGTAAAGACTATAGGCGGCTTTATAAACATCGTTAGCATAACATCTCCTAAGTTAGCAGGCAGGATGGCTATTAAGCTATTTTCAAGACCTCGAAAAATTAAAATTAAAGAGCTAGAAAAAGATTTCTTAATGACCGCTTTTATTGAAGATGTTGATTACGAACACCTTAATATCATGACCTATCGATGGTTAGGTAAAAAAGAAACCGTTCTATTAGCTCATGGTTGGGAGAGCAATTCTTTTAGATGGAAACCTTTAATTGAAAGACTTAAAAAACTAGACTACAATGTTGTTGCATTAGATGCTCCTGCACATGGAAGATCTAGTGGAAAACTATTTAATGCTGTATTATATTCTGAATGTATTAATGTGGTTGCCAAAAAATTTAATGCTAACATTATTATTGGGCACTCAGTTGGAGGAATGGCTACCGCTTTTTGCAAGAGCAAGTACGAATTACCATCTGTAAACAAATTAATATTGTTGGGAGCGCCTTCAAACTTTGTTGGTGTTTTTAGTAGATACACTACTATGATGGGCTACAACAAACGTGTATCAATAGCAATGGATGAATTAGTCTTAGAGCGTTTTAAAGAGAAGCCTGAACACTTTAGTGCTGCTCGTTTTCTAGAAAACGAAAACACAGAAGGGCTTTTAATTCATGATAAAAAAGATAGAATCATTCCTTATAGCGATGCCGAAGATTTTAAAAATTACTACGAAAAAGCAACACTTATTGCTACAGAAGGCTTTGGTCATGGTTTGCAAAATGAAGAAGTAAACAATCATATTATAGATTTTGTTAACGCTTAGTTTTGTAATTTTGCTCCATGGCAGATAATTTAAAACGAATCAATAAATTTCTTAGCGAAGTTGGTCACTGTTCTCGAAGAGAAGCAGATAAACTTATTGACGCTGGACGTGTAACAATTAATGGAGTTGTACCAGAAATGGGAACTAAGATTGCTCCAACAGACGAAGTTCATGTTGATGGGAAACTCATAGTAAACACAAATGAAGATTTTGTTTATTTAGCATTTAATAAGCCTGTAGGTATCGTTTGCACAACAGATACTCGTGTAGAAAAAGATAACATCATTGATTTTATAAAATACCCTAAGCGTATTTTCCCAATTGGTCGATTAGATAAACCTAGTGAAGGTTTAATTCTATTAACAGATGATGGTGATATTGTCAATAAAATTCTTAGAGCTAGTAACAATCACGAAAAGGAATACATCGTAAGAGTTGATAAACGAATTTCACAAACCTTTCTTATTAGAATGGCTGGTGGTATTTACTTAGAAGATTTAGACAAAACCACTAAAAAATGTGTGGTTAAAAAAATTGATTCGCAAACGTTTAGTATCATTTTAACTCAAGGTTTGAATAGGCAAATACGTCGTATGTGTGAATATCTAACCTATGAAGTAGAGACCTTAAAGCGAACTCGTATTATGAATATCCCTTTAGATATGCCTATTGGAGAATATAGAGAATTAACCAAACAAGAATTTACAGATTTAAATAATCTACTTGCAGAATCAACAAAAACATATTTAGATAAGTCTAACAAATAATCAACTTATGTCTACTACTGTCTCTCCATTTCATATTGCAATTCCAGTTCATAATTTAGATGAATGTAGAACATTTTATAGAGACATTCTCAATTGCAAAGAAGGACGTAGCAGTGATCATTGGGTAGATTTCAATTTCTTTGGACATCAATTGGTCATTCATTATAAAGAGAAATCTAAAGAAGAGGTTCATACTAATGCTGTGGATGGGAAGTCTGTTCCTGTACCACATTATGGTGTGGTTTTACCTTGGGATACGTTTCAAAAATTCTCTAAAACTATTGCTAGTAAAGGCGTTGAGTTTGTTATTGAACCTTATGTGCGTTTTGAAGGTAAAGTTGGTGAGCAAGCAACCATGTTCTTTTTAGATCCTGCCGGAAATGCTCTAGAATTTAAAGCATTTAAAGATATGAGTCAGCTATTTACTAAGTGATTTTTTCTTTACTTCGGAAATGTAAAACGGTATATAAATTATAGAAAATAGTGGGATTATTATCAACTGGGCAACAATAATATAATAAGGCCAATCTCCAAGATAATCTAAAACTGAAGCTGATTCTGGCTTGCGATTTAAATAGAAATAATTAGCATCTAAAGAGTAATTAATCACAATCATCACTATCACGTAAACCTGTAATGCTAAAAAGGATTTAAAAACACTTTTAAATTTTGGTTTTAGCTGTAAGACAAATATGCTATAGAATATAACTGTTAACAATCCTAAATGCACAATCCAATATCTAAAATAATCTAGGCTTGGGAAACCTTCAGCAATATCAGGAGTAATAACACCTTGTATCGTTCCTGCAATAACCCAAAAAACAAGGATTTCGAACATCCAATACTTTCGGTAGTAGGTAAAAATTGGGATTAGTATACCTAAAAGACTGCACAAATACAAAGGCAAGTCTGTTGTAATATTATAGTTTGTAGTTAATGCGCAATAGATATGAAAAGCTATTACCGACACTGAAATAAAAATAGCGATATAATGGATTAAGCGCTGCTGGCTTTCCGAAGAAATCGTTCTTGCATATCTAATTAAAGTTACTGCAATAATTAGAGCCAATCCAATAGGAATGATGTGTTCCAAACTTAAAATTTGGACACGATTTAAAGCAGTACATAATTTAATCATACTGCAATATAAAATTTAATCTAATAATAGATAATTCGCTTTGTTATCAATGACAATAAAATTACATACGTTGCTCGCGAGCTAACAATGTATTTTTAAGAAGCATTGCAATTGTCATTGGTCCTACACCTCCAGGAACTGGAGTTATATAACTCGCTTTCTTACTCACGTTTTCAAAATCAACGTCTCCAGTAATTCTATATCCTTTTGGAGAAGTCTCATCTGGAACTCTAGTAATCCCAACATCTACGATTACTACGTCGTCTTTAACCATTTCGGCTTTTAAGAAATTTGGCACGCCTAATGCAGAAATAATAATATCAGCTTGAGATGTAATTTGCGTAATGTTTTTAGTGTGACTATGAGTCAATGTTACAGTAGAATTCCCAGGAAATCCTTTACGTCCCATTAATATACTCATTGGTCGTCCAACGATATGGCTTCTTCCAATAACTACGGTATGTTTTCCTTTAGTTTCAACACCGTAACGATCCATAAGTTCTAAAATACCAAAAGGGGTTGCAGGAATAAATGTACTCATATCCAATGCCATTTTTCCGAAATTTTCTGGATGAAATCCATCAACATCTTTACTTGGATCTACAGCCATTAACACCTTTTGTGTATTAATTTGTGGTGGTAACGGTAATTGGATTATAAACCCATCAATATCATCATTTTGGTTTAATTCTTCAATTTTATCTAACAATTCTATCTCACTGGTTGTATTAGACATACGTACCATTGTTGATTCAAATCCTACACGTTCACAAGCGCGAACTTTACTCCCAACATAAGTCAAACTTGCACCATCATTACCAACGATAACAGCAGCTAAATGAGGAACTTTCTCATTTTTAGCTTTCATTTTATCAACCTGCTCCTTGATTTCGTTTTTAATATCGTTACTTACTTTTTTACCGTCTAGAATTGTCATTGTTGATTGAGTTGTAAATATTATTTATTATTAAATGTATTTTTATCTAGCACCTTTCATCGCTTGCATCATCGCTTTTCCTTTCCCACCTTGCATCATCTTCATCATCTTACTCATTTGGTTGAATTGCTTTAAAAGTTGATTTACCTCTTGTACAGAAGTACCAGACCCTTTTCCAATTCGCTTCTTTCTACTTGCATTTATAACAGATGGGTTAGAACGTTCATCTGGTGTCATAGAGTGGATGATAGCTTCAATACCTTTGAATGCGTCATCATCAATATCAACATCTTTCATCATTTTTCCTGCTCCAGGAATCATGCCGATAAGATCTTTCATATTACCCATTTTTTTGATTTGCTGAATTTGCTTCAAGAAATCATCAAAACCAAATTGGTTCTTAGCAATTTTCTTCTGAATCTTACGAGCTTCCTCTTCATCATATTGTTCTTGAGCTCTTTCAACTAAAGACACAACATCTCCCATCCCTAAGATACGATCTGCCATACGTGACGGATAGAAAACATCAATAGCTTCCATCTTCTCACCTGTACCAATAAACTTAATTGGTTTGTTTACAACAGATTTAATTGATATTGCAGCTCCACCTCGTGTATCACCATCAAGTTTGGTTAGTATAACACCATCAAAATTCAAAATATCATTAAAGGCCTTTGCAGTATTCACAGCATCTTGACCTGTCATAGAATCTACTACAAACAACGTCTCTTGCGGTTGGATTGCTTTATGGATGTTAGATATTTCGTCCATCATCGCTTCATCAACAGCTAAACGACCAGCTGTATCAATAATAACAACATTATGACCGTTTTCTTTTGCATGAGCTATACCAGCTTGTGCAATAGCAACTGGATCGTTATTACCTTTATCACTATACACATCAATTTTTAATTGATCACCTACAACATGTAATTGATCAATTGCAGCTGGACGATACACATCACAAGCTACTAATAATGGCTTTTTAGTTTTCTTATTTCTTAAATAGTTGGCTAGTTTACCAGAAAAAGTCGTTTTACCAGAACCTTGCAAACCAGACATTAAAATAATGCTTGGATTACCTGAGAGGTTAATACCTTCTGCATCACCACCCATTAATTCTGTCAATTCATCTTTAACTAGCTTCACCATTAATTGACCTGGCTGCAAACTTGTTAATACATCTTGACCTAAAGCTTTCTCTTTGACTCTATTAGTAAATTCTTTGGCAATTTTAAAGTTAACATCGGCATCTAAAAGCGCTCTTCGAACTTCTTTTAAGGTTTCAGCAACGTTTACTTCTGTAATGCTACCATGACCTTTTAGTACGTGTAACGCCTTATCTAACTTTTCACTTAAATTATTAAACATATTCTTGTAGAATTTTAAAGGCACAAATTTAGCGATTTGTGATGTATTTATGAAGTTCAATTGAAGAAATAAACATCTTGAATACAAAAAAAGGATTGCTATGACCAACAATCCTTTTTTAACCAACTAAAAACTAAAACTAACGGTTAAGTTTACTTAACAATTACTTGTATTTTTAATAAAACAATTAAAAACATAAAACCCCTACCCTAATCTTCAATATTTAATTTTATAACTTCGCCTCAACCAAAAAGAAAAATGTCAAAACCGCTTAAAGAACATATTTGCGAAGAACAGCTGTTCTCCTCTATCTTTAGGAAATACTCCAAAGATTTACACGATTTTCTCTACTACAAATTTGGGAGCCAGTTAAATCCGCAAGACAAAATGCAAGAAGCGTTTGTGAAATTATGGGAGAATTGTGCAAAAATACCGCAGAACAAAGCCAAAAGCTTTCTATTTACCACTGCAAATAACTTAATGCTTAATGAATTCGCACATCAAAAAGTAGTATTAAGGCATCGCCAAATAATTCCAAAACAAAGCACTAATATAAATCCTGAATTTTTACTTCAAGAAAAAGAATACAAAGTAAAATTAGAAAAAGCAATTGCAGGCCTAACAGAAGCGCAACGTGTTGCCTTTTTAATGAATAGAGTTGAAGGTAAACGCTTTAAAGAAATAGCAGAGCTACTAGGAATATCAACAAAAGCAGTAGAAAAACGCATTTATGGTGCTTTAAAAAAATTAAGACAAGATA
>CAJQOA010000215.1 GCA_905479815.1 uncultured Psychroserpens sp.
ATTTCAACGAACCATCTCCTGCAAGAGAAGTGAGTATCATTTATCATAAAAATGAATTGAAGTTGCAAATTATAGATGCGTTACACAATGTTATATCTGGTATTATACGTGGTGCTATTGCATTTGAAAACGTTAAAATCATTAGTCCGTTGCCAAAATAAAAATGAACTCAAGTCATTTAAGATTGGCACATTTCAAAAAATAAAAAAAAGCGACTATTACGTCGCTTTTTTTTTATGCTTTTAATAAGATTAAACATTGATCTAATTCGGGGTTTTGTAAAATTAAAGATTTGATATAAATCTTAAGCTCTTCAATTTCATACGGTAATAATCTTTGAAGTGCTTTTTGTAATTCTTTACAAAACAATGTGCTGTCAAAACTGACTTTGCTAAGTACAGTTTTAGTATACTCAAACATTGCTCTTGCCATTCTTTTTTAGTTTTTAGGTTAAATAAAAGTAGATGTATTGTATAGGCGTTGTTTTAATTATTACACTTTAAAAGTAATAAAAAAAGTAATCCGTTGAGCAGATACTCAAAATTTTAACAGCCAATTAAACGTTAAAACCTATTATCTCCATCCAAAATATCACCCAAACCTCCAAGTATACTTCCTTCTCCTTTACTATTCCCTCCTCTTGGTAATGACGCTAATACACGACCTGCTAATCTGCTAAATGGTAAAGATTGCACATAGACAACTCCTGGTCCTTGCAATTTTGCGTAGAATAAACCTTCGCCTCCAAAAACAGTATTCTTAATACCTCCAATAAACTCTATATCATAATCTACATCTTGTGTAAAGCCAATAATACAACCTGTATCTACTCTTAAGGTTTGACCAGGTTCTAACACTTTTCTAGCTGTGGTTCCTCCTGCATGAACAAATGCCATACCATCACCTTCTAGTTTTTGCATAATAAAACCTTCGCCTCCAAAAAGTCCGCGTCCTAGCTTCTTAGAAAACTCAATACCAACACTTACACCTTTTGCTGCACAGAGAAAGGCATCTTTTTGGCAAATGAATTTACCATTATATTCAGTAAGATCTATTGGAATTATCTTTCCAGGATATGGAGACGCAAATGAAACGTTACGTTTTCCTGATAAATTATTATAAAAAGCGGTCATAAATAAGTTTTCTCCTGTGAGAATACGTTTACCTGCTCCTAATATTTTTCCAAAGAAACCCGTATCTTTTTGAGAACCATCTCCAAAGATGGTTTCCATTTTAATACCATCATCCATCATCATAAAGCTTCCAGCTTCTGCGATGACGCCCTCTTGAGGATCGAGTTCTATCTCGACATATTGCATTTCTTCTCCGTAAATTCTAAAGTCTATTTCGTGTGATGTCATTTTTTGATTGTTTAATTGTTGATTTGATTATATGTTGAATAGTTTACCAATTTGTTACATGGTTCTCTAAATTTAATCAAATTATCGACTATTAAAAAATCTTTAAAGCAATGACAATTAAGACCTTACTTTAAGTGTCCACTCAAAATTAAAATCTGAAACTTGTATACCTTCTTTATTAATACCTTTAGAATTTAACCAAACAGTTTGGCCTTCTCCTGTTTCTATAGCTTTTGCAATCGTATCATCTATTTTATGACCTTCATTACATGTAAACGTGATTCTACCTGTAGCCTTTTTTGTAAAAGATGCATTATTGGTTGCGACAAGCATAGAGATTCTTTGACCACTCTCCTTGGCTTTAGCCATAACCAAAGCTCCAGTTGTAAGTTCTGCAGCCATACCTTGAACTGCCCAAAACATAGAATTAAATGGGTTTTGATTAATCCATCTATGTTTAACAGAAACGACACATTTGGCATCATCTAATGATTTTGTACGTACACCACAAAAAAATGCAGCTGGTAATTTAAATATTAAAAAAGTATTAAGTTTTCTTGCTGAAACGTTCATATACACTAGATATTTCAGCGAATTTATACAAAAAATTCCGAATTACAATTTGTTAATGTTATGTTAATTTTTAGTACTATGCGTAACATAATACCTTTTTAAAGACATATATTTGTATAAGAAAATACTATATGCTTTTTAATCATGACAACTAATCATCAAAAAAACATCGCCACATTTATCCATTTATCAACCTTTAGTAGGTTTTTAATTCCGTTAGGAAACTTTATTGGACCTATCGTTTTATGGATTATGAATAAAGACAAATCAGACTTTATTGACACACACGGTAAGCAAGCCATTAATTTTCAAATGAGCATTTTATTGTATGCCGTAATTATTGGGACATTAACAATTCCATTTTTCATTTTCAAAGTCTTTAATGGATTAGATTTTATTGATTTTCATGGTTTTCATGATTTTCATATTAATGTAAACGAACCGTCTCCTTTATTGCTTATCTCTGGAGGTATATTAGGTTTCCTAGCAGTTATTGGATTTATTCTAGAACTCGTATTTATAGTTATTGCAAGTTTAAAAGCTAGAGATGGCGAGTTGTATGAGTATCCTTTAACCATCAAATTTTTAAAATAGTAACGTACGAATTAATCACTCGTATTAGAATTAATAATAACCATCATCAATCAAAAAATGAACAGTTTATTAAAATTTAATCTCATTCAAGTATGAAGATAGAAAACACAAAAGCACAAATGCGCAAAGGTGTATTAGAATACTGCATTTTATCAGTATTAAAAGATGACGACGCCTACGTGGCAGAGATCTTAGGCACACTTAAAGACGCAAAACTGCTTGTGGTTGAAGGCACAATTTACCCGCTTCTCACAAGGCTTAAAAATGCTGGATTACTCAATTATCGTTGGGAAGAATCCACATCTGGACCACCAAGAAAATATTATGGTCTTACAGAGACAGGTCAATTATTTCTAAAAGAATTAACAACAACCTGGAACGAATTACAAAACGCAGTTAACATAGTAACAAGACAAAAAAACACGAAATAATGAATAAAACAGTCAACATAAATTTAGCAGGTATATTCTTCCATATAGATGAAGATGCTTACCTAAAATTACAACGCTATCTTGAGGCTATAAAACGTTCATTTACAGACTCTCAAGGTCGATCTGAAATTATTTCAGATATAGAAGCGCGCATCGCAGAATTGTTTACTGAACGCGTTCAAAACGAAAAACAAGTCATTGGTAATAAAGAAGTTGAAGATGTGATCACTATAATGGGTCAACCTGAAGACTACCTCGTTGATGATGAAATTTTTGAAGATGAACCTCAGCAACAAAACTACTCTAGCAAACGTAGCTCTACATCTAAAAAACTATATAGAGATACAGACAACTCATATGTTGGTGGTGTATCATCTGGTTTAGGTCATTATTTTGGTATTGATGCGCTTTGGATTCGTTTAATATGGGTGTTACTCATCTTTGGAGCTGGAACAGGAGTATTACTTTATATCTTACTTTGGATATTTGTTCCTGAAGCCATTACAACTTCAGAAAAGTTGCAAATGAAAGGAGAGCAAGTTAATATCTCCAACATTGAAAAAAAAATCAAGGACGGATTTGATAGCGTTACAAACGCAGTTCAAAATGTAGATTTAAAGAAACATGGCGATAAAATCAAAGAAGGCTTTGAAAATGTATCTGATTCCATTTCCGAAGGTGTAAAAAAAGCAGATTTACCTCGTCAAGGCGAACGTATTAAGTCATCATCTAGTTCATTTTTTGAAACTATTGGTACTATTTTTATGTTCTTTCTAAAGATGTTTGCGAAGTTCTTTGGCTTAATATTGATGTTCGTAGGAGCTGTTACTATTATTTCATTGGTAATTAGTCTATTTAGTGTGAACCTAATGGATAATATTCACTTCCCTGGAGTTAATCTATTTGATGTTACAGATGCCACAAGAATGCCAGTTTGGCTAATGAGTATCTTATTGTTCTTTTTCTTCGGAATAATAGCGTTTTTCGTATTCTATTTAGGACTTAAAATACTAATCACAAACCTAAAGTCTATTGGTAAAACTGCCAAATACACATTATTAGGATTATGGATTATCTCATTTATTGCATTATCTGTTACGTTTATAAGATTTGGAATGAGTTATAAAGAAGAAGGGTCATTTATAAAAACCGAAAAACTATCTTCTATCACAGCTAATGATACGTTAACAATAAGAATGAACAATAATGATTTATTGACAACTCAATACAATCGAAATTTCAGATTTAAAACGGCCTATAATGAAAATGATGATAAAGTATTATTTTCTCAAGGCGTGAGACTTATTGTAAAATCAACAAGTGATAGTATTGCAAAAATAAGAATAGAAAGAAGTGCTAGAGGGTTTGATTTTCAAGATGCTAAATCAAGAGCAGAGAAAATAGAGTATTCGTATGAACTTAAGGGCAATGTTCTATCATTAAATAGTTATTTCATATTGCCTTTAAATGAATCTAGAAAAGACCAAGAAGTTGATGTAACACTTTATTTACCAGAAGGTAGCGTGCTCTATGCTGATAGAAACACATATAACTATCACTATAATGATTATTATTATAATGATCTTTTAGACCAAGATATGGAAGAACGCCATCTCAAAATTATCACTAACGGCGTTGAGTGTTTGGATTGCCCAAGCGATGATGATTTTGATACTGAAGTTATTTTAAATGACGAGGACGAAAACGGGCTTGAAATTAATGAGGACGGTATTAAAGCAAAATCAGACACTAGTAGCCTAGAAATTAATGATGATGGCATCAAAGCATCAACAGATGATATTAAAGTAAATATCGACGACGATGGCATAAAAATCACATCAGATAAAGACAATAATTAACAATTCAACCCAATCAATCAACGGTTCAAGTATTTAAAATTTAACTAACCAACCATTTTTTAAATATTTGAACCATAATCATCAATCAAAAAATGAAACAGTCAATTAACTTTTTTTTATTGTTCTTCGGAATAGGGTTCTCCCTCAATGCGCAGACAGATTCTTATTCCGAAGTCTATAAAATTTTAAAAGCAAATGATAGCTTAATATTTGAACGCTCATTTAATCATTGCGAATTACAACACCTTGATCAACTTATCCCTGAAGATTTTGAATTTTACCATGATAAAGGTGGATTAATTGATTCTAAAGAGACGTTTATTAACGGCATGAAAAATGGAATCTGTAATCCCAGTAACACAACAAAATCAACTCGAGAATTAGTTGAAGGAAGTTTAGAAGTATTCTTACTAAAAAACAATGGAAAACTTTATGGCGCATTACAAAATGGTATTCATAAGTTTTTTGAAACAACAAATGGAAATAAAGTTGCTGGTAGTATCGCTAAGTTTTCTCACTTATGGATTTTAGAAAATGACAAATGGGTTTTAAAACGTGTGATTAGTTATGATCATAATATGCAAGAACAACCAGCTATTAAAAGTGTTGAAGTGCCAGAAACTATTCTAAACACATACACTGGAAACTATCTAGCCAAGAACACTGGATTAGTAATTATCACTAAAGCCGAAAAAGGATTGCACCTAAACGCAAATGGAATGAATGCAGATATTTATGCCACATCATCTACTATTTTCGCACACAAACAAGCCCCTTTATCTTTTGAATTCATATCCAATGAAAAAGGAGAAATTGTAAAATTCTTAGTTATAGAAAACGGTAAAATAGTAGAAGAAGCAATCAAACAATAATATTAATCATCAATTAAATCAATAAATCATGACAACATTAACTAAAACAACAATCGCAATACTAATGAGTTTATTGCTATTCTCTTGCAATTTTGACATTAACTTAAACTCTTCTGGTGTATCAGGAAACGGAAACGTCTCAACAATAGATAGAACATTAGAAGGAGACTTTACAGAAATAGAAGTAAGCAGAGGTTTAGATGTCTATCTCACACAAAGCGATGCTGCATCAATAAAAGTTCAAGCAGATGAAAACTTACACGACATCATCATTACAAAAATTGAAAATGGTGTGTTAAAAATCTATGCAGAAGACAACATAAGAAAATCGGAATCTAAAAAGGTAATGGTTAATGTTACAAATCTAACGTCGGTTAGCGCTACAAGTGGTAGTGATGTATTTTCAACTAATACACTTAAAGCAAATGCAATAAAATTAAGTACTACAAGTGGAGCAGATATTGAAATTGATCTAGATGCTCAATCTACAACATTGGCGTCAACTAGCGGAAGCGATATTAAAGTAAAAGGTACTACAAATAAATTAAGCGCATCTGCAACTAGTGGTAGTGATATAGATGCTCAAAATCTTATTTCTCAAACTTGTACAGCGGCTGTCACTAGTGGTGCTGATATTGTAGTACATGCTGAAGAAAAAATTACAGCTAGCGCAACTAGTGGTGGAGATATTAAATATTATGGCAACCCTAAAAACGAAAGCATTTCTGATGCCGTTTCTGGCAATATTAGAAAGCAGTAAACACATAAATCAATCAACCAATCAATAGTTTTTTTAAAACCATTTCAAACGCAAATCAAGTTTGGGATGGTTTTTGTTTTATATTTGTTCTAATACTTAATTAATTACAATGAAAAACAGTACTTTACTTTTATTAATCGTTTTTGGTTTTAGCACTATAAGCTTTGCTCAAGAACTTGAAAAAATAAAAGGTGATAGAAATCTAACGATAGAACAAACCTATATTGATGGATTTAAGAAAATAGTTGTAGGAGAAGATTTCAATGTTGAACTTTTTTATAACAAAAAACCTTCCGTAGAAATTGAAACAGATGGTAACCTTCATGAGCATATCGATATAAAGGTTATTGACAGTGTTCTAACAATTACAACCTCTCGAGAAATACGCTCTAAAAAACTCAATGTTAAAGTAAATTATGGCGACGATTTTTCTCATATTGAAGTTAAAGATGATGGCGAAGTGCGCTCGTTAACCTCATTAGAATTAGGTGATGCTACATTAAAAACTAGCGGTTCTGCTAGAGCTTACCTTAATATAAAAGCCAACAGTTTTAGTTTTGTAAGCACAGAGAAAGCAAAGGTTAAACTTAATGTTGCTGCAGCGAATGTTACCGTAGAAATAAGCGATAATTCTAAAATGGATGCTTTAATTGATGCAACAGATATAAAAATGGATTTATATCAACGTGCAAGCGCAGATATAGAAGGGACAGTTACAAACCTCAACCTTAGAGCAGATAACAACTCACAACTTAACGGTAAAAACTTCACTACCAAAACGTGTGCTGTTCTTGCTGAGCTAAATAGTGATGTGTATCTCGAAGTTACAGATGCTATTATAATTGATGCTTCTGGTGCAAGTGAGATTTATCTCTTCGGAAACCCGAAAATCACAATTAACACTTTTATCGGAACAGTTAAGCTACAAAAGAAAGAAAAGTAGAGTTATCATATTTCCGAAGTAAAAACACTTTAAAACATAAAAACCCCGAAGCTTAAAACTTCGGGGTTTTTATTTATGTATGTTACTATGTTTAGTATACAGGAGTAGATATTTCAAAATCAGATTCCTTAGCTGCTAGATAACGCTCTGCATCTAATGCTGCCATACAACCTGTTCCAGCTGCTGTTACTGCTTGACGATAGACATGATCTGCCGCGTCACCAGAAACAAATACACCGTCTACATTTGTTTTTGCAGTTCCTGGTGTATTAATAATATACCCAGTCTCATCGAGTTTCAAGAACTCTTTAAAAATATCTGTATTAGGTTTATGACCAATAGCTACAAAAAATCCAGTAACAGGAATTTCAAACGTCTCGTTAGTTTTATTATTTACAGCTCTAACACCAGTTACAACTTGACCATCACCTAAAACCTCTTCAGTTTCAGTATTGAAAAGAATTTCAATATTCGCTGTGTTTTTAACTCTGGCAGCCATGATTTTAGAAGCTCTAAACTCGTCTCTACGTACCAACATTGTTACTTTCTTACAAAGCTTTGATAAATAGTGTGCTTCTTCACAAGCACTATCTCCTGCTCCAACTATTACAACTTCATGATTTCTATAAAAGAATCCATCACAAACAGCACAAGCAGATACACCTCCACCTAATTTTAAATACTTTTGCTCAGAATCTAGCCCTAAATATTTAGCAGATGCTCCTGTAGAAATAATCACTGTTTTACAGTGAATTTCTTTAGTTTCATTAACCCAAACTTTATGAGT
>CAJQOA010000216.1 GCA_905479815.1 uncultured Psychroserpens sp.
AGAACAGTTATCTAAGTTTGGAGGTGTTGTATCTTCTAAAGTAAGCGTAGCATTTAATGTAGTTGCATTACCACAATCATCAGTAATTGTATAAACAACCGTTATTGCTCCACCTAAACCACATGTTGATATTAAATTAGTATAGGCAAAATCTGAAGTGATTTGACCATTGAAATCTGTATCACAAGTATCAGCGGCACAAGATTCTAATGCAGCGATGTTTGCAGCATTCCAATCGATAGCTAATTGTTCGTTATCAGTACCAGAACATTCAATAGAGGTATCAGTAACAGAACAGTTATCTAAGTTTGGAGGTGTTGTATCTTCTAAAGTTAAAGTTACGTTTAGTATTGTTCTGTTATCACAATCATCAGTAATTGTATAAGTCACATTGATTGTTCCACCTAGTCCACATGTTGACACTAAATTTGTGTAAGCGAAATTTGAAGTGATTTGACCATTGAAATCTGTATCACAAGTATCAGCGACACAAGATTCTAATGCAGCGATGTTTGTAGCATTCCAATCGATAGCTAATTGTTCGTTATCAGTACCAGAACATTCAATAGAGGCATCAGTAACAGAACAGTTATCCATGTTTGGAGGTGTTGTGTCTTCTAAAGTAAGCGTAGCATTTAATGTAGATGCGTTACCACAGTCATCAGTAATTGTATACACTACAGCGATTGTTCCACCTAGACCACATGTTGATACTAAGTTCGTATACGTGAAATCTGAAGTGATTTGACCATTGAAATCTGTATCACAAGTATCAGCGACACAAGATTCTAATGCAGTAATATTAGCAGCATTCCAATCGATAGCTAATTGCTCATTATCATCACCAGAGCATTCAATAGAGGTATCAGTAACAGAACAGTTATCTAAGTTTGGAGGTGTTGTGTCTTCTAAAGTAAGCGTTGCAGTTAATGTAGTTGCATTACCACAATCATCAGTAATTGTATAAACAACCGTGATTGCGCCACCTAAACCGCATGTTGAGGTAAGGTTAGAATAGGCGTAGTTTGATGTTACTGTCACACCAAGATCATCAGCACAATTTTCTAATGCTGAAATATTAGTAGCATTCCAATCGTTAGCCAATTGTTGATTATCATCTCCAGAACACTCTATTGATTCATCAGTTACTGCACAGTTGGATAAATCAGGAATTGTTCCATCATCAAAAGTAAGTGTTACAATTACTGTTGTCATATTACCACAATCATCAGAGATTGTATAGGTTATATTTAATGTTCCACAAGGACCACATGTTGTATTTAAATTATCAAAGTCATAATCTGAAGTCACTTGACCAGTTAAGTCAGCATCACAAGTATCTGTTGCACAAGTTTCAAGTGCACTAATATTAGCCGCGTTCCATGCATCTGCAAGTGTTTCGTTATTAGTATCAGAACATTCTAATGTTGTATTTTCTACCGAACAACTAGTTACATCTGGCGCAACTGTATCCACAACAGAAATAGTTTGTGTATCTGAAATTGTATTACCACAATCATCAGTAGCTGTCCATGTTCTTGTAATTGTTTGAGTAGTTCCACAATTTGAAACTGAAGTATCTGTAAAAGTTACTGTTACATTTCCGCAGGTATCAGAAGCAGTTGCATTTCCTGTATCAGCAGGATCTATACTTTCATTACATTCTACAGTTACATCACTAGGAATGTTTAAAGTAGGTGTTCCATTATCTTCAACTGTAATTATTTGAATTCCTGAGACTGAGTTTCCACAATCATCTGTAGCAGTCCAAGTTCTAGTAATAGTTTCTGTGTTACCACAATCTGCAACAGACGTATCTGAGTGACTTATGGTTACATTTCCGCAGGTATCGGTAGCTGTAGCTGTTCCAGTATTTGGAGAATTAGTATCTTCTCCACATTCTCTAATTTTATCTCCAGGAATTATAATTGTAGGAGGTGTTGTATCAACTACAGTAATAGTTTGAGTATCAGTTGAAGCGTTACCACAATCATCTGTTGCAACCCATGTTCTTGTAATTGTACCTGTATTTCCACAATCTCCAACAAAACTATCTGTATAAGTAATTGTTGCATTTCCGCAGTCATCAATAGCAGACGCGTCACCAGTATCTGTTGGGTCAATACTTTGTGTGCATTCTACTGATAAGTCAGCAGGAACGGTTAGAATAGGAGCAATGGTATCTGTAACTGTGATTGTTTGTGTGTCTGAAATAGTGTTTCCACAATCATCTGTAACTGTCCATGTTCTAGTGATTACTTTTGAATCACCACAATTATCAACAAGAGCATCTATGTACGTAATATCAACAGCTCCACATGTGTCAGTACCAGTAGCAAAACCAGTATTTGAAGGGTCTGTGTTTCCGCTTTGAGAACATTCTAAGTTAACATCGGCAGGAACAGTGATTGTTGGGTTATTAGTATCAATTACTGTAATGGTTTGTGTATCTGTAGCTGTGTTATCACAGTCATCAGTTAAGGTCCAAGTTCTAGTAATTGTATATGAGTTATCACATGTTCCAGTAGTTGTAATTTCATCAGCGTAAGTCGCTTCTAATGCAGATGTTGATCCACAATTATCAGTTTCATTAGTTACATCACCAATAGTCTCTAGGTCTTCTAAATCTTGATCACATTGTACTGTGATATCTGCAGGAGCACTAAATGTTGGTGCTGTATTATCTTCAACAGTAATGATTAATGTTCTTATAGTTTCATTACCACAAGCATCTGTTGCAGTCCAAGTTCTTTCTAATGTATAATTATTACCACAATCACCATCTGTTCTTGTTTCTACGAAAGTTACATTAGCTTCACTACAATCATCTGTAGCAGTTAATGTTTCTGCTGGTTGTAAATCTTCACATTCAATTGTAATTTCATCTGTTGTTGTATCTGGGTTTGTATAGTTTGAGATACATGAGAACTCAATACTATGTTGTCTACCACTATTAGAAACATTGTCTGCTCTAGCTTCAATACCTAATCTAAACATATAAGACGATGCATTTAGATTACGCGTTGTAATATTTGATTGTGGGTTTACATTTGTTACACCAGGATATTCTGTTGTACCTGCTGTGGCTATAACCCAAGGTCCTTCTTCAGTGATTGTTAAATCGGTTGGGTCGTTTACGGTATAACTTGATGAGAATTGTGTCCAGTTTACTTCTCCAAAGTTATTGTTACCATCAATATCATTAAAGTTAGTAAAGAACTCTGGTAAACTCACAGGATCATTTGTGATAGCGTTGACGAAATCAATTCTATATTCTGTATACGCTATATCTCCATTAGTTGTTAAAGAAAAAGCAGTTCTAGGTTTAAGTGCGTTAGGGTCTGTACCGTTGTTGTCATCTAAAACAGGCACTGTAGTGTTTACAGTAGCAACAATTGTAAGTATAGCATCAATATCTACAGAAACATCACTAAATCTAAATGACTCTCCTTCTAAAAATGTAGAACTATTACCATCACCTGTAACTTCTTGATAGTTGTTAAAAGATAAAACAGGGACGTTAACACATGATGAAATATCATTATTCACATCTGATGGAAAACCAACTATTGTTGGTCCAACTGTATCTTCAATAGTAAATGTAGCTGTTGTTGTAACTGAATTTCCACAATCATCAGATGCTGTAAAAATGACAGTAGCAGATCCAGTTTCACCACATTCATCTGATAGTGAACTAAAATTGTTTGACCATGTTACATTTCCGCAGTTATCGTTTGCAAAGGCATTTCCATTTGATGTTAACCAATTGTCTAATGCTGTTTGACTATCATCATTACATTGAACTGTAAGATCTAGAGCATTAGCATCTAAAGTAGGAGGAGTTGTGTCTTGAACAAAAATGTTTTGCGTATAGCTATCGATAGTAGCTCCACATTCATCTGTAAATGTCCAAGTATTAGTATAAGCACCATTATAAGGGCAACCAGGCTCTGAGTTAAAAGGCCCAGAAGTTTTAGTTAATGTGAAATTACATTTATCTGTTTCTGGTTCTAAGATTTGTGCAGCATTAATTGCAGCAGTATCAGAACATTCAATTATTCTATCTAAAGCACCTGGAGCAGTAGCCCAATTTACTTCTGGTTGAATAATCTCTATTTCTAAAGGTAATAAATCACCTTGGTTACACTCTTTTATTGATGAAGAGCTCATTGTGTTTTGTGGATTTGTGTTTTGAAATCCATTGTATGTTGCAATGAACTGCAATTCAAAATCTAAGTCACAATCTGTTTCTAAAAAATAACAATCATCTTGAAGTTCTAATTCAAATTCTATTTCAATGGCATCATCTCCAACATCTAACATTCCATCTTGAACTTCAAATTTAAATTCACGAGTAAATGCATTAAAGTTTGCAGTAATTCCCATTGGTAAATTTATTGCCACTGCATTAGTAATATGTGGAGGCATAATTGTAGAAAATTCTACATTTAAAGCGTTGTCATTACCTCTATTGTAGAGGTCAAAACTAAAGCCGAGAGTTGATCCTGCAGGAGCAGGGCTAGAACCAGTAGTTAAAATAAGGTCAATAGGAGCAAGGTCTGGAGCCCAAACTTCAATAGATAAGCCTAATAAGTATAAACCATAAGTTTCTTGATTAGATGTTAATCTAAATGTTGCAGAAGATTGATTATTGGCTATTATAGTATTTGTAGGATTATCTAAGTTGAAAATTCCAGCGTCAAAGCCTAAAGTGTTTAAACTGGCTGGGTTTCTGTTAGTAAAATTTAGACCTCCTCTATCTGTTATTTTACTATTGAAAAAGTTAGTAGATAATCGTTGAGGTGTAGAAATATCTACGAAATCTCCTAATACATTTTGTATTTGGAGCATATCACCTGATAAATCTCTATCACCTTCTAATGAACCGATAATAATATCTGCATCAACTAAACCTATAGGTATTGTTTGAAAACCGTCAAAAAGGATATCAAAATTATTAGTTGCTGCTGTTACTTGTGCATACCCATCATATAAACTAATGTTTTTAGATGGTAATTTTGGACTTTCATATACAAATACGATTTGCCATCCTCCAGATGTACCAATGTTAGTAAAATCATGTCCAGTAAGACTTCCTGACTTTGCCTCGACATTTGCAACTTGGTATTTACCATAAGGACTGACTAAGTCTTGTACTTTATCTGTAATATCCTTAAAGCAAATGTATGGATCATTATCAATATGTGTTGTTCTGTCTCGTCCTCTATAAACTGTTTGATCTGCTGTAATGGTTGTATATGATGTTTCTCCTGGGAGCATTAATTTTACATCATCGTAGTTCCAGTCAGGTTGATTTTCGGATGTTACATCATTAGTTGGTTCTCTATCAGCAGCAGCCCAATATATATATACTCTGTTCATAGATAAACAGGCTAATTGTGGCTCTGGGTTTACAAGATTTGCACTACTAGAGTTGAATGTAGTCGTATCACTATCTATATCTACAAATACATTATTTGAAAAATTGTGATTTCCATCAGTTCCATTATAATCTCCAGTTGTAGTTCTTGACAACACATTATTAGCAATCATACAAACATCTCCTTTTACTGTTTCATTAAAACGAGGTTCGAAAGCGTCTAATATTTGTGCGTTTGCGAAAAAACCACTGCATACAATGAGTAAAGCAATGAAATTTTTGAAGGTATTATGATTAATAGCAGTTTTCATAAATACATATTTAGTTTACTTAACTATTGCTAGTCAAATTTGGGCCTTTATAATGATATAATTTAATGTGGTACTAGTATTGTCTACTGGCATTCACATATTTGTTTATTGTTGTTTTTAAAGTTTGACGCATAACTAGACTTATATTACATATTGTAATTAGACGTGTTAGTGTCACACCATTAATTTTTAATATTACAATGACTATATGATAGTACTTCGTAATACGATGAAAAATCAAATATTACTGATTGAAGCTTTATAAGCCATAATCAGTGGTCTAAAAAATTTGTGAGGGGAGAACATAGGCAACCAATTGCTTGGTAAATGGATTTATTAATTTATTTTTGATTTGGGGTTCTTAACATATAAATTAACCTAACAAATGAACTGATTACTAACACGTTTGGCAAATTTAAATGATAAAGGGAGCAAAATACTCGTTAAAACGGAATTATGCAACATTTTGTCGATAAAAAATGCATTTAATCGATTTAAATATGAAAACACTTGTACTAGTTCGGCATGCAAAGTCATCATGGAAACACAATGTTGGTGATAAAGAAAGGCCTCTAAAAAAGAGAGGAATTGCCGATGCGAATTTAGTTTCTATTGCTTTTAAGAATAGAGAGTTAGAATTTAATAAAGTCTATTCTAGTCCTGCTAATAGGGCACTATCAACGTGTAAAATATTCATCAATAATTTAAGTATTGATAATGATAAATTAGTAATTGATGAGGATTTGTACGATTTTGGAGGAGAATGTGTCATTGAATTTTTAAAAAATTTAAATGAAGGTTATCAAAATGTTATGATTTTTGGTCATAATCATGCTTTCACATCTATTTGCAATATATTTGGTAGTACGTTTATTGATAATCTTCCTACCAGTGGTTTGGCCGTTATAGATTTTGACGTTAATTCATGGACAGATATCAATAAAGGAAATACTAGATTTACAATTTTCCCAAGAGATTTAAAATAATGACAAAAGATAAAAATAGCTATATAAATAGAGAGTTAAGTTGGTTGCAATTTAACGAAAGAGTATTGCAAGAAGCTGCAGATGAGAGCGTGCCTTTAATTGAACGATTTCGCTTTTTAGGAATCTTTTCTAATAATTTAGATGAATTTTTTAAAGTCCGTTATGCTACTGTAAAACGAATTGATGAAGCAGGAAAAGGTGGTAAAAGTGAGTTAGGAATTAAAGCCTCTGAACTTCTTGAAATCATTACCCAAGTGGTTATTAAACAACAAAGTAAAAGTTTAGATATACTTGCAAATATTGGGCAAAAGCTAGAGAATGAAGGCATATTTATTGTTGATGAAACAAAAATCAATAAAGAGCATCATGATTTTATCAAAAACTACTTTATTCAACAAGTTAGTCCTGCGCTAGTAACTATAATATTAAATGATTCATTAGAACTTCCAGTATTGAAAGATATTTCGGCGTATTTAGCTGTGAAAATGGAGTTGACTAATGAACAAAAGCAATATGCCCTTATAGAGATTCCAAAATCTATGGATCGTTTTATTGTACTTCCTTCTATTGAAGGTAAGAGTTATATCATGATTTTGGATGATTTGCTGAGGTATTGCTTGGATGATATCTTCAATATCTTTAATTATAATAGCATTACAGCTAATATGATTAAAATTACAAGAGATGGCGAATTAGATTTTGATAGTGATTTAAGTAAGAGTTTTATTGAAAAACTATCTGATAGTGTAAAAGACAGACAAATAGGTGATCCTGTGCGTTTTGTTTATGATAAAACAATTGATGAAGAAACGTTAGACTATCTTATGTCTAAAATGGGTATTGAATCTAAAGATAGTGTTATTCCTGGAGGACGTTATCACAATAGAAGAGACTACATGGATTTCCCAAGTCTTGGAAGAACAGATTTGATGTACAAAAAAATAATACCGCTTCAGGTAAAAGGGTTGAGTATTCAAAACAGCATTTTTAGTTCTATTGCAAAAAAAGATTATTTACTTCACACACCTTATCAAACATTCTCCTATGTTGTGAAATTTTTAAGGGAAGCAGCTCTAGATCCAGATGTTAGATCTATTAAAATCACTATTTATAGACTAGCGCAGATTTCGCACATTGCGAGTTCATTAATTAATGCTGCCAAAAACGGAAAAAAAGTTACTGTAGTTATTGAGTTGAGAGCACGTTTTGATGAGCAAGCAAATATTGATTATGCTGAGCAAATGCAAGATGAAGGCGTAAATCTGTTATTTGGTGTTGCAGGTTTAAAAGTGCATAGTAAAATATGTGTTATAGAACGTGAAGAAGGGAAATCTACAAACCGTTATGGATTTATAAGTACAGGTAACTTTAATGAATCTACTGCTAGAGTTTATACAGATTTCACGTTGTTTACAGCTAATCAAAAAGTACTAAAAGACATTAATAAAGTATTTAACTTTTTTGATACCAATTATCGTATTTATAGGTATAAGCATATCATAACATCACCTCATTATACAAAATCAAAGATTTTTGCTCTAATTGATACAGAAATTGAAAATGTAAAAGTAGGTAGGCCTGCTTTTATTAAGCTCAAATTAAACAGTATCTCTAGTTATAAAATGATAGATAAGCTATATGAAGCAAGTAGAGCTGGTGTCAAAATTCAAATGATAGTTCGAGGCATATGTTGTTTAGTTCCAGGGGTTAAAGGAATGAGTGAAAATATAGAAGTTATTAGTATTATAGATAAATTTTTAGAGCATACGAGATTATATGTGTTTTGTAATAATAATGATACAAAGGTTTATATTTCTTCTGCAGATTGGATGACACGTAATATTGACAATAGAGTAGAAGTAAGTTGCCCAATTTATCAAGAGGATATAAAAAAGGAATTATTAGATGTTTTCGATATTTGCTGGAGTGATAATGTAAAAGCGAGAATTGTTGATAGTTCTCAAAGTAATGATTATCGTAAAAACAGTACAAATAAGGTGAGAGCTCAATTTGCGCTCTACGATTATTTTAAAGAAAAATTGAATTGATAGTATGTTAACCATTAAAAAATATGCAGCAATAGACATTGGTTCTAATGCAGTCAGGCTTTTAATTGCAAGTATCATAGAGCAAGAAGGTCGACCAGTTAAGTTTAAGAAGACGTCTTTAGTACGTGTTCCAATTAGACTTGGAGCAGATGTTTTTTTGACTGGAGAGATTTCAGAAAACAATAAGAAACGCATGTTAGATACCATGATTGCGTTTAAATTATTAATGAAATCTCATAAAGTCGTTACCTATAAAGCTTGTGCTACTTCTGCAATGCGTGAGGCAGATAATGGCATAGAATTATCAAAACTTATTTCTAAAAAAGCAGAGATTGATATCGATATTATTGGAGGAGAAGAAGAGGCTGCAATCATTGCTGCAACAGATTTGCACTCTTATATTAAAGAAGATAAAACGTATTTGTATGTAGATGTAGGAGGTGGTAGTACAGAGTTTACAGTTATTCATCTTGGTAAAACTGTAGCTTCAAAATCATTCAAGATTGGAACCGTAAGATTGCTTAACGATATTGTTAAAAAAGAAACATGGCTAGAGCTTGAAAGCTGGATAAAAACGAATACAAAAGGGTATGATGTTTTAGATTTAATTGGATCAGGTGGTAACATTAATAAAATATTTAAAATTTCTGGTAAAGCTATGGGTAAACCATTGACTTACTTTTATTTAACATCATATTATAATAAACTCCAAACGTATTCTTACGAAGAGCGTATTTCAGAACTTGAACTTAATCCCGATCGTGCAGATGTAATTATTCCTGCAACAAGAATTTATTTGTCTGCCATGAAATGGAGTGGAGCAAAAGATATTTACGTACCAAAAATTGGTTTGTCAGATGGGATAATAAAAAGTGTTTACTTTAAAACAGTGTCAAGTATTGACTTATAAAGAATTGGTTCTATAGGTGATTTAAAGTCCAGAAAATCTATTTTTATTTTTTATTTTTAAATTTCATCCTATATTAGCAGTCTCAAATCTTTGCTAAAAGTTAGCATAATTTTGAATTTATTCTCTTAAAAATGAGAAACTTAATAAAAATATTTATGCAAATGAAATCAATCTTACTTACATTATTATGTATCATAGTAACAACATTATCTTTCTCACAAGAAGTAAGTTATGGTGTTAGAGGAGGATTAAACATCTCAAATTTAGATTTTGATCCTGACGCGACGTTTACTAACCAACACAGAAACGGATTTGCCTTTGGAGGATTTGTTGATTATGGAGTAACAGATAATTTTTCACTTCAAGTAGAGATTCAATATTCTGCTGAAGGAGGAAAAGCAGACGAGTTAAGAGCAGACTACATTCAATTACCAATCATGGCACGTTTTGGGATTGGTGAAAAAATAACGGTTGGTGTAGGACCAATGGCAAGTTTAAAAACATGGGAAGAACGTGATGGTTTTGCTACATTCACATTTTCTGGAGTAGGAGGATTAGAGTACATGATTACAGATGAGTTATTCATTGATGCTCGTGTTCACTATGGTTTAAGTAACATACTTGATAAAGACTTAACAGATTTAGAAGCACAAAACACAACGTTTCAATTTGGATTTGGTATTAGAATCTAATTACAATACGATATTAAATAAAAAAGCTTCAGTGTTATACTGAAGCTTTTTTTATGTTCTTTTTCTTCGGAAATGTTAGTTCTTGATAAATGTAACCGTTTCAAATACGTTCTCATCTGTTGAAACTTTTAAGA
>CAJQOA010000217.1 GCA_905479815.1 uncultured Psychroserpens sp.
AGAACATCAAAATTTTTACAGGTTTGACAACCTTTCCAGAAGGATTGGTCGTTTGTTAATTCTGAAAACGTTACAGGTTTGTAGCCCAAGTCACTGTTCATTTTCATAACAGCCAATCCCGTTGTAATACTAAAGACTTTAGAATCTGGAAACTTGGTAATAGAATGCTCAAAAACTACTTTTTTAATCTTTTTAGCAAGACCTTGATTTCTATAATCAGGATGCACGATTAAGCCAGAATTGGCAACAAACTTACTGTGACTCCAAGCTTCGATATAACAAAATCCAGCAAATTGATCTCCATTTAAAGCAATTACCGCATTACCGTTTTTCATTTTGGTAATGATGTATTCTGGTTTTCGCTTTGCGATACCAGTGCCTCTAACTTTTGCAGCTTCTGCTATAGTTTCGCAAATAATTTCTGCGTAAATACTATGTGATTTATCAGCAATGACAATTTTCATTGTAATTGAGTTTTATATTTTAAAAATGTGTTTGTTGTTTTTTGAAAGCAGAACCGGACTCACCTAAGTTCTATAAATAGAAAGACACCCTAAGGGCGGCGAGGAAAAAAGCGAGGTACAGAACTATGATTATCGGTTATGATAATTAAAGACTGAAAATGATATTTGAAATTTGAGTTGTACACAATAAATAATAAAAATGAATATAGAGTTTAATCCTAAAGTGTAGAATTAGCGACGGCGTTTAGCCAAGTTAAGACTTGTGGGTCTTGGTGCTCTATATTTGTGTGCTAGTGTAAACATAATGCTAAACTACATATTAAATTATTAATCCCAAGGGTTGAAATCCAGTTTCGTGTGAGATTTGTGAAATTCTAAAAAAATGACATTCAAATTGTAGATATCTCATTTATAGATGCTTTTATTTAAAAGAATATAATTTGTAATAAATGATATTTCTAATAAGTTTCTTGTTTTAAACTAAGAATTGAAATAAATCGGGTTTATCGTTAAGGTAATCTCCATAAAAATTATGAAGCTTCATTTTTGTAATTAATGGCTCTAAATCATTTGGCGACTTGAGTTCTAACCCTACAACCGCAACATCATTGTCGCGATTTGCTTTTTTTGTATATTCAAAATGTGTGATGTCATCTGTTGGTCCTAAAATATCAACAACAAAATCTCTTAAAGCCCCTGTACGTTGAGGAAACTTAACGATGAAGTAGTGTTTCAAGTTTGCATATAACAGCGCACGCTCTTTAATTTCAGCAGTACGTGTAATATCATTATTACTTCCACTAATAACGCAGACCACATTTTTGCCTTTTATTTCTTCGGAAAATTGATCTAAAGCAGAAAGGCTTAACGCTCCTGCCGGCTCAACAACAATGGCGTCTTTATTATACAAGTCTAAAATTGTCTCACAAATTTTACCTTCATCGACTTCAACTACACGATGTAAAGTCTCTTTGCAAATCGCAAAGTTCAAATCGCCAACACGTTTAACAGCGGCTCCATCAACAAAACTGTCTATTGATTTTAACTCAATATTTCTATTATTTCTAATAGAATTTAACATTGCAGGTGCACCTTTTGGCTCTACACTAATAATTTTTGTTTGAGGTGATAAAAGTTTAAAAACAGACGATAATCCAGCTGCAAGTCCGCCACCTCCAACAGGTACAAAAACATAATGTATAGGATGCGCTTCGGCTTGGTTAATAATTTCCAAACCTACGGTTGCTTGCCCTTCAATTACTTTTTTGTCATTAAATGGATGGATGAACGTTTTATTTAAACGCTCACATTCTGTCATTGCAACATGATACGCGTCATCAAAAGTATCGCCAACTAAAACAACATCGATATAATCTTCACCAAACATTTTTACCTGATCAATTTTTTGATTTGGTGTTGGTGAAGGCATATAAATAGTGCCTTTTATTTTTAAGAGTTTACATGAAATAGCTACTCCTTGCGCATGATTTCCTGCACTAGCACATACTATCTCATTTTCAATTTGAGAGGCAGTTAAAGATGAAATTTTATTATAAGCACCACGAATTTTATAAGACCGAACCTCTTGTAAATCTTCTCTTTTGAAATAAATGTTGGCACCAAAATGCTTAGAATACCTTGAGTTCTTAGTTAAGGGAGTCACAGATGCGATACCTTTTAGTTTTTCTGCAGCAGCTTCAATAGCTTCTAATGTTGGTCTGTATGTTGTTTTTGTCTCTTCCATAATGCTTCCTACGGATGCAGGAATCTATTCGTTATTATTAATTACAGTTTCATAATGCTCAACCGTTGGGAAAGGCTCATAATAATGATGTAATAACTCCTTCCATTTAAGATATACATCAGATTTTCTAAATCCTATAGTGTGATCTTCAATATTTTCCCAGTTTACAAGTAAAAGGTATTTGTTCTTTTGTTCGATACTCTTTTTGAGTGTATGACCTTTGTAACCTTTTATTGAGCTTATATATTTTCCAGCATTAAAAAAATCTATCTCAAATTGCTTTTCTAGCCCTTCTTTTACGTTGAGCGTTGCAACTTCTAATGTCATAGTCTTTCTTATTTAATATCCTAAAAGGTTTTGAAACCTTGTAGGATGTTATTAAGTTTATACTAAAACAGAATCTACAGTCTTAACATCTGATTTTATAACTTTCATAGCTGTCATTGCAGCACGTAATCTTTGACCAACAGCTTCAATGGGATGATTTCTAATTGCATCGTTAACAGCAATTAATTCTAGATTATCGATTGCATTAGATTTAGAAAATGATTTTCC
>CAJQOA010000218.1 GCA_905479815.1 uncultured Psychroserpens sp.
AAAGCTATTGGTTTATATACCTTTATTTGGGCTAGAAAAACGCCTATACATGTTATGGTTGACGGTGTGCCTCTTACTATTAAAGCACATCAAATTTTGTCATTGACTGCTATACAGTACTTTCAATTTATAGAGGGTAGCGATGCTATTGTGTATCAATTTAATAGAGAATTTTACTGTATTAAAGATCATGATAAAGAGGTTGGATGTGTTGGTTTATTGTTCTTCGGAAATGAGCACATCCCAGTTATTACCTTAAATGAAGATGAGCAACGTAAATTTAGCGTTCTACATGAAGTCTTTTTAGATGAACTAGAAACGACAGATACCATCCAGGCAGAAATGTTAAGGATGCTCATGGCTCGTTTTATTATTAAAACAACAAGGTTGCTTAAAAACGAAACGGGACATAAACCAACCTTAAAAGGCACAAACGACACCATAAGACATTTTAATTTACTAGTTGAAAGTCATTATAAAGAAGAACACAGTGTATCGTTTTATGCAGACCAACTCAATAAATCTCCTAAAACACTTTCTAATAGTTTTGCTAAGTATGGCAAAAGTCCATTACAAATTATACACGATCGTATTGTATTAGAAACCAAACGTCAATTATTATACTCAGATAAATCTTCAAAAGAAATCGCTTACGATATTGGTTTTGATGATGCCTCTCATTTAAGTAGACTCTTTAAAAAGCAGACTTCAATTACACCATCTGAGTTCAAAAAGACCAGTCAAACATCCTAATAGGGAAAAATTGACAATTCACAGGGAATAACCTCCATGTTTTCAACATGCTTTCTATCGCATCTTTGTAGTGTTAAACAAAAACACTTATAACGATGAATATAAAACACATATCAATTTTCAATTTAATTGAAATATTTAGAACTGGACAAAAAAAAATTGCTAAAACTATAATCCCAAAAACACACTGTGAGCAAAAGTTTATTCACGATTTCTATTGTGATGCCGAGAAGCCTTTTATAAGTACGTTTTTCGAAGGGAAATTATAAAAAGGGAATAATTGACAACTCAAAAGGAAAAACAACCATTTTAATACACGCATACACATCGCATCTTTGCAGTGTAAATAATTAATAAACATTTTAAAACATAAACACATGAAAACATTTAATGTACCAACAAGAGAAAACGTAAGTGAAAACAACCAAGCAATTTTTGACAACCTTAATAAAGCTTTAGGATTTGTACCTAACATTTTTGCAACACTTGCACACAGTGATACTGCTTTAGAAAACTATTTAACCTTTTCTAACTCAAAAACACCTTTTACAAATAAAGAAAAAGAGGCCGTAAACTTAGCAGTAAGTGAAATAAATAAATGTGTCTATTGTTTATCTGCTCATACAGCTATAAGCAAAATGAATGGTCTTAATGAAGATGAAATTTTAGAACTACGTTCTGGAAAAGCTACATTCAATCCTAAATTAGATGCCTTAGCAAAATTGGCTAAAAATATAACTATTAACAGAGGAGCAACAGATGCTACTGTATTAGATAACTTTTTTAATGCTGGTTATACTAAAGGAAACCTTGCAGATGCAATAAATTTAGTAGGCGAAATTACAATTACTAACTATTTACATCGTACAACAGAAGTCCCTGTAGATTTCCCATTAGCGCCTTCATTAAAATTAGAAACAGTATAACTATTAATCGATAAATCATAAAAAAATGAACAATACAATAGAACAAGCACTTTCAGACTTACAAGACCTATTAGGAAAAGGTCAATTTTTAGAAGCAATGGATAAATATCTAGATGATAATGTAGTGCTTCAAGAAGCTAATAATGAACCAAAAATAGGCAAAGAAACAGCCGTTATTGCAGAAAAAGAATTACTGGCTACAGTAACAGAATTCATTGGGTATGATATGAAAAACATTGCAGTTGCTGGAGACACATCCTATTATGAAGCTATTATGGAATTTAAAACAAACGATGGTCAACATCACAGATTTGAACAAGTCAATAGAACACAATGGAAAGATGGCAAAATCATTAACGAACGCTACTACCACGCTTAATTAAAGAATAAATAAAAACAATTAATAATACATAAATAAAATAAAAGATGAAAAAAGTAATTTCAATATTCGTAATGGTTATAGCATTTACATTAACTACAAATGCTCAAGATAAAATGATGAAAACAGATAAGATGGCTGTAAAAACAGTGTCTTTAGAACAGACCAAAGGTGTTTTCACGCAACAAGCAGTGACGCTAGCTGAGGGATCATACATTTTTGAGATCTCAAATAATAATGTTGGTCATGATGTAGGATTTGTTTTAATAAAAAAAGGAACAGATGCTTCTAAACCAGAAAATCATATTAAAACAGCTTATGTAACAGAAGTTGTAGGTAATAATAAAAAACAAAAATCTAATGTCACTGCTTTAGAAAAAGGTGAGTATGTCTATTTTTGTCCAATGAACCCAACACCTCAATATACATTGACGGTAGAGTAATTACAAAATAGATCAATAGCAAAAAGGCTTCCATAACGGAAGCCTTTTTTATTTTAAATAGCTTGAGTGCTCTATTTCCCTAACATCAATAATTCGTTACAAATAACTTCAGTCGTGTACCGTTTCACACCTTCTTTATCATCCCAAGAACGATTAGTTAGTTTGCCTTCTATAGCAATTTCTTTTCCTTTTGTAATGAATTCTTCTACGACTTTTACAAGTCCACCACGTACAACAATATTGTGCCAATACGCTCGTTCTACTTTGTTACCATCTTTGTCTTTATAACTATCATCTGTAGCTAAAGAAAACTTTGCCATTTTGTTTCCATCGGAAAAATTAATGATCTCTGGATCTTGTCCTAATCTTCCAATCAACTGTACTTTGTTTCTTAATGTGTTCATGTGTTCTAAATTTTATGTGTTAAACAGTTAATACTATTGAACCTTCATTGATTCAACACTGCAAAGATGGGACGGCATGCAACTTATAGTCGGTAGTTACTTATTTAAAATCGTTTGTAAATGTTTGTAGTCGTTTGTAAATGGATATAAATACGTACCTTTGCA
>CAJQOA010000219.1 GCA_905479815.1 uncultured Psychroserpens sp.
AACCAGAGATGGTTTTGTATTAGGTGAAGGCGCTGGAGCTATTATTCTTGAAGAATATGAGCACGCAAAAGCAAGAGGAGCTAAAATTTATGCTGAAGTGTTAGGAGGCGGATTATCGTCTGATGCACATCACATGACAGCACCTCACCCTGATGGCATAGGTGTCATTGCTGTAATGAGAAATTGTTTAGAAAATGCTGGAGTAAAACCTGAAGAAGTTGATCATATCAACACGCATGGAACATCAACACCTCTTGGAGATGTTGCTGAACTTAAAGCGATTTCTGAAGTGTTTGGCGACCATGCAAAAAATATTAACATCAATTCTACCAAGTCCATGACTGGACATTTATTAGGAGCTGCTGGAGCTATAGAGTCTATTGCGTCAATTTTAGCAATGGAACATAGTTTAGTGCCTCCAACTATAAATCATAAAGTAGTAGATGAAAATATTGATTCTAGTCTCAATTTAACATTAAACAAAGCACAAAAAAGAGATGTTAAAGTAGCTATGAGTAATACGTTTGGATTTGGCGGTCACAACGCTTGCATATTATTCAAAAAATTAGATTAAGTCCCGAATGAACTTCATTCGTAACATATTAAAAAATTCCCGTTCTGTTAAAGACGGGAATTTTTTTTTATTACTCAACGAGATTCTCGGTTACAAGGTTAAAAACAAATCACTTTACTTTAAAGCATTCACTCATCGTTCTATGAATATTAAGGACAAAAAAGGGAATGCTCTAAATTATGAACGATTAGAATTTGTAGGTGATGCCATGCTTAGTGCTGTTATTG
Source organism: uncultured Psychroserpens sp. (assembly GCA_905479815.1). Classification (GTDB taxonomy): domain Bacteria; phylum Bacteroidota; class Bacteroidia; order Flavobacteriales; family Flavobacteriaceae; genus Psychroserpens. Next base: position 802 of record CAJQOA010000219.1, read on the forward strand.
CTGCTTATTTGTTTGAGGAAGTACCACAAGGCGATGAAGGTTATTTAACCAAAATGCGTTCTAAAGTGGTGAGTAGAGAACATCTCAATGAATTAGGTAAAGAGTTGAAACTTATTGATCTTGTGGAGAGTAAAATTCCTAAATCAAATTTCGGAAACAACATTCATGGAAATCTTTTTGAGTCCTTAGTTGGTGCTATCTATTTAGACAAAGGCTATCACTATTGCGAAACATTTATTCATAAGCGTGTTATTAAACCTCATGTAGATATAGAAACTTTAGAAGGCCGTGTTATTAGCTATAAAAGTTTATTGATAGAATGGTGCCAAAAAGAAAAGAAAACCTTTGATTATAATGTATATGAAGATACAGGAAATGACGAGTTAAAGCATTTCTCTGTAAAGCTCTCAATAGATGATAAAGTCATTGCGAAAGCAAGAGCTACTTCAAAGAAGAAAGCAGAAGAGAAAGCTTCGAAACGTGCTTTTTTTGCTTTTCAGAATGAAATAAGTAAAGCTTTATAAGTTACTTATTAGTTTTGTAACCAAATCTTTACAACTATAACGTTTTCGCTATATAGCGTCATTAAGATTAACCAAAACTTCACGTTTTAATAGCTATATTGTACTATATTTACAACATGTAGTTGATTAATTATGGCATTACACAAGTTACTCGTTGACGATTTTTATGATGCTTCATTTTCGCTAATTGCGATTCACTGTAGGCTAGAAGATTATCGTCTTGCTTATCTTCTTAATAAGCATTTAGAACTTAATTTGCGACGCAAGGAGCAAGATTTAGATTATAATTATTTTGATGCTTCTTTTGCTATTTTTGAATGGGAAAATGAAAAGATTGATAGGGTTTGGAACCTTGTATCAAATGTGTGTAAAAAAGAAGAATCTGCATTGCAAAGCTCAGGATCTCTATTTGAGAATCAAACAGCAATAACTAGAACGGTTAATTTACTACCAGAATTAAAAACAGTTGATTACCTGATAAAAGTATCTAATGAGGATCGACATTTTAATGAGAAACTCATTTTAAATAAAATACAAACAATACCACAAGTTATAACAACATATAGTGTTGATATTGACCAATTAAAATCTAAGGAACACTTAATTTTTGACTAATGCTAAGAAGAAAAAAAACAAAAATAGTAGCCACACTAGGACCAGCAACAAGTACTAAGAAGGTACTAAAAGCAATGCTGGAAGAGGGTGTGAATGTATTCAGAATCAATTTTTCACACGCAGATTACAAAGATGTAAAAGAGCGTGTAAAAATGATTAGAGACCTTAACGAAGAGTTTGGTTTCAATGCTTCTATTCTTGCAGATCTTCAAGGACCAAAATTGAGAGTTGGTGTTATGAAAGGCGAGGTCATCGTAAATGAAGGTGATGAAATTATTTTTGCCACAGGAAAACGTTTTGAAGGTACTAAAGAGCGTGTTTATATGACGTATGATAAGTTTCCACAGGATGCAAATCCAGGAGAACGGATCCTTTTAGATGATGGTAAATTGATTTTTGAAGTTGTGTCTACAGATGGTAAAACTGAAGTTAAAACTCGCGTTATTCAAGGTGGACCATTACGTTCTAAAAAAGGTGTTAATCTTCCTAATACGAATATCTCACAACCAGCATTAACTGAGAAAGATATTGAAGATGCTATTTTTGCATGTGGACTTAAAGTCGATTGGATGGCATTATCATTTGTTCGTCATGCAGAAGATTTAATGCAATTAGAAGAGTTGATTAAAAAGCATAGTGATCATAAAATCCCTATCATAGCAAAAATTGAAAAGCCAGAAGCAGTAGAGAACATCGATAAGATTGTTGCCTATTGTGATGGATTAATGGTTGCTCGTGGAGATTTAGGAGTTGAAATTCCAGCAGAAGAAGTGCCTTTAGTTCAAAAGCAATTAGTATTACGCGCTAAACGTGCTAGAATTCCAGTGATTATTGCAACCCAAATGATGGAAACAATGATTACAAGTTTAACACCAACACGTGCTGAGGTTAATGATGTTGCCAATTCTGTTATGGATGGTGCAGATGCAGTGATGTTGTCTGGAGAAACATCTGTTGGTAATTACCCAGTACAAGTGATTACACAAATGGCCAATATTATTAGAAGTGTGGAAGATTCAGATTTGATTAAAGTGCCACAATCACCACCACATATTAAAACAAAGCGTTATATCACAAAATCTATTTGTTATCATGCAGCTCACATGGCTAATGATATTAATGCAAAAGCAATTTCTACATTAACAAACTCTGGTTATACAGCATTTCAAATTTCGGCTTGGAGACCAAGTGCACATATATTAGTATTTACTTCTAACAAACGCATCTTAACACAGTTAAGTATGCTTTGGGGAGTTGAAGCATTTTACTATGACAAATTTGTAAGTACAGATGAAACCATTGAAGACGTTAATGCTATTGCCTGCAAAAAAGGATATCTTGAAGTAGGTGATATGCTAATTAGTTTAGCAGCAATGCCTATTCAAGACAAAGGGATGGTAAATACATTACGTGTTACACAGATTGAGAGTTGTAGTTTCTAACATATTATCATTGCTATTTAAAGTGTCATATTGGGCTACTCAATCTCTTTGAGTAACTCAGTGTGTCGTTCAATCGATAACACTAATAATATTATTAAAATCAGTCATATAAATCCTACTTGAACCATTATCATATCTGTTGATTTCTAACATTAGTTCTTTAAAGTTAGTAAATCTAGTATCTTTTTTATTGATATTACTTCTTCGACTAGTTATGTAAAGTGTTCCAGTTTTAGAATTTACAAATGGACAATAATCTGTCTGTTTAGAATTGATTTCTATACCAAGGTTTTCAGCAGCTTGCCATTTGCCATTTTCTCGTTTACTTATATATAAATCGCCACTACCATGGCCATCTGGTCTTTGCCAACCACTGAACAATATATAAGATTCATCTGGTGCAACAAAAGCATTGAACTCGGCACCTTTAGTATTAACTCCAGCTTCTATAGCCACTGGTTCTTGATACGCATTATCTTTCCACTCACTTACAAAGATGTCGTCCTGTCCATTCATTCCTTCTTTAATCGCGGTGAAATAGATGTTATTAGACAGTGTTATAGACGGATAAAATTCATCAAAAGAAGAGTTTACTGGTGCACCAATATTAATAGGTTGCGACCATTCAGTATTCGTTTGATCGCGTTCAACATACCAAATATCAAAATCTTTAACGATAGTACTGTCTTTAGAAATAGGTCTGTTAGACGCAAAGTATAGTTTTAACCCATTAGTAGATAAATAGGGTTCAAGATCAGTATATTGACCAGAAAAACTTGCGATTTTTGGTTCATTCCAAGTCTCATTTTCTTTTTGCATTGTCATGATGACTGAAAGCTCTCTTGCAGGACTTAATAGCGTAAAATAAGCTTCACGTTCATCAGGAGTTATGGTAAAATCTCTAACGTTTGTAAATTGTGAAAATATATTTGGAGCAAATGGAACTACAGCTCCTTTTTTATAAATAACTTCTTTGGTAGAATTAATATTTTTAAGCTCCTCTTTAGTTTGTTGTGTTTCATTACAACTCAAAATAAAAAGCCCGAATATGAAAAGAAATAATTGTTTCATTAGGATAGGTTTATAATACAATTTATAAACTATTCGTAAGGCATGTGTATATATTAACAGTATTTAGCATTTAAAATTCAAACCGTAACTGCACACTCACAGGTTTTTCTTTGACTTCAGCTTTTTTCTTTTTAGAATCTTCAGTATTTAAATTTGATAATGAAATCCCTAGCAAACGAACTGAGTTACTCATCTTTTCTTGATATAATAAATCCTTTGCAGTTTCGAGAATAATACTCTTATCACTAACAAAGTAAGGCAACGTTTTACTTCTAGTTTGTAATGTGAAATCACTATATTTTATTTTTAAAGTAACTGTCTTACCTGAGACTTTGCTTTTGCTTAGTCGTTTTGCGACTTCTTCTGCAATATGCTCTAGTTTTTCTAGCATGAAAATTTCCGAAGATAAATTCTCATTAAATGTACGTTCAGCAGCTAGTGATTTTCTAATTCGGTTGGGTTTAACTTGACTGTTATGAATCCCTCTAACAATGTAATAGTAAGATTTACCAGATTTACCAAAATGTGTTTCTAGATATTCAGCAGATTTCGTTTTTAAATCCTTACCAGTAAAAATTCCTTTTTGATACATTTTTTCGGCAGTGACTTTACCAACACCATAGAATTTTCTAATATCTAAATCCTCTAAAAACTGAAGCACTTCTTCTGGATTCACGGTTTTTTGTCCGTTAGGCTTGTTGTAATCACTAGCAACTTTAGCAATAAATTTGTTGATAGAAATCCCTGCAGAAGCTGTTAAACCGACTTCGTTAAAAATGCGAGCTCTAATCTCTTGCGCTAATATAGAGGCACTTGGGTTTCCTTTTTTGTTTTCTGTAACATCAAGATATGCTTCATCAAGTGATAAGGGTTCTACAAGATCTGTGTAATCAAAGAAAATTTTTCGCACCTTTTGAGAGATTTCTTTATAGCGATCAAAATCTGTTCTTATAAAAATGAGTTGAGGGCATAGCTTAATCGCTAGTCGTCCAGACATCGCGCTTTTTACTCCAAATTTTCGTGCTTCATAACTTGCAGCGCTTATAACACCTCGAGTTCCACCACCACCAACAGCAATAGCTTTACCTTTAAGACTAGGATCGTCCATTTCTGCTACAGAGGCGTAAAACGCATCCATATCTACATGAATAATTTTTCTAATTGGTAAATCACTAAGCATAAAACAAATTTATAATATCTTTGATTTAATCGATGCGCTAAACATGAAACTTATATACACTCTTTTAGGATTAACTGTTTTATTGCTTATTTGGTCTGCAATTAATCCATTTGAATATTTTACATGGTTTCTTGAAGTGCTTCCTGCTATTATTGGTGTTTTGGTTTTAATGATTACGTTTAAAAAATTTAGATTCACAAATTTTGTTTATGTACTCATCTTTTTTCACTGCGCCATTTTAATTATTGGAGGTCATTACACTTATGCAGAGGTACCATTATTTGATTGGGTCCAGGACACGTTTAATCAAACAAGAAACAATTATGACAAGGTAGGGCATTTTGCCCAAGGTTTTGTGCCAGCAATGATTGCAAGAGAGTTATTGTTTCGTAAGAAAGTCGTTAATTCTAATGGTTGGCTCAATTTTATTGTCGTATGTATTGCCATGGCGATTAGTGTTACTTATGAATTTATAGAATGGGCAGTATCTATAGGTACAGGAGAAGGAGGAGATTCTTTTTTAGGAACTCAAGGCTATATTTGGGACACACAATCTGATATGCTTTATGCAACTATTGGAGCAATTTTGGCTTTGATTTTCTTCGGAAAATATCATACCAATCAAATAAAAAATCAAGTATCTAATTAGTAAGAGATTCCAGTTTTTAAGGAACGTAAACATGATAGAAATAGAACGTAAATTTTTAGTGACTTCGGAAGCGTTTAAAAAAGAATCTTATAAACATACAAGAATCGTTCAAGGCTTTTTAAACACAAATCCAGAACGAACCGTTAGGGTTCGATTAAAAGGAGATGAAGGTTTTTTAACCGTTAAAGGAAAATCTACTAATGATGGTTTATCTCGTTTTGAATGGGAAAAGAATATCTCTAAACTGGATGCCGAAGCACTTTTGAAGTTATGCGAAAAAGGAACGATTGATAAAGTTCGATACGAAGTTAAAATGGGAGAACATGTTTTTGAAGTGGATGTGTTTTCTCAAGACAATGAAGGTTTAACACTTGCTGAGGTAGAATTAAACCATGAAGACGAACCTTTTGAAAAACCAGATTGGCTAGGTGAAGAGGTTACAGGTGATCCCCGTTATTATAATTCTCAATTGAGCCAATACCCTTTTAAGAATTGGTCATAAAAAAACCACTCATTTGAGTGGTTTTCTATAATTAGTTTAGCTTAAATTAAGCCTTCTTAGTACAACACTCTTTTTTACAATCGTCTGCACATGCCATTTTTTCAGCTTCAGTTTTATTGGCACATTTTGCTTTACAAGCCGCTTTTTCAGCGTCAGTTTTGTTAGCGCAATCTGCTTTACATTCGTGTTTTTCAGAAGAAAAAGACTCAACAGTTTTCATGTCTTTTACCTTATAAGTATCTCCTGCTTTTGCGACAGCTTCTTCTAAGGTTTTTGGAGTTACCATAGCCTCGTCATATTCTACCATAGCTATTTCTTTCTCAAAATCTACTTTAGCAGACTTTACTCCATCCATTTTTGCCATTTTCTTTTCGATAGTTTTTGCACAACCCATTGCACAAGTCATACCTTCAATACCAAATTCTGCCTTAGCATAAGTTGCATTAGGATTTAATTTTTTAGCAGCATTTGTATTAATTTCTGATGTTGTTTCTACTGTTTTTATTTCTGGCTCTTTATCACTCTTACAAGCAATAACCGATACTGAAATAAGCGCGATAGCCAATATATTTTTTAATGTCTTCATAGTATTATTCAATAATAATTTAAACAAACTTAATAAATATTGCTGTTTCTTGCGTTAAAATTAACGAATTTTGTGAATTAGTTAAGAGAACTTATGAATGATAACACTAAAAAATGGCTCTACCTTTTTATTTTATCTCTAATTTGGGGAAGTTCTTTTATTTTAATTAAAAAATCTTTACTGGGTTTAACACCTTATCAATTAGGTGCATTACGAACAATTATTACTGGAATTTTTCTATTTTCAGTAGGGTTAAAAAGTTTGAAATCTATTAAAAAAAAGGAATGGAAATGGGTTGTGATTTCAGGTTTTTTAGGATCATTTATACCTGCTTTTTTGTTTGCCATTGCAGAGACCGAAATTGATAGTGCGATCACTTCAATTCTTAATTCTTTGGTTCCGTTAAATGCTATATTACTTGGCTTCGCTATTTTTAAAATAGGGTTTACTAAACGTCAATTTTTAGGCGTTATTATAGGGTTTATTGGTACTAGTATATTAATCTTTAAAGGAGCAGATTTAAATCCAGATCAAAACTATCTTTACGCTGGCTTTGTTATTATTTCAACAGTTATGTATGCGCTTAATGTAAATATCATTAAAAAGTATCTTCAAAATGTAAAACCGTTGAGTATTGCTACTGGTAATTATGTGGCGATTATGATTCCAGCCATCGTCATATTATTGTTTACAGATTTCTTTTCTGAAAACACGTATTCAAACCCGCATTTTGAAATGGCTATACTTTATGTTGTTATTTTATCTCTTTTTGGAACTGCGCTTGCCAAAGTTATATTCAATACATTAGTACAAATTTCTACACCTGTTTTTGCATCTTCAGTGACTTATTTAATGCCAATTGTAGCCTTAATTTGGGGATTATTAGATGGCGAAACTTTTGGGCCTTTACAAATTATTGCTAGTGGTATTATATTGTTAGGTGTTTATTTGGCTAATAAAAAGAAGGCATAAAAAAATCCGAAGCATTACATACTTCGGATTCTTATATTTTAAAAATAACTACGATTTAATCAAAATCGGCATCACTTACGTTTTCATTAACTTTAAGTTCTTTAACTGTAAAATCAAAACGACGAGGTCCAAATGTTTGACCGATTATAAATGGAAATTTAATACCTCCAACTTCTTTATAATCTGCATAAAATGTAGTAGAAGAACCAGCTTCACTAGTTTTAACTTCTTGAAGTTTTAATCCAGAATCTACGCTGTAATAAATCGTTGTAGTTTCATCAACATTTACTTTATATGCTTTTACACCATCAATCATTTCAATTTTCTCTAAAGTAACACCACCATTTAAGTAATTTACTTCTGGGAAAGGAGAAGACTCAGACTGTACAGCTTTAATTTGATCATCTGTCATGTCTGTTTTTTGACCACCTGCAGATGTATATCCTGTAGCGCCATCAAGAACTTGTTTTTGAACTCCCATTGGTGATTTTGTGATTTGTAAAAATTGATTTTTTATTGTTTTTTTCATTTCAATATTTATCACCATACCTGGTTGAACTTCTGCTTCAGCAGTCATAAAAACAGAATTCACTTTATCTAAGGTTGCTCTTCCTCCAATAGCATCTATATAAGATTGCATCACTTTAGAAGCATCCATATCTGCTGGCATTTCAATCTCGTAAGATGGTTTTTCTGATGCAGTTGCATACTTATCATAGTATTTAATTGGAATACCTGTTTTTTCAAGGTTTTCTAATACTTCACTACCTTTTCCAATAACAACAATACGCGCATTTTCAGTTTTAAAATACTTGTTTGCAACACGATTTACATCATCTGCAGTAACTGCATTAATCTTTTGTAAATATGTAGTATAGAAATCATCTGGAAGATCATTTAACTTAATATTCAACGCATAACGAGCAATAGTTTGTGGGCTTTCTAAAGCTAACACAAAATCTCCAACATATTTAGCTTTTGCATTTTTAAGCATGTCTTGCTCAACAGGTTCTGTCTTGATACGGTTAATTTCTTTTAAAGTATTAACTACAGCACTATCTGTAACCATATTTCTCACAGCGGCTCCAGCTCTAAAACGAGATGCGTATTCACTTGTTCCAATACTTGATCTTGCTCCATATGTATAGCCATGCTCTTCACGAAGATTCATGTTTAAGTAACTGTTAAAACCGCCACCTAAAATTTTATTTGCAATTAACACAGAGTGGTAATCATCATCTTTCATTTCTAAATCAACATTGTTAGTCAATGAAACATTTGATTGCACAGCATTAGGCATGTCTACAAAGTTAATTTGTGTGTATTGCGCATTAGGAGCTGCATCTGGAACAGTGTAATCTATACCTACAGATTTCACCCATTTAGAAAAATGCTTTTCTATTTGCTTTTTAACATCTTTATACTTTACATCACCAACAACAACTAAATAAGCATTGTTTGGATTAAAGTATTTTTCATAAAATGCAACTGCATCTCCATAAGCAACGTTGTTTACAGTCTCTTCAGTAGTAAATTCACCATAAGGATGATTTTTACCATAAGCTAAAGCAGAACTAACTCTACTTGCAACAGCGTCAACACTTTTTTCACTAGTTTTTAAACCGTCAATAAGCTTAGCTTTTTCTTTCTCAAATTCTTCTTCAGTTAATAATGGATTGATAGCCGCATCTGCCATTAATTCTAAAATACGATCAGAGTATTTTGATAATGAGCTAGCAAAACCACCTCTAAAACTGAAACTTAATCGTGCACCTAAAAAATCAACCTCTTCATTAAATTTATCTTTAGAGATGTTTTTTGTTCCGTTTCCTAGCATAGCACCAATTAAACTCTCAACACCGCCTTTTTCACCAACAGTCATTGGTTTATTGTCAATTGTTAATGAGTAAGATACTCTAGGTAATTTATGATTTTCTACAACTAAAACAGTAAGACCGTTTTTTAATGTAAATTCTTCAGGCTTTTCCAAAGAGATTTTTGGAGCAGGACCTGGTTCTGGCATTTTAGAACGATCAAGTTGTGCAAAAGCACTAACCGACATTAAAAATGCTACTATTAATACTGATATTTTTAATTTCATTTTCATTTATTTTTTAGTTGTCAGTTTTTTCTTTTGGTAAGTATTGTAATTCTACACGTTGATTAGGATTCAAATATTTTTTAACAACATCTTGAATTTCTTGTCTTGTAATAGAACGGTAGATTTCAATTTCAGAATTAATTAAATTGATATCATCATATAACACATAGTTTCTTACTAATGAATTTGCGATACCTTGAACACTAGAATTTGAATTCACAAATCTGTTTTCAAATTTATTCTGAAGTTTTTGGTGATCTTTTTCTGAAATAAGTTCGGTTTGCATTTTCACGATTTCTTTATCCATCTCTGCAAGTAAATCAGCTAATTTTGTTTCTCCAAGCGGAAGACCATATATAGCATAGATACCATAATCCATTTGATCAATGTTAATTGCTCCTACTTGAAGTGCCATTTTTTTCTCATCAACTATTTTCTTGTACAATTTAGATGTTTTACCATCACTTAAATACGCAGATACCATACTCAATACATAAGCATCACGCTCTTTAAAACCTGGAGTTCTATAAGCTGTAATAATTGCAGGAATTTGAATATTGCTATCATAAAATTTAGCATCTATCTTTTCTGTAATTGGATCTTCTTTTGGAAAGTTTCTTGTAGGTACTGGTCTACTCTCAATATCTGCAAAGTATTTTTCAACTAATTTTTTAGCTTCTTTACTGTCAATATCACCAGCAACAACTAAAGCTGCGTTATTTGGTCCATACCAATCTTTAAAATATTGTTGAAACTCTTCTAACGTTGAAGCATCTAAATCTGCCATTTCACCAATATTCTTATTTGCATAAGGATGGTTTTTAAATAAATTTTCACTTACAGCAAATAAAAACTGACCGTAAGGAGAGTTATCATAACGTAAACGTTTTTCTTCTTTTACAACTTCGTTTTGTGTGTCAACACCAACTTGATCAATTACTGGGTGAAGCATACGTTCAGATTCCATCCATAATCCTAATTCTAAATTATTAGAAGGGAATACTTCATAGTAATATGTTCTATCAAGAGATGTATTAGCGTTATTACTTCCTCCATTAGAAGATACAATTGTAAACCATTCTCCACGATCTATATTTTTGGTGCCTTCAAATAAAAGGTGCTCAAAAAAGTGAGCAAAACCTGTACGAGGAGCAGCAGCTGTTCCTCCTAAATCTTTTCCCCCAACATTATACATTACGCCTACAGTTACTACAGGAGCAGTATTATCTTGGTGTAAAATAACGTGAAGTCCGTTGTCTAAATCAAATTCTTCAAATTCAACCTGTTGTGCATTGGCAGAAAAACCAATAAGCACCAAAGAGGCTAAAATTAATAGGTAATTTTTCATTGTGAGTTTGTTTTAATTAATTGTGATTTTGTGTTAATTTTTTCAATATGCAATACAAGTGTTCTATTTAGTTAAAACGTTACACTTATTCCACAAAAATAGCAAATAGCAATGCTTTTATTAAAGTTTTCATGTAAAATATATCTTAAAATTGAGCGCTTTAGCTTTTTAAATATTAGCTAAAGTGACTAATTTTTAAATTTTCAGAATGACAAAAGGTTTGCTAAAACACATAATCTTATTCAAAATACATATAACGTTTGTAAATTAACGAATTAGGATGTATATTTGCACCCGCTTTCTGAGGAGAAAGCACACATTTTTAATAAAAATAATTAATAAAAACGTTACGCTATGTACGCAATTGTAGAGATAGCAGGGCATCAATTCAAAGTTGAAAAAGACCAAAAAGTTTTTGTTAACCGTTTAGCAACAGAAGAAGGTAAGAAAGTAGATTTCGATAACGTTCTTTTAATTGGTGATGGTGACAATATTACTTTAGGCGCCCCAGCTATAGATGGAGCACAAGTAAGTGCAAAAGTCTTAAAGCACCTTAAAGGTGACAAAGTGATAGTTTTCAAGAAGAAAAGGTTACCGTGTAAAAAACGGACACAGACAATCTTTATCTGAAATCGTAATTGAAAGTATTACTGCTTCTGGAGCAAAAAAAGCTGCTCCAAAGAAGGAAACTAAAAAAGCTGAACCAAAAGTAGAAGCAAAAGCTGCTGCTCCAAAACCTGAAGCTAAAAAAGCTGCACCTAAGGCTGCTGCTAAAAAAGCAACAGGAAAAGCTGATGATTTGAAGAAAATCGAAGGTATTGGACCAAAGATTGCATCAACTTTAGTTGAAGCAGGAATCGCAACTTTCGCAGACTTAGCAAAAGCAGATTCAGCAAAAATTTCTGAAATCATCGCAGGTGTTCGTGGAAATCACGTAACAGATACTTGGCCAGCACAAGCTCAAATGGCTGCTGACGGTAAGTGGGATGAGTTAAAGAAATGGCAAGACGAATTAGATGGTGGTAAAGCATAATTGCTAAATCACTTAAGTATAACAATATAAAACCTTAAGACAAATGGCTCATAAAAAAGGAGTAGGTAGTTCTAAAAATGGTAGAGAATCAGAATCAAAACGCTTAGGTGTTAAGATATTTGGTGGACAAGCTGCATTAGCTGGTAACATTATCGTTAGACAAAGAGGTAATACGCATCATCCAGGTGATAATGTGTATGGAGGAAAAGACCATACTTTACATGCTAAAGTTGATGGTTTAGTGAAATTCACAAAGAAAAAAGACAATAAGTCTTACATTTCTATTGAGCCTTTTGAAGCTTAATCGAATTTTAATCCAACACTATTAAAAAACCCATTCTCATTGAGAATGGGTTTTTTGTTGGTTTGTATTCTAAGCAAAATTAAGAATTGTAGAAGACTAATCAACAATCTCCATTTTCTTCAATAAAAAGCTTGCATTCATATTTTGACAAATCCCTTTTTTGAATTTATAATCAAAATAGAGTTCGTCGTTTACGATTTCAGCATCAAAATAATAGTTTTTCACCTCGTTAAGTTCTTCGGAAATTTCACAAAGACTTAAATCGTGAGTTGCAATAATACCTGTAGCGTTTCCTGCCACTAACTTCTCCACAAATTTTCTAGAACCGATGGCCTTATCTGTACTATTAGTGCCTTTTAATATTTCATCTAGAATTATAAAATAAGGTTCTTTCAATATTTCGTCTACAATGAATTTTAAGCGCGTTAATTCTGAAAAGAAATAGCTACTATCATCTGTCAATGAATCACTTGTTCTCATGCTCGTAATGAGTTTCACAGGAGAATAAGTACTAGATGTTGCACAAACAGGTAAACCCATATTAGCCATGACGATATGTAGAGATACAGTACGTAGAAATGTGCTTTTTCCAGCCATATTAGCTCCTGTAACAATAAAGAATTCTTGATTTTTTATGTAGACGTTACTATTTATTCGTTTTGTTTTGTCTAATAAAGGATGGCCTAAATCTTTTGCGTCAATGACAGCATTTTCTTTAGAAATTTCAGGATAGGTTTGTTCTTGATGGTTAAATGCATAATTACCTAAACTATTATAGGCATCAAAAAAGGAAACAACTTCAAACCAGTCTTCTACTTTAGTTGCATAGGTTGAAATCCATTGCTCTACTTTATATGCGTTTTTGATGTCTAGTAATAAATACCCGTTTCCTAAAATGGCTCCAAATAGATTGTTTCTATTGTCAAGGGCGTCTAAACATTTTGAGAATTCTGAAAAAATTGCTGAAGCTTTTTTATTCTCAGATTGTATTTTTTGTTGTTTTTCTTGTAGCAGTTTAGAGGTAAACGTTTCGTTTTCTATTTGCAGTAATAGCGATGCATATTGCCTAAAAGTATCTTTAGTTTTATCGGCATTTAAAGCTAGAGTGTTTATGTTTTTGAGGTACATACCTGTGATTCCTAATCCTGCAAAAATCCAATACCCAAAAAAGCTAATGCCTATAACTTCAAAGATTGCTAATGCTAATAATGATACAGATATTAAAGTAAATAACCAGGTTGCCCAAGTCATATGTTTTGGTATAAAGGTTTGATGCGTTTTTAACCATTTAATGATGGTTGGAGCAGGAGTTTCTGTTTTTATGAGACTTGCTGTTCCTGCGTAAAGTTGCGTCCATTCGGTTTTGTTTGATAGTTCTTTTATGGCTTCTTGTCTATCTTCTATATGAGAAATGTTATTTGCTTTTAACGCATCTGCTAGTTGGGATTCACCTTCCGAAGAACTTGTTCTATTTATATACTGAAAGAAGGATCCTTTTCCGAAGAGGTCAATATCTAAACTATAAAAATGAATTGGATCTTGAAATTGCTCTCCGGTTTTTCTGTGATGAAAATCACCAGATGCTATCTTTAATTCTTCTCCATTAATATGTGCTAAAGATTTATGAAGTTCTCTTTTTGCTTTTTTATTGGTGTATTTAGATAATAGAAAAAGAAAAACTACTAATCCTAAAACACCAATTGCAATCGCGATTTTCCAATTAGGAAGCATTAGATAAATAGCAAATCCTGTAATTAAAAATATTGTTAAACGTAACATGCTATACAACAACAGTTGTTTTTTAATGACGCTAACCTCGGTTTGATGTTTTTCTAATTGGGTTTTATAAAATGGTATTGAATTAGCCATAGATGAATTTAAGGTATAAAGAAACAAAAAAACCCAAGATTAGACTTGGGTTTTAAATGAATAATTAGGTTTTTTACATATCTAACAAATCCTTGTTGTGTTGATTGTTTTTCAATTGTGGAATATTAGCATCACGTGTTGGAAAGTATTTGATGTCTATAGGTTTTCCATTTCTTAGAACTGTAAATTTTGCTTCATGTTCAATAGAATCATAATAGTAACTCCTGCTTTTTAATAAATCGCCTGCCCTTAGTCCAGTTTTGTATGCTTCTGATGTCTTATCAATTGATATAATACTTTTTTTGTCTTCGGAAAACGTAAATCCTAAGTCAAAGACTTGAGATGTTGGAGTGTATTCAAAATTGAAGTCTGTGAATAATTGTTCTAGATTGTAGAGTTTACCATCTTCAATATGCCTATCAAAAAACGGTTTAAAATCTTTTTTTAGATAGCTATTTACTGTTTTTATAAAATAGGGATGAGTGATTTTTTGGCCACTTTTTAAAGCATCATTTTTAAAGTCTAATAACACATTATCTAGACTAAATTGCCCATTGCTGTCTTGTTTTATTTTTTGATCTATATAGAACGCTAGAATAGCGCCTCTTCTATAAGGTAATTTTTGAATGTCTTGATCTCCACTCCAAAAATTGTCATAATTCATTTCGCTATTAGGTATTTCCTTGGCTGAAGATGTTAAAAGAGATTTCACAAAACCGTTAAACTCTATGATGAAATAACTTTCATCTAGGTTATATATTTTGCCTTTTGCAATATTTTTAAGGGTGTAATAATCTGTAAATCCTTCACTAAACCAATATTGTTTTTCTTCGTCATTGTTTTTTATCAAAGAGCCAGTCCAATTATGTTGCAACTCGTGATTAAATAAATACACCAATCCTTCAACTTCTAAATGCTCATTATTAGTAGCATTGGTGGCAAATGAATTTGTTAAGCCAGAGCCTTGAAAACCACTTCCGTTTTCTTGTATTGTAGGAATCATTGTGACAGCAAAATAATTTTGTGTATGGTCTTCCCAAAAGTTACGCTGAGCTGTGACCGTTTTTTCTAAAACATCTACCATTATAGGATCTTTGAAAGCTTTCCAATCTCCTCGAATAGCGAAAGCTACTTTTTTACCTTTTATATCTATCTCATGAACTCTAAAATCACCGCCTACAAACACGGCTGTGTGAAATTTTTCTTCGGAAGTATTCTCTATTACTTGTGTAACTTCATTATTGCCAAAACTATTTGCTAGAGTATACTTTTCTGGAAAACCTTCCCAGTTAATTGTAACATTAAAATTATCGTTTGATGTGTCTAAAATATGCTTTGGTAGCATAAAAAAATTATGTGAAAATAGATGAAAATAGTTTGACTGTACAATAGGTCTATACGTGTCCCAAGTTGTTAAGTCACCATCGCTATCTTGTTTTATGAGGTACTCTATTTCGATTTGTTTCAAATCTTTTGGATGTGTAATACTATACCAACCACTATCTCTATTAGAAACTATTTCGCCTTTTTCTGATAGGATTTTAACGTTATGAATAACATTGTGCAAGCTGTCTTGACCCCAAGCTTTGTCTTGATATAGTAAATTAGTTTCTCCATTGCTTTTAGCAGTAAAAGTCATTTTAACTTTTAGATGATGCTCTCCATTTTCGACTATTGGAGACACTGTGTAGTTAATTGAATTATCTGCATCTTTTGTACAAGAAAATAATACTAGTACAATACTAAAGAAGGTGATTAGTCTTTTCATTTTTGATTGAAGTTGATTACTACTAAAAAGACGATAGAAAAGAGGGTATGTTACAAAATACAAAAAACCCAAGCGATTAACTTGGGTTTAAAATGTTTATAGAAGAATATGAGTTTAACCTTTAAGAGATGCTTTTAAATACTCTTGGTTCATACGTGCAATGTTTTCTAAAGAAATGCCTTTAGGGCATTCTACTTCACAAGCTCCTGTGTTTGTACAGTTACCAAAACCTTCGTCATCCATTTGCTTTACCATGTTTAAAACACGATCTGTAGCTTCTACTTTACCTTGTGGTAATAATGCAAATTGAGATACTTTTGCACCTACAAATAACATAGCCGAAGAGTTTTTACAACTAGCTACACATGCTCCACAACCAATACATGTTGCTGCAGAGAAAGCATCATCTGCATCTTGTTTGTTAACAGGAATAGCATTAGCATCAATAGTGTTTCCTGAGGTGTTTACAGAAATAAATCCACCTGCATGTTGTATGCGATCAAATGAGCTTCTATCTACAATTAAATCTTTTACTACAGGAAATGCTGTTGCTCTAAATGGTTCAATAGTAATTGTGTCACCATCTTTAAACATGCGCATATGCAACTGACAAGTTGTTACACCACGATCTGGACCATGAGCTTCACCATTAATGTATAAAGAGCACATTCCGCAAATTCCTTCACGACAATCGTGATCAAAAGCAACTGGGCTTTCACCTTTATTAATAAGTTGTTCGTTTAAAACATCTAACATTTCAAGGAAAGACATATCTGGTGAAATATCGTTGACTTTATAATCAACCATACTTCCTTTATCGTTAGCGTTTTTTTGACGCCATATTTTTAACGTTAAATTCATAGCTTTCCTTTATTTGTAACTTCTTTGTTTTAATTCAATATCATTAAACTCTAACTGCTCCTTGTGTAATACGGCATCGCTAGGTTCACCTTTGTATTCCCAAGCAGAAACATAAGCAAAATCTTTATCATTTCTTAAAGCTTCACCTTTCTGTTCTCCATCTAATTCAACTGAGTCTTCTCTGAAGTGACCACCACATGATTCTTCTCTATCAAGTGCATCTTTTGCAAACAATTCTCCTAATTCTAGAAAATCTGCAACACGACCAGCTTTAGCTAATTCTTCGTTGTATTCTTCATTAGTTCCTGGAACTTTTACTTCTTTCCAAAATTGATCTCTTAAGGCTTTAATTTCAGTAATAGCTTCTTTTAAACCTTGAACGTTTCTAGACATTCCTACTTTGTTCCACATTATTTTCCCTAATTTCTTATGGAAATAATCAACAGAATGAGATCCTTTATTAGTCACGAAGAACTCTAAAGTCTTTCTAACATCATTTTCTGCTTCTTCAAATTCTTTAGAATCTGTAGAAATTGGTCCTGTTCTAATATCATCAGATAAATAATCACCAATTGTATATGGTAATACAAAATAGCCATCTGCTAAACCTTGCATTAATGCAGATGCTCCTAAACGATTTGCACCATGATCAGAGAAATTAGCTTCTCCAATACAGTACAATCCAGGTACAGTTGTCATTAAGTTATAATCTACCCATACGCCACCCATTGTGTAATGAACTGCAGGGTAAATCATCATTGGTGTATTGTATGGATCTTGATCTACGATCTTCTCATACATTTGGAATAAGTTTCCGTATTTGTTTTTTATTACTTCTTGTCCTAAAGATTTTACTAAAGCGGCATCGTTTTCATCTAATCCTTTAACATGCGCAGTTTCTTTTCCGTAACGTTGAATTGCAGAAGCAAAATCTAAAAACACAGCTTCTCCAGTTGCATTAACTCCAAAACCAGCATCACAACGTTCTTTTGCTGCACGAGAGGCAACATCACGAGGTACTAAATTACCAAATGCAGGATAACGACGCTCTAAGTAGTAATCTCTATCGTCTTCAGCTAATTCTCTAGGTTTTAATGATCCAGATTTAATAGCCTCAACATCTTTCATGTGTTTTGGTACCCAAATACGTCCATCATTACGTAAAGACTCAGACATTAACGTTAGTTTAGACTGATGATCTCCAGAAACGGGAATACATGTTGGGTGAATTTGTGTGTAACAAGGGTTAGCAAAGTAAGCCCCACGTTTGTGTGCTTTCCATGCTGCTGTTACATTACTTCCCATCGCGTTAGTTGACAAGAAGAACACGTTACCATAACCACCAGTTCCAAGAACTACAGCGTGAGCTGAATGTCTTTCAATTTCTCCAGTAATTAAGTTACGGGTTATAATACCACGCGCCTTTCCGTCAACCTTAACAACGTCTAACATTTCGTGACGGTTGTACATTTTGATTTTACCACGACCAATTTGACGGTTCATGGCAGAATACGCTCCTAATAATAATTGTTGTCCTGTTTGTCCAGCTGCGTAAAAAGTACGTGATACTAATACACCACCAAACGAACGGTTATCCAATAATCCACCATACTCACGTGCAAAAGGAACCCCTTGAGCAACGCATTGGTCAATTATATTTGCCGATACCTCAGCCAAACGATACACGTTTGCTTCACGAGAACGGTAATCTCCTCCTTTTACAGTATCGTAAAACAATCTGTAAGTTGAGTCACCATCACCTTGGTATTTTTTTGCTGCGTTAATTCCTCCTTGTGCTGCAATTGAATGCGCACGTCTTGGAGAATCTTGAAAGCAAAATGCTTTTACATTATATCCTAGCTCTGCTAAAGTTGCAGCAGCCGATCCACCCGCTAATCCAGTACCAACCACAATAACATCAATGTTACGTTTGTTAGCAGGGTTTACTAAGTCGATATGATTTTTATAATCCGTCCACTTATCTTTAATTGGACCTTGAGGTACTTTTGAATCTAAACTCATAGTAACTATATTTTTTAGTGGTTTAAAAAGTGAAACACAGCAATAAAAATGAATCCTAATGGAATCCCGATTGCGTAAATTTTACTAAA
>CAJQOA010000220.1 GCA_905479815.1 uncultured Psychroserpens sp.
ACCAGCTGAAAAGAGTTCTAACGAGATGTGACCGTTACCTAAATCTTCATTTAGATTAGTAATAGTATAATCATCTGGTGTGAGGATATTTGCAGTAACATAAAACCATGGGTCTTCACTTTCGTAATCAACTTCATTACAAGTTGGGTAATCAGTATTAGTTATGAATAAGCTTACACCGGATTCATCACAAGGGTATTCATCAAATGAATGATAAAAGTCTATATAAGGACCAAAAATATCTGAGGATGCACCATCACCAAATCCTCTATTAGTAAATGCAGTTTTTATGTGGCATTCAAACGCACCATTAAATAAGTCTTGGTCTGCCGCTAATAGGCCTTCTAGACCTGTTTGAAAATCTGGAGTACTACCTGTGTAATGCATTGCTTCCATAACAAGCTTTAAAGCCATATTATTTCCTCCGTTACCATAATATACATCAGAATCAAATCCGTAATCATCAATTAATGCCCATGTTAAATCCCATAGAATAGCTCCCCATACTTCTGCAATACGATATGGGTCAATTGTTTGCCCTTGTTCATTAGGTCCTTCTTCAACTAATCCGTCTAGATTTGCATAGTTGTAATAACTCAAATCATTAGGTGATCTATTTGCATCGTAAGTTCTTAACGCATAATCACTATTGTTTCCTTCATGCCATATACCTAAAGGCCTATATCTATTTGGTAAACCATTTTCTTCATGATTCATGGTAAGCATCATACCAAACCAATCTGCCCAACCTTCATCCATGTGTTCAGGATTGTTAGGATTACGATTATTACCAATTATCCTATTCACGAGTCCATGAGTGTATTCATGAATCATTACCCAATTATCATATGCACCATCCATGTTGGGACCAAAGGTGTTACATGAAGAAATTTTTATTGTTGGACTAATACCATCTGATGAAGATGGTTCAAAAAATGAACCACAAGATCCTGAATGAGTCAAAACTGTTATAGCATCTCCACCTGCACCAAAAGGTGTATAATTATGTTGCTGAAAATTACCAGCAGCTTCATCAAAACCATATTCATAAAAAATATCATGACATAAATTTGCCCAATAAAAAGCATTGGTTACTGCAGCTCTATCAGCAATTACAGAGTATGTATTATAAAATGGATAATCAACAAAATTGAAATCCGCTTCGTTAGGTCTTAAGTTAATATTACCATGTGAATAAGCGTCTATGTTATTACCCTTTGTAGTAAAAAAATCACCTTCACCAACGATATGATGCCATCCGTCGGGTGAAGCGTTAACGTTAAAAGGATTTTCTTCGATGGTTCTTACTGCATTTGCATCATTAGGACTTTCTATTGGATGTGCAAAAACCTCATAACTTTGGTTAAGTGGCATTAGGTAATTTGTTACTTCTTCTACCGATTCATTATTTTCTAAAATAGGACCATAGGTCGAAAGTTCCTTGTGATTATGGTCATGATTTGCATCACTACACTTTAATGCTAAATCCCATTTTTGTAAAATCTTATTTGAAGACACCTCTACGATAACGTTCCAAGAATCTTCATGGTTTAACTGCCTTATTGTAAAATGCCAAGTAAGAATTATTTTGTCTTTTGCATTTTTATAATAGAATAATCTTGCAGTGACATCTTTAATTGAGCCACCCTCAACATTAAGCATTATATTAGAATTAGACTTATCGTTAATAATTGATATTGTACCATGATTTTTTAGACCTAAATCATATAAAACATTTTGTAAAACACTAATTGCAGTATTTGATGAACTATTTGGTGAATCTTTAATTTTGTCGTTAAGATTAGAGACAAAATTATTATTGTATCTAAATACCTTACCATCCTTTAAATGCATACTAAAATTGGCTTGATCTATGTCAATACCATTATGTTGTTGAATTCCATGAATATGGTGAACTCCGCTAACACTACTAACATTGTTTTTAATTATGCGAAATTCACTAATGTCACTATCGCTGAGATTGTATTTTGCTTTGTTTTGTTCAATATGTGATTTTGTGATAAGCTCTATGTTACTTTGCCCATACATAGATAGCGAAGCTAAAAGTAACATGCAAAGCACATAATGAATCTTTTGTCGTAGTTGTTTCATAGTTAGAGATTGTTTTAATTAATAATTGACTTTCCTTACTGTTCAATTATTATCATTTTGTTACCCAAATTTTTGAATTAAGCATAAAAAAGACTGATTAGGTATCCTAATCAGTCTTTTTAAAACAATAACTGCATATGACTTATTTCAAAATCAAATTCTTGTATTGAGACATTCCATCTTCGAGTGTAATTTTTATGATGTAGTATCTTTTAGATGTTAGATTTTCATCAATTTGCTTAAAAGTGTTTACAGTTTACTATACCTATTGTAAAGTTCAATAGTTGCCTACTATTTTTATTTTTTTCTTCGGAAAAAGTATAGCAATACTATTATTAGAATAGCTCCAAAAATCACATAATAAATTATAGGAAAGTTAGTGTTAAGTTCTAGTGTTCCTGCATCTCCAATTAAAACGAATGAAGCCCAATAATAAGGAGAAGATTGACTTAATGAGTTTGTCTCTAAGTAACTTAATTTTGCATTATGTAATGCAAGAGATTTATTTTGACCAAGTTTTATATTCTCATAAAATGAATTTATAAGCTCTGTTGAAGATTTATCATTTACCTCCCAAAGCGTTGGCATTACAGTATGTGAACCTGTATTAAAGAATCCTCTAGATAAACTCATAACGCCTTCGCCTTTATGAAGTTCACCCAATGAGGTGTTACATGCACTAAGCACAACCAATTCTGCCGAGTTGCTATGATTGTAAAGCTCGCTTAAATCTATTTTAGAATCATGAAAAGCAATCCATGGACTGATACTGTCATTGGCATTGGCGTGTGAAGCAATATGAATTATGTTAGAATTTTTACTCTCTCTAAAAAAAGTTTCACTAGTTGCTTGTTGGTACAAGAATAGTTCCGAAGAAAATAATTTATCTATTCTATTTAATTCTTCTTTGGTATTTGGAAGTGAAGCTAATTGAGAAGAAAAATTGACAGGAGCAAAACCTACCAAATTTGTTTCGTTAGTACGTTTTATTTTACTGTTTTCCTCGAGAAATGTAAGTGAATATGTGTAATTGATTTCATTTTCAAATAGTAAGTAACTGCCATCTTTGGTTGAGGTCATTAAGGGCTCAAAGGGAATGTTTTGAAGATAATAATCTGGAACTATAGTCAATTTTTTTCCTTTTATGAGCAATCTAATAGCGTCAGGAAATAAAGAATTATAGAGCTCATTAGAAATAGAGTTGTATTTCTCGACAGTTTCTTTATTAGAAAAAGGTTGTTCTAAAAGCATTCTGTAGTCTTGAGCTAAATCTTTTAAATTTTCGTAATCATGTATTTCAAATAACTTAATGTCTTCTTTTGTAATTACGATTCCATAACCATTTTTGTCATCTAAAATATACTCAACATAAGCATTATTGTTATTGAAGAATTTTTTTCTTAAATAATCTAGATGAATCACTTCGGTTGGTTTTTGTGATTTATAATACAGTCTATAATTTACATCTAATGAATCAATAAACTGATTGTAGTTTTTACTTGCGATTAGCAATTGGCTTTGAATAGAATCAGTTGTGTTTTCTTTTGTGAGCTTTTCAAGTTTATTGATAATACTACTCAAGTTAGAATGTCTCTTTGATATGATTTCAGGGATGTCATTTTGCTTTCTAGACATTTTTAATGAGACATCTTCAAGTAAAAGTACTGCTTTGTTTTTTTCAATAAAATAGAAAGCACCTTCAGGCTTGTTTAATAAAAAGCAAGATTTAGTAGCATTGATATAAATTTTATTAGCTATTCTTTGCCAAAATAATTTAGATCTATTTTCTTTACTTTCCAATCGTGCAAAATCTAAAATTGAATCTGCTAATTTTAATGCATTTAAAGCTTGATTAAAATATTTTTTAGAGTTAATAGAATCATTTTCTCCTAGTTTTATCCAGATTTTTGATTTTTGAATAATACCTTCTAGGGCAGATAATTTGTACTTAGATTTTAAAAGTTGCTCTTTTGATGGCAGGTTATTGTAGTTTGATGCATCAAAATCTAAAAATATTCGAATAGATTTTTGTGCGTTTTCTAAAGCACTGTCAAATTCATCAAATTCTAAATAATGCTGAGCTAAATTTCTATATATTGTTGATACTGTAAGTTTATTCGATCTAAAACCTAACGCTTTTTTTAAATAAGTTTCAGCAGCACTATCTTTTTCTTTAATGTATAAATGGCCAATATCATTGTAAGATGAAACGAGGCGCCATTTTTTGTTTAGTTTAGTAGCGATTTCTAGAGCCTTTTCTAAATTAAATTTAGCTTTTTCAAAGTTGTGATCATCTCTGTCACTATACAAATTACCGCGTTGATTGTATAAATTATAGACGTGGCTAAGTGAAATGTTATTTTTAGGATCAGAATCATTGTTTAAGCTGTCAGTCAATGTGATAGCTGATGACAAAATTGAAATTCCGTTAGCTAAGCTTTTTTTTGTATTGAGAAGTTTATTTGATTGCGCTATCCCAATAGCATTAAGTATTTTGTAGTTATTGTTGTTTAAATTTTCAGAAATCTTTTTACTCAGGTTATAATATCTAATTGCAATATAATATTGATGTTTTCCAAAATGCACTTCACCTAATTGATAGGCTGCCAGTAAGGCAAATTCATCTGCTGTTTTATAATTTATTAACTTACTATAAGCTAATATAGCTTCCTCAAAATTTTTATTTCTACTTTGATAAAAACCAAGACTATAAATATTTTTACGGTATAAAATGGAATCTTGATAATGAATAGAATCCATTAATGAAATATTTCTTTTGTTATATGCAATTGCTTTTTCAACATTTTTGTTGATGTAATACCATCTCATTAACCAATAAGAATCATCTAGAAATAATTTATAGTCACTTTTAATTTTATGAGTATCTATTAAAGAGTCAAATAAGATTTTTTTTTGAGATTTAGATGTAGCGGTATCTGTTTTAATTGCGATGAAATCATCAGACTGTGAATGAGATGTATACTGAAATAGTATGCAAATAAAAAATAGACGAAAGAAACTCATAAAAGTTTAAAAAGTTTTAAAAATGAGGGATACTTTTAATAGTAAAAGTATCCCTATTTTTTATTAGTCTGCAAATTTAAAATTACAACCTCCAACAAAGCAGTTAAAAGGAACACCACCTAATGTAACGCTCGGTAAACCAATTTCTAGTTCAGGGTCTTCAGGATCATCATCATTAGGGTCATCTGTTCCACCAACTATTGGATTTCCATTGATATCAATAGGTCCACTTGCTTCACTGTTGTTTCCGTTGTTATTGTTGGTTGAACCAGTGCCATCATTAACATTATTGTCTGGAAGGGTATAAACTCCATTAAAAGTACCTTCAAAAGCATTATATTCAGCTTGATTAACAGTCCAGCGTTCAAAACCACTGCAATTTTGAGAAACTTGAATATTATAAATAGTAAAATGACTTGACATATAATCTCGATAAAAATCTACAAAACTTCCACTAAAACCTGCAACTTCAGGATTGTTTAGCATTATTTGTTGTTGATAATTCATGTCAACTGGAAAAACTAAATATTGGGTGCCTTCTGGCATTTCATTATAAGTAATGCAAGGGTCGCTGCCAAAACCTTTACTAGTATTTTGATGATTAGTTGTTTTTGAATCTTCGACTTTTAATTTCTCTTTTTTGTTTAAATTTTCTAATTCTAAATCTAAACTGTCATTTGTACAACCTATAGCTGCTAGTAGTAGTAAAGCTAATAATAGTTTTGATGTTAATGTTTTCATTTCTTATTGTTTTTATTGTTCATACTGCTTTATTCATAAATATATATATTTGTTACCCAATAAAAAAGAGAATTATTAGAATTGCTATTAATCATACATGAAAAACCCTGGTTATTTTTTAAAAGGACTTATAAATAATAACGAAAATACTGTTAAGGAAATTTATGAAAATTCTTTTAATCAAGTGTTGGGATTTGTTTCAAATAATAGGGGGCAATATGTAGACGCAGAAGATATTTTTCAGAAAGCACTCTTACAATTAGCCGTTAGATATAAAAGAGAGCCATTTGAAATTAAGACTAGTTTTGAAGCTTATTTATTTACCGTTTGTAAAAATTTGTGGCGTAGAGAATTAAATAAATCAAAAAGAGTGGTAACAAATGATTACATTATTGAACTAAAAGATGATAATGATGATATCGCATTGTCTGTTTTAGAACAAAAACGATGGGAATTGTTTGCAGAATATTTTGAGCGATTATCTGGAAATTGTAATAAAATAATGAAGTTGTTTTTTAAGAGAGTATCTTACTCCGAAATTGTAAAAATATTTGATTATAACTCCGAAACAGTAGCAAGGCAACGTGTGTTTAAATGCAAAGCAAAGTTGAAAGAACTGATTATAAGCGATGAACGTTTTAAAGACTTATTAGAATTATGAGTTTTGAAAACGACATTTTAATTGACAATTATCTAAGAGGATTACTCAATGAGGATGAAATTGTAAGCTTTAAGCTAAGGTTGAAATCAGATTTAGAATTTAAAAAATCGTTTCTACTAGAGCAAGCACTTTGGGCATCTCAAAGCGATACAGATTGGAGTTTTGCTAATTATACAAATGACGAGGTTAAAACTTATAAAAAACTTCTAGAAAATGATGATTTACAAAATTTAAAAAAAACTCTAAATCGGGTTAATGCTGAATTTAAAGAAACACCAAAAAAGAAAACTAAACTTAGTTTTTACTACCTAGCAGCAGCTTCTATAGCAATACTAATTTGTTTGAGTATATTTTTGAATCAAGATCAAAATAACCAGCATTTGGTTAATGATTATTTAGACACATCTAACTTGCCATCTTTTGTGTCAAGAGGAGAAACATCTACAGATGATTTGATTAATGCACAACAGTTTTTTGAAAACGAAGAGTACCAAAAGTCACTTGATATATTTATTCCAGTTATTGAAACAGATAAAGCAAATGGTCCAGTTTATTTGTACACAGGAATTGCTCAAATGAAATTAGAGCAATATGTAAATGCAGAGACGACATTTAATAAACTAATTAACAGTAATTTGTTAGATGCTCAAAAAGGCTATTGGTATAAAGCCTTACTCTACCTCATACAAGATAAAGTAGAAGATTCTAAAGCAGTTTTAGAGACCATTGTTTCTAATAAATATCATAATCATTTAAAAGCCAAAGCGCTATTAGAGACATTAAACGATGACTAAAAAAACAATCTATTCTTTAATAGCTATTATAATCATCTTTGGTGTTTATGGTTACGAACATTTTTTGAAAGTTGAAGAAACTACAGAAGTCATAGAAGCAGGAGAAGCCGTTAAAACACATACTAACGAATATTTTCTGCCTACTAGTACAACAGGTCAAATTGTGCATCATGAAGGGTATTCACTATCCTATAGCGAATCTCACGAACAAGCAGAATGGGTGGCTTACGAATTAAAAAAATCACACCTCTCCAATTCTAATTTTAAGCGCCCTTATTTTGAAATAGATAAGGCTGTAAAAACTGGTGCAGCGCATTGGCGTAATTATAAAAAATCTGGTTATGATCGTGGACACTTATGCCCTGCAGGTGATAGAAAGTATACCAAACAAGCGCATGATGAAACGTTTTTAACGAGTAATATAAGTCCGCAAGAACATAACTTCAATGCTGGTGTTTGGAACACCTTAGAACAAAAAGTGAGATATTGGGCAAGCAAGTATAATGGTGTTTTTGTAATTACAGGTGGCGTTTTAAAAGGTAATATGAAGACCATAGGAGATGAAGATGTGAGTGTGCCTAATCAATTTTATAAAGTACTTATTGATAACAATACAGGTAACACAAAAATGATTGCGTTTTTAATGCCTCATAAAAATTCTAATGAGCCGTTATATAAATTTGTAGTGTCTGTTGACGAGGTTGAACAATTGACAGGTATTGACTTTTTTGCAGAATTAGAAGATAGTATTGAAAACAAGTTAGAAGCTTCGAGTAGCTATAAAAATTGGAGTTTTAACTAAGACTTCTTTAATTTTCCTAGCATTCCATTCCAACGTAATTTTCTAATAAATTGACCTTGTTCTTGGGTTACTAATTGATCTAAATTATGTTTTTTTCCTCTAAAATATCCAGCCATATAGTTTTTAAAAAGCGTAAAACTTTTCTTTTTGTAAGCTAGTTTTAGGGCAGAAATTAAAGTGATCGTAAACCCATAACGCATTTTGTACATCGCCTCGCCTTGTAAATACTTAGATGCTTTATTATAACTAATCCCAGTAGGTTTTAAATGTTTGACATGAAGTGATTCATCTGTTATTAATTCCCAATTATAATATTGAGCGAGTAATTCGTCTACAGTATCCCAACCCATTGATGGTTTGAGTTTGCCAATATCTAAAAAACATTGTTTTCTGTAGGCTTTTAGCGCGCCTCTTATATGATCTTTACGTGTAAGGTTCTCTAGTATCCAATCGTTGTTTTTTTCTATATAACAAAAGCCTGCGACCATACCTAAGCGCTCATTTTGTTTAAAGTGAACTGCTAATTGCTCTAAGTAGTGCTTCGGAAATATTAAATCAGCATCAAACTTGCATAGCACATCATAATCTTGGTCAAGGGTTTCAAAACCTTTATAAAACGCATTGATAATCTTAGAACCAGGAAGGTGTTTGTTTGAGGAGACTGTATTTACAATCGAAATATTTGAATGTTGACTAACATAGTTGTCTACGATGAGTTGGGTGTCATCAGTAGAATTATCATTCACAACCACAATCTGTTTTGCTGGCAATGATTGATTGACCAAAGACTCTAAAGTTAGAGCGATACAATCGGCTTCGTTATGCGCAGGAATAATGATGTAGAAGTTCATTTAAAATACTAAAATGATAAATATGTGATTTCAAATCTAAAGAAAAGGATTTGGAATTTAGGATTTAAGATTTGAAATTTGAAACCCGTTCAGCATAAACAATATAATATCTTGGTGTGAACCATCTTAGAATTGGTCTAATTCCTACTTTTTTTGTTGGGTTAGTCCATTTTTCGGTAGCAATTATTTTCCAGCCTGCTTTTTCTAAAAGCCAATCAAACTGCCAATCTTCAAATTCGTGATAATGTCTGTCACGCATATCTGTTTTACTTCTATATGCTGAAGAAAACCATAATCGCATTGGGATACTAGCAACTAACTTATCTGCTTTGATAGATTGTAATACTGTGAAAGGAGAGAGGAGATGTTCAAAAATCTCAAATGCTGTAACGACGTCAGCTTCAGATTTTTCAATTTCCGAAGTATTCAAATCTAAATCAATACCTGACGTATTTTGAACCGTATAACCTTGAGATTTTAAAATGTCAGATAGTGGGTTCTCAACACCTAAATCTAATATAGATTGAGATGCAGCTACATGCTTTTTTAAGAACTCAACGGTATGTTTAAATCGCTTATTAGGAAATGTGTTTTCGTACATGTTACTTTTCCGTAGAACTAAAAAATTTAGAATTATTGTTTGTAAACAATAGCATTAATATTCATTCCAGCACCAACACTTGCAAATATAACGACGTCACCTGTATTGATTTCTTGATGCTCAAGTTCACCTTTTAAAATCATATCATATAACGTAGGAACCGTTGCTACACTAGAATTACCAAGTGTATTTATGGTCATAGGCATAATACCTTCTGGCATGTCCATATCATGAAGTTTGTAAAAACGTTTTACAATGGCTTCATCCATTTTTTCATTAGCTTGATGTATCAATATTTTCTTGACATCTTTAATAGTATACTCACTTTTGTCTAAACACGATTTTAGAGCCAAAGGCACATTTGTTAACGCGAATTCATAAATTTTACGACCATACATTTTAATGTAACGGCGTTGATCTGTGATTTCTGGGTGATTGGTTTCTCCAAAGAAGATGAAATGAGCTTCATCTAAAGCATAAGTTGCAGATTCGTGAGATATAATGCCGCCTTCTTCTGTAGATTCTTCAACGACAACTGCTCCTGCACCATCACTATAAATCATAGAGTCGCGATCATGTTTATCAACAACGCGAGACAAGGTTTCTGTACCAATAACTAAACAACGTTTTGCGATACCAGAGGCGATAAAAGCTTTTGCTTGAATCACACCTTCAATCCATCCAGGACATCCAAATAATAGATCGTAACCTACACATTTCGGATTTGCAATTTTTAATAAGTGCTTCACTCTAGATGCAATACTTGGTACTGTATCACTTTGTTCTGAATCATGTTTAACATCACCATAATTATGAGCAACGATGATATAGTCTAATGTTTCTTTATCGATTTTAGCATTTGCAATCGCTTTTTCCGCAGCATAAAATGCAATGTCAGAATTTAATAATTCAGGCTTTATATAACGTCGTTCTTCAATGCCAGTAATGGCTTTGAATTTCTCAACAATGACTTCATTAGGACTGTTTATAGTAGAACCATCTGCATTTAAGAATTCATGATTAAAGAAATCTTCATTCTTTTCAATACCACTAGGGATAAAACTTCCAGTTCCAGTTATTTTTATACTCATAAATTAGGGTTTCCTGCTAGATGTAATCTAACATGGCAATATACTAACATTTTATTAAATGTTAATTTTCAATTTTTAAATTATACGATGTCCAAACTTAAAAATTTAAGCCTCTTCCATATAAGCTTCTATTGGAGCACAAGTACAGATAAGGTTTCTGTCTCCATAAGCATCGTCAACACGACGAACACTAGGCCAGAATTTATTATCCCTAACATACTCTAATGGGAATGCAGCTTGCTGACGCGTATATGGTAATACCCAATCATCTGCAGTAATCATAGCCAATGTATGTGGTGCATTTTTGAGTGTATTATTATCATCTTCTTTTGAAATGTCATCAATTTCATGCTTGATAGCAATCATAGCGTCACAAAAACGATCCATTTCTTGTTTACCTTCACTTTCAGTAGGTTCTATCATCATAGTTCCTGCTACAGGAAAAGATACTGTAGGTGCATGAAAACCGTAATCCATCAAACGTTTTGCGATATCAACAACTTCAATACCATGTTCTTTAAATGGTCTGCAATCAATAATCATTTCGTGAGCTGCGCGTCCACGTTCTCCAGAATACAACGTTTCAAAAGATCCTTCAAGGCGTTTTTTAATATAGTTAGCATTAAGAATTGCAACTTCTGTAGATTTCTTTAAACCCGAAGCGCCTAACATTTTAATGTATCCATATGAAATTAAGCATGCTAAAGACGATCCAAAAGGTGCGCCAGAAATAGCTGTAATTGCTTGGTCTCCTCCTGTTTTTATTAAAGGATTTCCAGGTAAAAAAGGAACGAGTTGCTTTGCAACGCAAATTGGTCCAACACCTGGTCCACCACCACCATGAGGTATAGCGAATGTTTTATGTAAATTAAGGTGGCAAACATCTGCTCCAATGTTTCCAGGATTTGTTAATCCTACTTGGGCATTCATATTGGCACCATCCATATAAACTTGCCCACCGTTATCGTGAATAATTTGTGTGATCTCTTTAATTGCAGATTCGTAAACACCATGTGTTGATGGATACGTTACCATTAAAGCAGATAAATTGTCTTTATGTAATTCTGCTTTTTCACGTAAATCGTCAACGTCGATATTACCTTCGTCTGTAGATTTTGTAACGATGACTTTCATTCCAGCCATAACTGCACTTGCTGGATTTGTACCATGAGCAGATGATGGAATTATACAAATATTTCTATGGTGATCACCACGAGATTCATGGTAAGCTCTAATAACCATTAGTCCAGCAAATTCTCCTTGAGCACCAGAATTTGGTTGTAAAGATGTACCTGCAAAACCAGTAATTTCTGTTAATTGATCTTCTAATGCTTTAAGGACTTTATGAAAACCTTTTGCTTGTTTAACGGGTACGAATGGATGTATTTTACCCCATTTAAACCAGCTTAATGGCAGCATTTCGGCAGCTGCGTTTAATTTCATAGTACAAGAGCCTAATGAAATCATTGAGTGGTTTAATGCTAAATCTTTACGCTCTAAGTTTTTAATATAACGCATCAATTCAGTTTCTGAATGATGAGAATTAAAAACAGGTTCTTGTAAAAATGTGGTATTACGTTTTAAGTGTCCTTCTATACTATTTCCTTCAGAAATTTTAGAAATTACAATAGGGTCTTTCTTGATGCTTTTAGCAAAAATCGAGACTATTTTATTTAAATCTGCAACTGTAGCAGTTTCATTCAAAGAGACAGTGACACTATCTTTGCTAGGATAGTAGAAATTCATTTTATTTTTTAAAGCAATTTTTCTAACCGCTTTCGCGTCTGCTTTAAAATGAAGCGTATCAAAAAATGATGTATTTGTTTGCTCAAAACCTAAATCTTTAAGCGTGTTAGCTAGAGTTGTTGCTTTATTATGAATTTTATTGGCAATAAATTCTAAACCTTTTGGTCCATGATATACGGCGTACATTCCTGCCATAACAGCTAATAGTACTTGAGCAGTACAAATATTTGATGTCGCTCTATCGCGTTTAATGTGTTGCTCACGAGTTTGCAAAGCCATACGTAAGGCTCTATTACCATTAGTGTCTTTAGTGACACCAATGATACGTCCTGGTAAATCACGTTTATAGGCTGTTTTTGTTGCAAAATATGCTGCATGAGGACCACCATATCCCATTGGGATTCCAAAACGTTGCGTAGTACCAAGAACAACATCTGCACCAAATTTACCTGGAGCTTCTAATTTGATAAGGCTCATGATATCTGCAGCGACAGCAACTTTAATTCTTGAAGCATTTGCGTTTTCAATGAACGTTTTAATATCTGTTACCTGACCATGTTTTCCAGGGTATTGTAATATGGCTCCAAAAAATTCTGTAGAAAAATTAAATTCGTCCTCTTTTCCGATAACTAATTCAATTCCAATTGGAGTAGCTCTTGTATTTAAAAGCGATAATGTTTGAGGTAATATGTTTTCTGAAACGAAAAATTTATTAATTCCTGCTTTCTTTTGGTCTCTTTCACGAACTGAAAATAACAAACTCATAGCCTCAGCAGCAGCAGTACTTTCATCAAGTAACGATGCATTAGCAATTTCCATTCCTGTTAGGTCAGTAACCATAGTTTGAAAGTTTAGAAGTGCTTCTAAACGTCCTTGAGCAATCTCAGCTTGATAAGGCGTATATGCCGTGTACCAACCTGGGTTTTCTAAAATGTTACGCTGTATAACTGCTGGCAAAATAGTTGGATGATAGCCTAAACCAATATAAGTTTTGAATACTTTGTTTTTTTTAGACAAGTCATATATATGCAACAAATATTCTTGCTCACTCATTGGAGCATCAAGATCTAGATCTGATTTTAAACGAATTCCACTTGGTATAGTTTCATGGATTAATTGCTCCATAGAGTCTACACCAATTGTTTGTAACATTTGTTTTTGATCCGCTTCTCTAGGACCAATATGACGTAGTGAAAAATCTGCTGTATTCATCAAGTTGTGAGTGTTGTTTTGTTTTTGCAAAATTAAGGAAATATTGAGCTTTAATTGTTAATGAAAATGAAACTTTTCAACCAAAATAATAGGTTATTAACAGTTTGATTATTTTTGTACAATGCGTGTACTAAAAAATAGTCTTGATTTTTATATCAATAGTAGCATCCATGTGGCTTTAGCAGTATATGCTTTGTCATGGATAACGCTGCTGCAATTCGATATTCCGTACGATGAGAATGTATTATATTTTATTTTTTTTGCATCAATAACAGGGTACAACTTTGTGAAGTACTTTGGGTTAGCAAAATTTCATCATCGTAGTTTAGCGAAGCGGTTAAAAACGATTCAAGTATTCTCTGGGATTTGTTTTGTGATAATGTGTTATTTCGCTCTTAAGTTAGAGCTTAAAACACTGCTGTATATTGGCGTTTTTGGAATAGCAACTTTTTTATACGCGATTCCAATAATTCCAAAAAAAATATTTTTAGACAAGCAAAAAAACTTGCGAAGTATTGGAGGCCTCAAAGTATATATAATTGCAATAGTATGGGCAGGTGTTACGGTTTTTTTACCGTTGCTTAATAATCAATTTGAAATTTCAGATGATGTTATAATTACTGCTTTTCAATGTTTTGTTTTTGTGTTGGTATTGATGTTGCCTTTTGAAATTAGAGACTTGAATTATGATAATTTGAAGTTGGCAACTATACCGCAAAAAATAGGAGTGAAGCAAACTAAATTAGTAGGCTCATTATTATTACTTATATTTTTTGTTCTGAATTTTTTTAAAGATGATATTGATACTACAGTTATAGTAAGCTCTTTAATTATTTCATCAATGACACTATTGTTTTTAGTCTTTGCTAGACAAAATCAAAATAAATATTATAGTGCATTTTGGGTAGAAAGTTTACCCTTAATTTGGTTGGGAATATTATTGTTGGTTCGCTAATTCTTTTTGAAATGCTGCATTTAAAAGCTCTTTATCAGAAGCAGGCATAGTTTCAACCTTAGGATCTTTTGTCAACTTAGTCAACTTTACATTTCTCTTAGTATATTTTTGACACGCACGACAGTATATTAAATGTATAGTAAGCCTAACCTTTTCCCAAAGTCCAGCTTCTTTATACTGATTTTTGTCACAGATGTGATTTGCTTCGTGACATTCTAATTTCATTTTACTCATAACTTTTTTAAAACCAATTTTTTTCCATGCAAGCAGCCATAGCGGTTCTAGCTCTATGGATGATTACCCAAAGGTTAGACGCAGTAATTTCCAATTCATTACAAATAGCTTCAGTTTCATAATTTAAAAGTGTTTTCATTTTAAAAACTTTGGCTTGCTTTTCAGGTAATTTACCTAAGCAATCATGAATAGCCATACCTAACTCTGTATTCTCAATAGTATCTTCTGCAGTTTTGTCAAAAGGATCTGCAACACGTTCTTCTAACCAATCACCTTCACTTTCATCACCACTATATGATATTCTAACTTCGGCTTTTCCTTTATTAGAATTGATTTTGCGGTAATGATCTATGATTTTTCTTTTTAAAATCGAAATGAGCCAAGTACGTTCACTCGCTTCTCCTTTAAAGTTTTTCATAGACTTCAAACCAGCAACAAACGTGTCTTGAACTAAATCTTTAGCTCTCTCTCGGTCATTGACACGAGTAATCGTGTAATTAAAAAGATAATCTGAATATAGATTAATCCATTGGTTAGGATCGATGGTGTGTTTTGGCATTTCTTTTTCTGAAAAATTTCATTCCAAAAATAATGTAAAAAATTGATTTTATCTAAAGAATTATTTGCGGACGATTTTTTTGTATTTGTTTCAATTAACAAGATCATCTAATGCGATTTCTATATCTGAATGTATGAATTTGAACCCGTTGTTTAATAATCGTTCTGGTATTACATTTCTACTTTTTAAAACCAACTCTGGTTCAGTGCCAATGAGTTTAGCACCAAGTTTAATGAGCCATACAGGATGCGAAATTCCAAAAGGCATTTTCATGACTTTTCTAAAAGATGACATTAGAGTCTTATTATTTGTAGGATTAGGAACCGCTAAATTGAAATTACCATCTAAGTCTTCATTCTCAATTAAAAATTCAATAGCTCTTGCAAAATCGAGTTCATGAATCCAACTCACTTTTTGATTACCTGAACCTTGTTTACCGCCTAAACCAAACTTGACTAGATTTTTTAAAGGCTCAGTTGCTCCACCATGTTTTCCCATAACGATAGAAGTACGTAATGCCATTTTTCTAGTTTTTGGATTGGTGATAGAATGGAATGCTTTCTCCCAAGATTTTGCAATATTCATTGAGAAATCATCACCAATCTCTCCTGTTTTCTCTGTCATTTGTTTATCTGTAGAATGCCTGTAAATAGTAGCAGTAGACGAGTTAAACCAAACTTTTGGTGGATGCTCACAAAGATTAATAGCTAATCCCAAAGCATGAGTAGAATCAATACGAGAATCGAGAATTAGTTTTTTGTTTGCATCCGTATAACGACAATCTACAGATTTCCCTGTAAGATTGATGAGTACATCAGTTTGTTCTAAAATTTTTGTCCAGTCTTCAAGATCTTTAGCATTCCAGGGTATGTCATTTTTACGTTTTACAGTTCTGGTTAAGATATAAACGGTGTCTCCTTTTTTTGTAAAGTAGTCTTCAAGAACTTGCCCTAGAAACCCACTGCCACCTGCTATTGTTATTACGCTCATTAGTTTGAAATTAGAATGGTTAATAAAATAAGTACTCTATAAAGAACCCAAGTATAAGATAAATAACTGGGTAACTTGAGTAGTTTGACACGTCTAAAATGTTCCATGAACATCATAAGGACTGTGATACCAAATCCTATTAAAAAGATAGTTTCTGAAATTTGAAACATCCAATTTATGATAAGTAAAGGTAATAACATCAAACTGCCCATAAGTGATATGGTCATCAAATTTCCGAAGTAATTAAGAATCGTTTTCTTATCTAATGTATAGATGAGAAGGCCTTGAAATATCAATTGACCAATGGTCATAAAACCTTCTCTCACTAAAGATCCTTGCGGCAATGTAGCGATGTTTTTAGAAAAATAAAACAGTGTGAACACGGTCACAATTATAGAAAACAAAATATATAGTAAACGATACTTAATATTAAAGCTAGGTAAACACTGTAATCTGTTTGATGTGTTTTCCTTGCTAGGAATAATCACTTTGCGATTATATGAAATAAATGAGTAGAGTTTTTTTAAAAGAAACTGTATTGGTTTTAGACGTCCTATTTTTTCAATAATTGGAAACCTAACACCAATCACTTTTAATAAGCTATCAATGCCATAAATGACTTTTCTATTGATGTTATCTACAAGTGCAATTTCATTTGATGCACGCTTGAGATCTATGAAACTTTGATCTTCATTTGAAATACTGCTGTACGCTTGCCTACCGTTTTTGTCTAGCATACCAGTTTTTATAAAACCAGAGGTATAGACTTGACATAACGGACAATCTTCATCGTAAAGTAAAGTGTGGTGTTCTAAAGTTTTCATTGTTTCTGAATTAAATAAGTGATGTAAACAAAATAGGTTGCAATCAACATTGGTATTATAATTAAGAATGTTGATGTATTGGTGTAAGGCTGAATTGCTAATAGAAGCACACCAATTATAAATATGAATACGACAAGAAGTGCATAGCTTTTTAAATGTTTCTTGATACTTTGATTATTCTCTCTAGTTCTACATATTAGAAAGTATAGCAGTTGTATTATTCCTAAGAAAAATTGAAAAAGCAATCCGACAGCTACCTCAGAACTAACATATGCTAGCACTGTTACGATATAAAAAACAACGTTACTATAATGTAGAATCTTCATGCTTTTCAAGTTTAGTAAGGTTTTTATTGTTCTTCCCTAACATTGTAAATAGGTGTATTAGTTACTTTTTTAAAACTCTGTCTAGATTTGCGACGTCCTCTAAAGAAGAAGAATAAGTTGATAAAAAGCATCACGCCTAAGTAGATAGAGAAGCCTCCAATTTTCATACTTAATATCTCAATTAGTGTTTGAGAACTCATTTCATGTCTAGAGTTATAGCTAATTTTTAAGATAAGTAAAGCCCAACCAATATTGATTAAATAGAATCCAATTTCAAAGAGTTTATTGGTAGCTAAAGCAATATCTTCTTGACCTTTAAAAATGTCTAGCATAAAGTATTTACCATTTTTGAATAACATTTTTGATACATAGATGGTTAGTATAATAACGATTGGTAAGTAGATTAGGTAACCGATAATGATTTTTGAATTTTCCATGATTTAGTTATTTAGATTTATTATTTAAAGTTTTTGTTTTTACGAGATAGTTAAGGCAAAGCACATTGTTATAGTGCAATACTGCTAAGCCAATTATTATGATGCCTAAATGTTCGCTCAATGTGCTTAACATTTCTGTTATGTTATTGACTTTTTCCCAATAGGCAAGTGTTATAATTGCATATCCAAGATTAGTGAGGTAATAACCAGTGAGTAAAAGATTGTTGATTGGTTTTACGATGCTTTCATCTTGTTTGTATAAATGCAATAGAAATATTTCACCATGTGTATAAAACATCCAACCTACTTTTACCATAATCACTGCGATGATTGGCAGGTAAATGCAATATGTAAGGATGTTATAGTTCATGATTTATTGTTTTAAATTTTTAGATAAATTGGTCATTGTCTTCTTACTTTTTGTACCGTGAATTATATAGGATAAATAGAATATTAAGCAAATTGGAATTATAAATAGCCAAGTATCTAGCTTCCCATTCCAGATTAAAAAGAATATGCCAACAACACCAAAATAGATATAGATCCATAGGTTCTTTGGAAAAGCCATTAAAAAGAATAGCGCTGCAAAAACTTGTAAATATCCAGTAAACATTATTCCCCAAGGGCCTCCTAATAAACAAATAAGTGCTAAAACGTTGATGACTCTAGATGTATTTAATATAGTTTTCATAGTTTATGGTATTATAGAACTTTCAGAAAATATTGAAAGTATGTTTCAAATTTTTTTATTTGATGAGTTTAAGCACAGACTTAGTGATCCAGTTTTGTTTTTGAGTAACCAATTTGTTAATCATATCATCTGCTGTTTGTGTTAAATCATGTAATGCTTTTGTTTGTTTTATAAGTTCTCTTGTTTTTTCTGTTCCGTCATCTTGTATAGAAGACACCTCTTTTAATACTTTAATCACAGGTTGTATCTCTCTACGACTACGTTCTTTTGCAATGACTCTTGCTAGTTCTTGTACATCTTTCTCTGTTGTGAAATATTCTTTACGTTCTCCAGGAATAATTTCTTTGGTTACAATTCCCCAATCCATTAATTGGCGTAAATTCATACTTGTATTGCCACGAGAAATTTTAAGTTCTTCCATAATGTCTTCCATAGACAATGGTTTTGTAGAAATAAAAAGCAACGCTTGTATTTGAGCCATCGCTTTATTGATTCCCCAAAGTGTACCTAAGCTTCCCCAAGTACTCACAAATTTCATTTTAGCTTCGTTGTAATTCACGTTTGTTATTATTTACATTACAAATGTATATTAAATATATTAAACTTTCAATAATTATTGAAAGTTTATTTTAAAACAAAAGGTTGAAGTTTGTATTTCAACCTTTTAAGTCTCTATTTTGAAATTAATCCAGCACGTTTCAATAACGCATCTGGTTTTGGTTCTTTTCCTCTAAATCGTTTATATAAGACCATTGGATCTTCAATACCACCTTGAGATAGTACATGATCCTTGAATTTTTTCGCAACGTCTTTATTAAACACGCCTTCTTCTAAGAAATACTCAAAGGCATCTGCATCTAGTACTTCTGCCCATTTATAACTATAATATCCAGAGCTATAACCACCTTGAAAAATATGAGAGAATGCAGTACTCATACAATTCACTGCAACATCAGGATACAATTTTGTATTAGCAAATACTTTAGACTCATGTGCTTTTACATTTGTAATAGAACTTGGGTCTTGTCCATGCCAAGACATATCTAAGAGACCAAAACTAATTTGTCGTAAAGTTTGCATGCCTTCATGGAAGGTTGCAGATGCTTTTATTTTTTCTATGAGTTCCATCGGGATGACTTCACCAGTTTCATAATGCGTTGCAAACAATTCTAATGCTTCTTTTTCATAGCACCAGTTTTCTAAAACCTGAGATGGTAACTCAACAAAATCCCAAAACACACTCGTTCCAGATAAACTAGGATAGGTTGTATTAGCAAGCATGCCATGTAAACCATGACCAAATTCATGAAACAAGGTCGTTACTTCATTAAAGGTTAGGAGTGAAGGTTTACTTTTTGTCGGTTTTGTGAAATTACATACGTTAGAAACATGTGGTCTGTCATTAACACCATTTTTAATGTATTGAGGCTTGTAAACTGTCATCCATGCACCATTTCGTTTTCCTGCTCTTGGAAAAAAATCGGCATAAAAAATGGAAACCAAGTTGCCTTTAGTATCTGTTACTTTATACGTTAAAACATCTTCATGATATTTATCAATGGTATCTATCTCTTCAAATTTTAAATCAAATAAACGCTCAGCAATAGTAAATACACCATCAATAACATTTTCTAATTTGAAATAAGGTTTTAACTGCTCATCATCTAAACTAAATAACTTTTGTTTCAACTTTTCAGAATAATAAGAACCATCCCATTTTTCTAATCTATCAATACCATCTAAGTCTTTTGCAAATTGCTCTAAATCTTTATATTCTTTTTCTGCAGCAGGTTTTGCTTTTTCTAAAAGTTCGTTTAAAAAATTCTCAACGGTTTCAGGTGTTTTTGCCATGCGTTCTTCTAATACAAAATGCGCATGCGTTTGATAACCTAATAAATTAGCACGTTCGTGACGCAATTTTGCAATTTGAAGTACATGCTCTTGATTATCTAATTCATCACCTTTAAATCCTTTTGAACCTGCAGCAATAGCCAGTTTTTTTCGTAGCTCTCTATTATCTGCATAGGTCATAAAAGGGATGTAACTCGGGTAATCTAATGTAATTAACCAACCTTTTTTCTCTTTTGATTCTGCCAATTGTTGTGCAGCTTCTTTAGCGCCTTCTGGTAATCCAGCAAGATCATTTTCATTAGTGAGGAGCATTTCAAACGTATTGGTTTCTGCTAATATATTTTCACCAAATTTGAGTTTCAATTTACTCGATAGCTTGTCAATCTCACGAAGTCTTGTTTTTTTATCTTCGGAAAGATTAGCACCATTTCTAGAAAAGCCTTTATATTTTTTATCGAGAAGTGTATATTGTTCGGTAGTTAAATCTAAACTAGATTTTTGATCATAAACTGCTTTTACACGTTTAAATAAATCCTCGTTAAGCGTCACATCATTACCAAAATCTGAAAGCATAGGAGACACCTCTTGTGCGATTTTTTGGATTTGATCGTTAGTTTCCGCACTATTCAAATTGAAAAATATACTTGATAATCGGTCTAATTCTTCACCAGAGAAATCTAAGACTTCAATGGTGTTCTCAAAAGTTGGAGCGTCTTTAGAAGATGTGATTGCATCAATTTCTGCTCTAGCTTTTTCAATTGCTATTTTAAACGCAGGCATGTAATCCTCATTTTTAATTTTAGAAAAAGGAGCTGTGTGATAAGGTGTATCGAATATAGAATTTAGTATTGCCATTTTAAAATTTGAAATTATAGGTCTATGTTAGAATTAATTCTTAAATGTTCATAAGTATTTGAAAATCATTAACTAAACCTTAAGGGTTTCATGTTAAATAATAATTATCTTTGCAACGTTATTGAATATTACTGAGAAGGAAAATTTAATAACTATTGATTAATAGCTCTAAAACCTCGTGTAAAAGCGAGGTTTTTTTATGCTATAGGATTAGCTTAAATCTTTAGAAGATTCAATCACTTTAGCTTTTAAACTTTCTTTATAATCAATAATTGTTTTAAGTACATCTTCATTTGATGTCCCAATAATTTGTGCCGCTAAAATTCCAGCGTTTTTAGCACCATTGAGCGCAACAGTTGCCACAGGAACACCTCCAGGCATTTGTAATATTGATAATACAGAATCCCAGCCATCAATAGAATTACTACTTTTTACTGGAACGCCAATGACAGGTAATGGTGATAATGAAGCGACCATTCCTGGTAAATGAGCTGCACCACCAGCACCAGCGATAATAACATTAATACCTCTTGAGTGTGCGTTTTTGCTAAAATCAAATAATTTTTCAGGTGTTCTATGTGCAGATACAATATCTACTTCAACCTCAATTTTGAATTCTTTTAGGATGTCAATCGCATCTTGCATGACAGGAAGGTCACTTTTGCTTCCCATGATTACGGCTACTTTATTCATAATTATTTACTTATAACTTTTATTGTTTTCTTAACCTCCTCAGCAATGCGTCTTGCTTCGTTAATATCTTTATTCACAATGGTCACATGTCCCATTTTACGAAATGGTCGCGTTTGCTTTTTTCCGTAGATATGAGGTGTTACACCATCAAGACTCATAATGTGTTCTATGTTTTCATAAACGACATCACCTGTATGACCTTCTGCACCAACTAAATTAACCATGATACCTCCAACTGTACTTTCTGTTTTTCCTAATGGAAGATTTAAAATGGCTCTTATATGTTGTTCAAATTGTGACGTATAATTGGCTTCTATAGTTTGATGACCAGAGTTGTGTGGTCTTGGAGCAACTTCATTTACCAAAATGTCATCAGTTTCTGTTTGAAACATTTCTACGGCTAAAAGCCCAACATGTTTAAATGCCTCGGAAACTTTAAGCGCCACATGTTTTGCTTTTTCAGCAACAGCTTTATCTATTCTAGCAGGACAAATAACGTACTCGACTTGGTTGGCTTCTGGATGAAACTCCATTTCTACAACGGGATATGTTTTCACATCACCATTTGGGTTTCTTGCTACTATAACTGCCAATTCATTTTTAAAAGGCACTAAATCTTCTGCAATACATTCGCCTTTTGGTAAACCATCTAAATCTGATAATTGTCTTACCATTTTTACACCATTACCATCATATCCAAATTGTGAAGCTTTCCAAACAAATGGAAATTCTAATCCGCCATTGTCAATAGCGTCTTCAATTTCCGATAGGTAAGCAAAGCGCGTAAAATCTGAAGTTGGAATACCATGATCACGATAAAACAGTTTTTGAGTGGCTTTATTTTGAATGATGCGTAAATTTTTTGATGAAGGATATACTTTTATACCTTCCTTTTCTAATTTTTCAAGCGCATCAACATTGACATTTTCAATTTCAAAAGTGAGTAGATCGACTTGTTTTCCGAAGTTATAAACCGCATCAAAATCCATTAAATCGCCTAATGTGAAATGATTGCAAGCTATTCTACAAGGCGCTTCGTTACTAGAATCCATGACGTGTGTTGTAATGTCAAATTGTCGCGTACTATACAACATCATTTTGCCTAGTTGTCCACCACCAAGAATACCAAGTTTGAAATTTGAAGAGAAATAGTTCATTACGTTAAGTTGTTTCTTTAAAAACCTATGTTTTTAGATTTGAAATCCACTTTTGTTACACAAAAATACACTAATTATGAAACAATATTCTAAAATCATAAATTGAAAATCGGCAATCGCAAATCAAATCCGTATCTTTGGCTTTTTAAAATCAAAATCAGGTGA
Organism: uncultured Psychroserpens sp.; assembly: GCA_905479815.1. Lineage (GTDB taxonomy): Bacteria > Bacteroidota > Bacteroidia > Flavobacteriales > Flavobacteriaceae > Psychroserpens. Next base: position 23,373 of record CAJQOA010000220.1, read on the forward strand.
TTAAACTACACGATTTATACTTTAAACCATTCATTTCTGAACAAGAAGTAGATGCCACTGTGCAGCGTTTGGTAGATGAGATAGCAAATGACTTACAAGATGAAATTCCAGTATTTGTTGGGATTTTGAATGGATCGTTCATGCTTGTGAGTGATTTTGTGAAGAAATACCCAAAGCCTTGTGAAGTCACTTTTATAAAGCTGGCATCTTATGAAGGTTTAAAATCAACCGAAGATATTCATAGACTCATTGGTTTAACGCAAGATGTATCTGGTAGAAAAGTAGTTATTCTAGAAGATATCATAGATTCTGGTAACACATTAGAAGAAGTGCATCGCATTTTTGAAAATGAGAATGTTGACGAATTAAAAATCGCTACTTTATTTTACAAGCCAGAAGCCTATAAAAAAGATTATAAATTACACTATGTTGGTTTAGAAATTCCTAATAAATTCATAGTAGGTTATGGATTAGATTACAACGGTCTAGGGAGAGATTTACCAGCGATATATCAATTAAAAACAACACAACACATGACTAATTTAGTCCTATTTGGACCTCCAGGTGCAGGAAAAGGAACACAAGCTAATTTTTTAAAGGAAAAATATAATCTAGTGCATATCTCAACAGGAGATGTGTTTAGATTTAATATGAAAAACAATACTGCCTTAGGAATGTTAGCTAAGTCTTATATTGATAAAGGCGCATTAGTTCCAGATCAGGTAACTATAGATATGTTAAGTGCAGAAGTTGATAAAAACGCTGGCGCTAACGGATTTATTTTTGATGGCTTTCCTAGAAATGAAGTTCAAGCAGAAGCTCTGGATAAAATAATGGATGCTAAAGATTCTAAGGTTGATGCTATGATTGCTTTAGAGGTCGAAGATGAAATTCTAGTGCAACGTTTATTAGAGCGTGGTAAAACTAGTGGAAGAAAAGATGATTCTGATGAGGCTATAATTAGAAATAGAATTAAAGTATATTATAACGAAACAGCAATCTTGAAAGATTTTTATTCTAAACAAGATAAATATTTTGGAGTTGATGGTGTTGGTAGTATTGAAGATATTACAGAACGTTTAAATACTGTAATAGATAAATTATAAGGTAACTTACTTTATAAGCTAACGAATATAGATAACAAAAGACTATGACTGAGGGAAACTTCGTTGACTACGTAAAAATTGAAATATCTTCTGGAAAAGGAGGACAAGGTTCTGCACACTTACATCGTGAAAAATTCATTGAAAAAGGTGGTCCAGATGGAGGAGATGGTGGTCGTGGAGGTCATATTATTGTTCGAGGGAGTTCTAACCTTTGGACACTTTTACATTTAAAATTTAAGCGTCATGCAAGAGCTGGTCATGGTGGAAGTGGAAGTAAAAGTAGAAGTACAGGAGCTGATGGAGAGGATGTCTACATTGATGTGCCGTTAGGTACTGTAGTAAAAGATACAGAAACTGATGAGACCTTGTTTGAAATAACCGATGCAGATGAAGAGGTCATTGTAGCTAAAGGCGGACGTGGTGGCTTAGGAAACTGGCATTTTAAAAATTCTCGTAACCAAACACCTCGTTTCGCACAACCTGGAGAAGATGTAGAAGAAAAGAGAATTACTTTAGAGCTTAAAATTCTTGCAGATGTTGGTCTGGTTGGTTTTCCAAATGCTGGGAAATCCACATTACTTTCTGTTGTTACAGCTGCAAAACCTAAAATTGCAGATTATGAGTTTACAACGTTAAAACCTAACTTAGGAATTGTAGAATATCGCGATTACCAAACATTTGTAATGGCAGATATTCCAGGTATTATAGAAGGTGCTGCCGAAGGTAAAGGACTTGGTCATTACTTTTTACGTCACATTGAACGTAACTCGATTTTATTGTTTTTAATTGCTGCAGACGCAGATGATATACGTAAACAATATGATATTCTCTTAGATGAGCTCAAACGTTACAATCCAGAAATGTTGGATAAAGAACGTATGATTGCTATTTCTAAAAGTGATATGTTAGATGATGAATTACAAGCAGAAATGAAAGTAGAATTAGACGAAACACTTCCAATTGATTATATGTTCATTTCATCTATAGCTCAAAAAGGTATTATGGAGCTTAAAGATAAACTTTGGAAAATGCTTAACGATTAATTTTTGGGCGTTACCCTTTTCTGCAGAACGACTTCAAACGGTCAGGCTTTACTCATGAATGTTATTTTATTTTTCGGTATTTGTGAATATAAATATTTCGCCAGTCGCTCTCTGTGAGTAGCTCTAACAATGACTCTATTCTTAACGCATAGTTAAAGAAATATAGATAATATGGAATAATTTTTGCTACTTTTAAAATAAAAAAGCAATGAAATATTTATATCTAATTATGGCACTGGTTCTTGTAACCTCATGTGCTCCAATTCGTGTCAATTACGATTACGAGAAAACTACAAACTTTAAGAACTACCAAACGTATAACTATTACTCTAATCTTAGTACAGGAATGAGTGATTTAGATACAAAGCGTTTATTATCTGCATTAAATGACGCTATGCAAAGTAGAGGATATACGCTATCTGAAACTCCTGATTTTTTTATTGATATCAAGAGTACCGAATTTCAACAACAGCGTAATAATAATGTTGGTGTTGGACTTGGAGGAGGAGGAGGTAATGTTGGAGGTGGAATTTCAATAGGACTTCCAATAGGTCAAAGTCAATTAGGTAGAGAAATTAGCTTCGATTTTGTTGATGAAAATAAAAACGGACTCTTTTGGCAAGCCATTTCTGAGTCAAATTATAAACCCAACGCATCTCCCGAAAAACGTGAAGCACAATTTGTAGCTCTTGTAAATAAAGTGCTAGAAGGTTTTCCTCCAGAAAAAAAATGATTTTTTACGCGTTAAGTTATTGTTAATGCATTGATTTAGAGGTTTTAAATGTTTTATTTTTAAGATGAATTTAAAACATCAATCATGAAAATAAAATTATTTTTATTAGTACTTCTCATGTCATGTAGCACAATGTTTGCGCAACGATCTGTCATAGAGATTCCTAAAGGATATTCAGATGATATTGGACAGCTTGTATCCATGTTAGATAATTTAAAAGCTCGTGTAGTAAGAAATGTTTCTAATCTGGATAAAAAAGGAACTGATTTTCTTTTAGATGAAGACGCTAATAGCCCTGGAGCTATTATATATCATCTCGCAGCTACCGAAGCGTATTATCAAGTGTATACTTTTGAAGGTAGAGGCTTTAATGCAGAAGAAGCTAAAAAATGGGAAACCGCTTTAAACCTAGGTGATAAAGCCAGAAAAGAGTTTAAAGAGAAACCGATATCCTACTATTTGAAGATTTATGATGAAGTGAGATCAAAAACTAAGACCCTTTTAAAAACAAAAGATGATGAGTGGCTCAAGAATAAAATTGGAGGCATGAATATACATTGGGCTTGGTTTCATGTTATGGAGCATCAAGCAAATCATATGGGACAATTGGCATTAATCAAAAAAAGAATCAAATAAAAAAAGAGACTCATATGAGTCTCTTTTTTTATTTGATATTTAGCTTGTTAGCTCAATAAGGCCTTGTATTTATCTTTATAGCCGATAAGTACAGCAATATTAAGTACCAATAAAACTAATGCTCCTGGAATATTTCCTGGATCTAAAATAGCATGAAATAATACTGCATTTACTGACACACTCATTAAAATGATTGTTAATAAAGCTCCAAACTTGTTCGTAATTAAAGCTAATCCTGCAACGATTTCTACAATAGCAACTAATACCATTGTTTTAGAATTTACTAGTGCTCCAAAATAAGTCATAGCGTCTGCACTCATGCCTTCTGGCTGAGGTAAAAATTCAATAAATTTATTAAGTCCGAAGACTAAAACGAAAAGCCCGAGTAAAATTCTCAAGACCATAAATACTTTTGAGTTCATAATTTTGTTTTATTAGTTAGTACTGTAATATACAGCATTTGTACGTTAAATGCTCTTTTGTTTTGTCGTTGAATTCTTTTTTTACTAACAGTTTTAATAATTATTTCCGCTTACCATATACTATTTACCACTCATCATATTATCAATTTTAAAAAGCTAATACTGCTGTATCTTTATATTATCAATAAAAAACGAATAGTAATCATCAATCAAAAAACAACAGAATCATGATCAATTTAGTAAAAGTAGTAGTTCAATTAATCGTTGACATCGTATTAAGTTAAACCATCAAATCAATCAAAAAACATCAATCAAAAAACATCAATTATGGAACAATCAAGAACGAACAGAACTGACTTATTTCAAAATCAGTTAAAAAATTTTAAAGCCTTATTGAGTGGCTCTAAAATGGCTACATTGTCAGCAGTTTTTTTAGCAACATTTTCGCTTGTGACAGCCTATATGACTAGAAGTAATTTAGGACAAGCTATCCCTTTGTTATTAGGCTCTATAGTGCAAATAGTTTATATATTTAAATACTTGCAATTAGATGATATAAAACAAAAGTCATACACACAAAAGTCTTTAAAAAGTAGTGTTGTAAAGTTTAAAGTATACATGTCTAACCGTAAAAAATATGAAATGTTTGTCATGTCTTTTTGGATAATAATGATGGTGCCATATGCTCTAAACTATGAATCTACTTTAATTGTTGTTTCTGGTTGCATACTATATATCGTATTAGTTTCCTTTTTTGGTTCGTTAGCATTTAAGAAAGTGGACAATAATATTGAGTTATTAGAAGCTACACTAAAAAATGCAGTACAGTGATATTAGAAATCAATATGTTTTATATTGTGCTAAATTTTAAGTTATGAGTAAATGAAATTAATTACAAACTATAAATACTGGATTTTAAATTTTATAGGCTGGGTCTTCTTTGCTTTTTTTGTGCTTACAATAGATAAGATTTCTTATGCAGAAAATATGGAAACTACGCGTTTATATTATTTGATTTCTGAAGGGTTTCTATGCGGTTTTTTAGGTTTTATATTGTCTTTTGTCATTTTGTTTTATTTTGAGAAGTACTTTAATGTTGGAGATTTTACTAAAAAAGATGTTATAAAGCTAATCGTTGTATTTATAGCGGTACAAGTTGTCTATCATATTTTACTTTGGCCAATACTTAATATTCCTACAAACTATTTTTTTGGTAGATCAATTGGTGTTAGTTTTTATATGAAGTTGACTAATGTGCCACATTTTGCGACCTATTTTATCGTTTGGATGTTTGTTATTCTTTCCATAAAAATTTACCATCATATAAATACCATTAAGCTTCGTCAAGCAGAACTTCAAACAAGTTTAAAAGAGTCTCAGCTCAACACATTAAAAGGGCAAATAAACCCTCATTTTATGTTTAATAGTTTAAATAATATTAGAGGTTTGATGCTAGAAGATGTTGGTAAAGCACGTAATATGCTTACGAGTCTTTCAGAAACGTTACGGTATTCACTCACAAAAAACGATGCAACTTCAATAGCATTAGAAGACGAGTTAGAAATGGTAGAAAATTATGTAGCCATTTCAAAAATTCAGTTTGAGGATCGCTTGCATTTTGAAACCCATATAGATGAAGCATCTTTAACAAAATTAATTCCGCCAATGATAATTCAAATGCTTGTAGAAAACGCTATTAAACATGGTATTTCAAATTTAAAAAGTGGAGGTAAAGTCACTCTAACTACAAAAGTGAATGAGGATTTTTTAGAAATTGAAGTTATCAATTCTGGTCGTATTGAATATAATCAAAACGGAACACAACTTGGGTTAAAAAATATTGAAAAGCGATTAGAGTTATTATATGTTAATCGAGCAACATTCAATTTAAATGAAGTAGATAATCAAGTGATAGCAACTATTAAAATTCCTGTAATATGACTATTTTAAAAGCAGTAATTGTAGAAGATTCTCGTTTAGCTCGTAATGAGTTAAAAGAACTCATGAAAGCACACAAAGAGATTGAACTTATTGGAGAAGCAGAAAACGTAGATGAAGGTTTTGATCTCATCAATAAAACCAAACCAGACTTACTTTTTTTAGATATTAATATGCCAGAAAAAGATGGTTTTGAGCTTCTAGAGATGTTAGATGAGGTGCCAATTACCATCTTCACTACTGCCTTTGATGAGTATGCTATTAAATCTTTTGAGTACAATGCTTTTGATTACTTATTGAAACCCATTAACCAAAAACGTTTTTCAAGTTCTATAGCAAAGGTTTTTGAACAAAGTAATCCTGATACTAATACAAACATAAAAACAGAAGGGCTAAGTATAGATAAACAGATCTTTATTAAAGATGGTGAGAAATGTTGGCTAGTAAAAATTCAGGATATATCATTATTTGAAATCGTTGGTAATTACACACGCGTCTTTTTTGAAGGTAACAAACCATTGATATATAAATCTCTGGCTCAAATTGAAGAAAAGCTTCCAGTAGACGTATTCTTTAGAGCGAATAGACAGCAAATAATTAATATCAACCACGTTAAAAAAGTGGTGTCATGGTTTAATGGGAAATTGAAAATAGAAATGCAATCTGGAGAAGAAATAGAGATTTCCAGACGTCAATCTTATTTGTTTAAGGAGCAATTGAGTTTTTAAATACGCTACTGCACTTTATATAATAGCCTTGCAATTTTTTCAACTCACTTTTAGCTATAAAAATTAACCTTAATTATTACGATTGTGGCCTGAGAGCATGACAGTATTGTTTTATTTAGTTGTTATATAAACGTATCATACTCTTCACTTCGAAAGATTGATAATCATTTTCAATTATTCTATTATAAATACTAGGCTTATCCTTAAAGATTTTAATAAATTTTTTCTTTTTGTCTACAAGGATATATTCTCTATTCTCTTTGATTATGTAGCTTTTTTTGTTTTTTAAATCTCTGTATAAAGATATTTCGCCGACAATTAATTGTATGAGTTGTTTCTTTTTTTTATCAATAATATCATTTTTGTAAACTCTACCATTTATTTTAAACCCAATCAATTCACCAGGTTTGTAACTTGATTCTTTTTTGTTTCGAGTAATGAACTTAATTTTATCATTATATAAAAATGTTTTTTTCATTTTTATTGAGCCCCAAATTGTGTCATTTTCAAAAGGTATTACATAGCCAGATGCATACCCTTTTTTTATTGTTGAGTCTATTTGTTTTTCAAACGCTATGGGGTAATTTAATGATTTGTTAGACAGGTCTACTAATAACTCTATATCCTCAAAAGTGAAATTATTTTTTTTTATCAGTTTATAAAGCGTGTTATCTTTTCCTAAAATTTGGTAGAAACTAGACTTAAAATTGGAGGATATGAATTCTTCTTGTGATGCCTTTCTGTTGGTTTCGACTGGGTTGTCTAAAAAGAAATTATCATTATTATTATTCTGGTTATTTTCAGGAGTAGTTATTGTATATAAATCATCTTTATATTTAAGAAAAACGTTCTTCTTATAATCAATCGTAAACTTAGATTTAAGATGTGATTCTACGTAGTATGAAACTTGTCCGTTCTTTACTTCAAGAAGAAATTCTGGAAATTTTGTATTCACAGAAACAAAACGAAATGCACCTCTCTGGAAAAAATCAACTTTATCTGCTCTAAATTTTTGTTTTCCACTTTCATTTTTAACATACACAATAACATTAGTTTTCCATTCGATTTTACCGTAGATAGTGTCTTTCTCCTTTGTAACCAAATAGTCTTGAGAAGCAAATACACATACATTACTTATCAGTAGAAAAGTTGTGATTATTTTTGGTAATGTGATTTTCATAATAGTTCGGTTTTAAGGAGCATAAAAGTAGCTAAACTAAAAACGATTAAGAAATTTCTAATATTGAAATGACCTTAATCGCTTTGCAGGTGCTATTGTGTTTTTGATTTGTTATTCTACCTTTATTCGTATGCCTTCACTATGACTGCTAAACTCTGGAGCATACATACTTTGAATAGTGGTTATCCCATTACTCATATCACCAGCGTTATTTACTCTCAAGTCATATTCAAAAACATAAACTCCTTTTGGTAAGTAATCAAAAAAGAAATTGGTTGATGCATCTTTAGTGCTTTCATAATACCCTAATCCGTCTTGATATTTATATTGAGATAATACATTAACAGGTTCTAAACCTGCAGCTCTCATATCTTTCATGTGAATAAATTCCATTGGGCGATCACTTCTCAATTCTATACGAACTCTCACCAAATCACCAATTTTTAAATCGGTTTCAGGTATGATTTCTGTGATTTGCTCTCCAGTATCTGTATTTGTTTTCTTAAACAGTTTTTTACTTAGTTTTAGAGGTGTTTCTGCAGATGTGATTTTATCTAAATCCTCAAAATATTGCCAGTATAAACTTCCCCAAGCAATACCATCACCTTTCTTTGTTAATTTGACGGTAGCCATTTCTGGTTTAATTTCCGCAGAACTCCAGCTTGTTTTAAAATATCCAGTTCCAGCTTCAATCTTGACATCTTCTAGTTTAGAAGGTTCAATGTCTTGTCCACCTATAACTATATCTACCATGTCTGTCACACTCAACCAATCGCTACCTTGCAATAACAATGCGTAAACAGCTTCGGTTGTAGCCTTAGTTGTTTTCCAACGGTTAGTTTGTTTGTTTTTAAGTAACCATATTTTTAGGTTATCAATAGTTTCTGTATCATTTTCTACTTCCGAAAACGCTTCAATTAATAATGCTTGCGTTTCAATAGGTGCTTGATACCAATGCCATGAACTCGTGTTTGCTTTCCAGTACATGCCTAATTCTTCCGAAGTAATACTCGTTTCACGAAGCGATTCTAAGATTTTTGCAGAGGTACTTTCATCATCCATTCTATGAAGTACTAACGTCATTAGTCCTTTGGCATATAGCGAGCGACTTAACCAGTATTTTTGGATTTGTGTTTGGTAATAATCGGTGATCTCTTGTACTTGTTTTGATTTTTTTATCTCCGGAAAAAAGCTACGCATATACAAATAGTGCAGTTGCGTGTAGCTGAGGTGATCTAGACTTAAATCTATTTTGTTATCATATTTTCTAATGTCTTTATACTCTCTAACAAACTCAGCATCTAAGTAAGAGATTGCTTTTGTAATCATTTGAGTTTCGGCGTCATTAGAAGTGACATCAAGCTTGTCTAAATGCCCAAAGCCAGTAATAATATGTTGTGTGATGTAACGGTTAGGTCGCCCTCCATTAAACCAAGACCAAGCACCATTACTCATTTGCCCATTTTTGAGTTTGCGCATTGCTGAGTCTAATTCGTTATTCATCTTGTTTAAATCGAATAGGAGTGCGATACGTTTTTTCTGCTCGGTTTCACTTTGAGCATCACGTAACCAAGGTGTCTCTTGAATTAAAATAGATTTCAAATCTTGGTTCTTTTCTAGATTAGATAATAACGCATCTGTAGTTCTCCATTGATTAAACACCTCTTGAATTCTTGGATTACTATTCGCTATGTGACTAGCTAAAGCATTTGCATAGTAACGACTAAATGTTTGCTCGTTACACTCATAAGGATATTCCATCAAATATGGTAAGGCTTGTACTGCATACCAAGCAGGATTTGAGGTCATCTCTAACGTTAATTTATGGTGTCTCAGCGATGTTGATTTAGTTGTTGCCAACTTATCTAAAGTAAATGTTCGCGTTTCATTACTCTTAATCCACATTGGTACCGTTTCTGTCACTAACATTCTATTACTCAATACAGGCAATGCGTTTTGTTCTCCATCACTAAAATCGCCTGCTTTGGCAATAATTTTATATTGTACTGCCTCTAAATTGAATGGGATTTCAAGATTCCAGGTGACGTTAGTGTTTCCTTTTGCTGAAACTGTAAACCCTAGATCATTATACGCGTTTGATAGATTACCGTCAATAGATGCTCCAGTAATAGCGTCAAATAACTGAAGCACAGCAACACCATTGAGTTCTTTTTCTGTAAGGTTGGCAATCTTAGTACTAATTCTAATTTTATCACCTTCTCTCAAAAAACGAGGTGCATTTGGGATCACCATTAATTCTTTTTGAGTCACAGTTTCTAATGTCGTCGTTGCACTTTCTAACGATTTTGTGTGCGCTAATATTTGCAATTTCCATTTAGTTAACGCCTCAGGTGTTGTGAAACTAAAACTCACGTGGCCTTCTTTATCGGTTTGTAACTGCGGAAAGAAGAAAGCAGTCTCTTGAAGGTTTTTACGAATTTTTACATCATCGAAGTTTTGTTTTTCTTCAATAGATTGTTCTTTATATTGTCTGCTAGAACGAGTGTCACCATCTCTAAAGTTTTTGTTATCTGATTTGTCGAAATTTTTTCTTAGATAACCTTCATCCATTTCAGCGTCATCCACTGCTAAAGGAGCTGCATATGCAAGTCCACTTGCAACACTGCTTTTTTGCTTTAAACCACCATATGCTGAAACTGTAACTGTTTCTAGAGAACCTATATCTTCGTAAAGAGTGATTTCAAAATAATTGTCTTTAGAGATTATTAGTTCTAAACCTTTAAGACCAAGAAAACTAAGTTTTATGACGTCTCCTTTTTTTGCTTTTATTGAAAACTCACCATCAAAATCTGATTGAGCAGTATCCTCGTTTTCATTTACTATTAGCGAAACACCTGGTAGAGGTAATCCGCTAGCGTCTTTAATAATACCTTTAATCACTCCTTTTTTTGTTGATTTCACGTATTTACTTGTAAATATTGATGGTGATGAGTGACGTAAACGCATTAAATATTGTTGCCTTCCGTGGTAATAATCACTAAAATAGAGTCCGAAGAAATTTAA
>CAJQOA010000221.1 GCA_905479815.1 uncultured Psychroserpens sp.
TCTCTTTGGCCCACGATTATCAAACTTTCGTGCCTTTTTAATTATGGCACTAAATTGCTCTTTTTGTTGTTCATCACACAAATCGTATATACCTCTTAATCTAAGAAACAGTTCTTTTTCTTTTAATTCTTCTTTTTCAGAAATCAAAGCTATTAGACTATCTATTGTTGATTGATTAACTGTTGGCGCCGTAATTTTTTGAAACAATTCATCCTTGATTGATTTTGCATCATCACCAATAGCTTTCATACTGTTGTGATGTTTATCTTCAAGAGTATTAAATTGTTGTATTTGTGTTTCATTAAATTTTAATTCTTTTACAATAAAGTTCCCAGATTCTTTTGGTCCTTTATGATTTGGTCTTCCTAAATAATTAAATAAGAAAAAGCAATTCATTACAATCAAAACAAAAAGCAAGGCATATAAAATGTTATTTTTTTTCATAATTTAATTTAATATAAAGGTTTCAGTACTTGTAGATAATCCATAAGACTCAGCAAACTGATTTACATTATCATTATAAGTAGTTTCTTTTAATTTCGTAAATGCAAATACATTTAAGATAACGACACAAACTAAAGTAGCGAGTTGTATTTTAGGGGAAAACCAAAACCTCGTTGTTTGAGTCACTTCGTTATCACTAAATAAAAGATCTAATGTTTTAGCCTTGAAAAAAGGGGAAATATTAGCATCTTCAATTGAAGATGCACTTTTGATAGTCTCCTCAACCTTATTATTTATGTTTTTATTTGTTTCCATAATCATCTTTTTAGATGTGATTTATTTTAAAAACTTGCGTTATCTCTCGTTTTTATAAAAATTCTCTAGTGTTTTCTGTAAATTCTTTTTTGCTCTAAACAGCAATGACTCAACAGATGACAAACTCTTCTCTGTAATATCACTCACTTCTTGATAGCTTTTTCCATCCACCTTATTTAAGGTAAAAACCAATCTTTGTGCTTCTGGCAAATTGTTAATAGCTAAAAATAAAGTTTCGTTTTTTTCTTTATTCTCTAAAATGATACCTGGATGATTCATTTCAGTAAAGTAATTAGTTTTATCAATTTCAAAATCTGGTCCAGTGATCGATTGTAAAAATGCAAAACGTTTTTTAGTATTTCGTTTTCTAATAAATTCTAAGCATTTATTTGTGGTTATTCTATAAATCCAAGTAGATAGTTTAGACTGACCTTTAAAATTAGAAATAGAACTAAAAATCTCAACAAACACTTCTTGAGCAATATCTTCTGCATCTTCAGTATTTGGCACAAATGAGATGCACGTCGCAAATACTTTTTGCTGAAAATCATCCAAAAGCTTAGTATATGCTTCTCGCGTTTGATTTTTTAATTGTTCTATAAATTCAGTTTCTGTCAAAAAAGGATGGTTAGATATTACTTAATTATGTTTAGATGCAGTTCAAAACAAAAACTTGCGTGATATTTTATTTTTTTTCAGAAGATAACATTTTTTAGAGTCTTCTATATATCAACTTTTAATGTACCTTTGCATGCCTAATTTTTTATAATGCGTTTACACAGAAATTTATGCTTTGCAGTCATCGACGGATTAACATTAATCCTTAACGAAGGCAAGTATGCAGATAAAGTAATACAACAACTCCTAAAGCGAGACAAGCGTTGGGGAAGTCGCGATCGCGGTTTTGTTGCAGAGACTACTTACGATATTGTAAGATGGAAACGTCTATATACAGAAATTGCTGATGTCAAAGCGCCATATGATAGAGAAAACATTTGGCGAATTTTTGCAGTTTGGGCAACCTTAAGAGGTATAAAATTACCAGATTGGAGTTATTTTGAAAGCACACCTCTTAGAAAAATAAAAGGTCGCTTTGATGAATTATCTAAAACTAGAAAATTTAAAGAATCTATTCCAGATTGGTTAGATGAATTAGGAGTAAAAGAATTAGGAGAATCTGTTTGGACTAAAGAAATAGCTGCTTTAAACGAGCAAGCAGATGTGGTTTTAAGAGTCAACACACTTAACACCTCTAAAGAAAAATTACAAGCGCTATTATTTGATGATGGTATAGAAACCGAAAGCATCAAAGGATATGCTAGTGCTCTTAAACTTACAGAAAGAGCAAATGTATTTCAAACCGAATCTTTCAAAAAAGGATACTTTGAAGTACAAGACGCATCCTCACAATTAGTTGCAGAATTCTTGGATGTAAAACCAGGAATGAGAGTCGTAGATACCTGTGCAGGTGCTGGCGGAAAAGCACTTCATCTAGCTTCATTAATGGAAAACAAAGGTCAAATCATTGCTTTAGATATTTATGCTCACAAATTAAATGAGCTTAAACGAAGAGCAAAACGTGATGGTGCCTGGAATATTGAAACACGACCAATAGAATCTACTAAAGTTGTAAAAAAACTATACGATAAGGCAGATCGCGTTTTAATTGATGCGCCATGCTCTGGATTAGGTGTATTGAGAAGAAACCCTGATGCTAAATGGAAATTACAGCCAGAATTTATTGAAAACATAAAAGCCACACAGCAAGATATACTTCAACAATATTCTAGAATTGTAAAAGCAGGTGGTAAATTGGTTTATGCTACGTGCTCTATTCTTCCTTCGGAAAACAAAGAACAAGTTGACATTTTTTTAACATCAGATTTAGGAAAAGATTTTACCTTTGTAAAAGATAAAAGTATCTTATCACATATCTCTGGATATGATGGATTTTACATGGCACTTTTAGAAAAGAAAACTATTTAAAAAATAATACTCA
>CAJQOA010000222.1 GCA_905479815.1 uncultured Psychroserpens sp.
TGGTGCCTACGACACGAGTATTGGTACAAATGGAGAAACTAGTTTTGAAGCTTGTCAACTTATTGTGAATACATTGAATACATTAAATATTGCTAATAATACTTTTGTTAGAGTTCAAAATAATGTGACGGTTAATGGTAATATTGTTGTTAAAACTGATGGTTCATTTGTTCAGGTTGATGATTCGGCAATTGTAAATGGAGATGTACTAACAATAAGAAATAAAATTTCAGTAGAAAAAGAAACTGCATTTTTAGCGTCTTACCAAGAATACACGTATTGGAGTTCTCCTGTTTTTGAAGAAACTATAGCTACAGGACTTAATGAGGCAGAACCTAATCGTATTTTCTGGTTTAATGGACGAAACTTTAGAGATTCTACTCAAGAAACAGGTAATGATGATGCTACAAACCCTGGACAAGATGATATTGATGATAATGCTAACGACTGGCAATATGCCGTTGGAACTGATGAAATGATACCTGGAGTTGGTTACGCATCTACACATAATAGTATAGGCTTTACACCTTTACAATATATCTATGTTTTTGAAGGCCCATTTAATAATGGAGTCGTTACTGTTCCAATTTTTAGAGATGATGCTGAGACAAACGATAACAATTGGAATTTTATTGGCAACCCTTACCCTTCTGCAAATGATGCAGATGATTTTTTAACTGCTAATGGAAGCATCGATCAAACTGTAGGAGCAACAAATGGCGCTATATTTTTCTGGTCTCATAATACAGCAGCAGATGGAGGCACTAATGGTAATGAAGTATTAAACTACACACAAAGTGATTATGCCATTATAAACGGTACAGGACAGACTGCTGGTGGTGATGGTTTAGTGCCAACACGACACATCCCATCTGGTCAAGGCTTTTTTGTATCTATGACCAATGCGTCGTCTTCAACCTCTGCAGGTGGGACAATTAGAACAACAGATGTAGTTTTCAATAATAGTATGAGAGTTAATGGAAATAATAATCAATTTTTTAGAACGTCTAATACTGCCGAGTTTAATAAAATACGCCTAGACTTAACCTCTGATAATGGAATTTTTAATCAGATTCTTGTTGGTTATGTTGATGGTGCAACGAATGATGATGACGGAATGTATTATGATGCAACAAGAAATTTAGCATCTAATGCAAGCTCTTTACTATACTCATTGATAGATGACGCTAGTGATAAGAAATTTGCAATTCAAGGTAAAGAGACAAATAGCTTAACGGTTGATGAAGTGATTCCTTTAGGATTCTATACATCAATAGATGAAGCAACGTTATACAAATTCTCGATTGCTCAACTTCAAGGAGACTTCATGAATGGTAATACAGTGTATCTTAAAGATAACCTGATGAACATTACTCATGATTTGAATTTGAACGATTACACATTTACTTCGGAAACTGGAGAATTTAACGATCGTTTTGAAATTGTTTTTCAACCAGAAGCGCTTTCAGTAAACGAAAACGAATTATCTCCTAATGATTTAACAATTATAGAACTAGGTAATGGAGATGTGACATTTTCCGTAGGAAAAAATATGACTATCAAGGCTGTTGAGATTTTGGATGTATTGGGTAGAACTATATACAATTTGAGAGGACAAAACAGTACTGAAACTTATAATTTATCAAAATTAAGCCAAGCTACATATATTGCTAGAGTAACACTTTCTAATGGACAAACCATTACTAAGAAAGCTGTAAAAATGAATTAATGTTTAAATTAAGGCAATTTAAAAAGAGGTTTTAGTATCAACTAAAACCTCTTTTTTTATAAATTATACCTAAGAGAAAGGATTAAATTTCGTCCTGGTGCCGCAATACCAGATGAGTACGTTTGATAACGTTGATCTGTAATATTCTCTAACGAAGCTGTTATGGTTAACGCTTTAGAATATCGATATCTTGTTCGTAAATTTAAAGTAAACCAAGAAGGTGAGTAAGGATTTCCGTCTTCATCTAATGCGTATAAATAGTCTTTAGATTGTTCTGAAGGCGCTAATTTATTAAATGATAATTCGTTATTATACTCCGCAAAAGCATCTATTTGAAATAAACCTTTTTCCCAAGAAATATGTGTGTTACCAAAGTTTGGAGCAATATGCCTCACTGGTACTTCAATACCATTATCATCTTCAGTTCCTCCAATAATATTGTATTGTGATGTGAGTTTTAGATTGTCGTTAAAATTTAGTTGAATTCCTGCTTCAAAACCGTAAATCCATGCTTTTGAAGCATTTTGGATAGCTTGCACATTACTTAATTCACCATCGTATTCTATTTCTGACTCCCCATTTAAAGTAAAATCTCGTCGCACTAAAGCATTATCTAAAAACGTGTAATAAGTTGCCATATCTATGACAAAAACATTATCAAAATTAAGCTTTAACCCTAATTCTCCACCATAGGCATATTCCGGTTTTAAATCCTGGTTAGGCACTACTACAGAGCCAGGTTCTGAATCAAAAACCTTACCTATATCATCAATATTTGGAGCTCTAAAAGCTGTAGATGCATTTAATTTCCATTGCATCACCTCACTAGGCATCCAACTTATCCCTGCAGTTCCAGTTAAAGCTCCTGCGTCTAGTTTGGTTGAATCAAATGGCAAGTTTAAAAATTCATTATTCTCACTAAAATCTGCATTAGCTATGATATGGTTGTATCGTAATCCAGATTGAAATACAAATTTCGTATTTGGTTTATATTTAAAACTAGCATAAGCTGCTAAAGACTGCCAATTAGAACCATTTGGATATCTTGATATTGTTGGAGTTGTCGTATTGGTTACGATATCAACTTCTTCTCCAGTAGAGTTTATGTTATTATACACATATTCTAGACCATAAAATAGTTTACTCTTATCGTTCAACCCTTTTTCTAAATCAACATTAAGCGAATACGCGTCTACAGCTTCTTCTCTTATATTTCTGATCGTTGATTGAAAATCTCGATCAAATCTACCTTCTTGGAAATTTTGATAAGCTGCTGTTGCTTGAATTTTATCATATAAGTTCGAACTACTACTTAACTTAGTAACTTGAAAATTACCCATAAACCAACTTTGCGGTCCGTAATCCCACTCAGCAGATCGCAAATTACCATCTCGATATCGTTTTAATCTATCATATCTTGGATAACTAGATGTTGTTGTGTAATAAAGCCCTAAGTCAAAACTTAAATTTTCCTTTGGTTCATATCTCACTTTTTGTAAAATGTTGATTTGATCGTATCCTGTTGGGTTTTGTATACGAGGGTTCTCATTTTGAACAATAACATCTTCACCATTAATGGTTTCAACATACTCTGGTCTTAAATAATCATCTGGTCCATGCTTCCCCATTCTAAGATCATCAAAATCTGTATAACTCAAACTGGTTAGAAATGCCCATTTTTTTAACCCAAAATTTAAATCCAAATGCCCTGCTTTTTCATTACTTGCAGATGAGTACCGAAGTGCTGCATTAGCATTAAAAAACAATGAATCTTTGTAAGATGGTTGCGGCTTTTTAGTGTAAAAACTCATTACACCACCAATAGCATCACTTCCATAGACTACAGAACCTGCTCCTAAAGTTATTTCAGTATTTTGAATTGTAAATGGATCAATAGAAATCACGTTTTGTATGTTCCCGCCTCTAAATGTCGCATTATTCATTCTCACTCCATCGACTGTAATTAGTAGTCGGTTTGTAGAAAAACCTCTAATCATTGGACTTCCTCCGCCTAATTGGCTTTTTTGAATATATACATTTCCTGTGCTTTCTAAAAGGTCTGCACTTGTTTGAGGGTTTTCAAACTGTATATCCTTTGCGCTAATATTCACTATGGTTTGAGGGATATCTCTTTTACTCTGTTCAAATTTTGATGCAGAAATGACGATTTGATTTAAGTCTTCAATTTTGGGAACAAGATACACGGTGAAATCAGTATCAGATTTTGCTATTTTTATAGCTCTTTTCTTATATAAAAAATTTTGAAAATAAATAATTTCATTAACATCAAAAAGGGCTACTGAGGCTTTACCTTCTAAGTTTGTTACTACAGATTTATCTTTTTTTAAATTAAAAATAGTAACGCCAGCTATAGGTTCATTTGTGCTTTCTTCTAAAACGGTTACAGTTTGAGCATGACCAATTATTAAAGAAAAAATAAACAAAACTGAAAGTCTTAACTTCATAAACTTTAATTAAATATCTGATTGAAAACTTTTAATGATTTTGGCTTTCTAAAACTGCCCAAATGTAATTCAAAATATAACAATAGCATCGTAAGAAATGATTGTCTTTGCTTCGAATTTAACTTAATAGTATCCAAAGCATCAAAATTTGTGCCTAACAGTTGTTTTAGAATTGTTAAATTTTCTCCAGAAACACTATAAACGTTAACTTTTTTCGATTCAAAAAGCCCGTTATCTAAATTAAAATACCGTTGATTAACATCAGATGTATCTGGATAAAAGCCTAAATGCTTAGTTAATTTAAGCAGGAAAAGTAAATGAAAATTTGAAAACTCATCTTTCTCATCTAACCATCTAAAAGCAGTTTCTAAATAGTTATATAGTTGTTGATTTTCTTCCTCTTCTCTCAACACAGCAGATAATACCTCTGAGAGGAACATAACGATAGAACTTTTAAATAAGTTGGTATGAAGTGTCGTGAAGTTATAATCTAACCGAACATCTTTAATAGATTGTAATGATTGATTTTGCCTGTAGTTTTCATCAATTTGAAGTTGAGATAAAAGTTGATAATAGGCTGCCTTAGAACTTCCTTTCTTACTATTTAAAACACCTCTCAGTAAGTAAGTAACAACACCACGATGTAGTGTAAAGCATTTTACTATAAGATCATTGTCTCTATATTTAATCTTAGAGAGCACAATAATTTTGGATTTATTGAGCATAATAGAAGTTGGCTATCTAACAATCAGTAATTTTAAAACTTTCGTTTCAAACGAATCTAAATCTGATATTAGGAACAAATATACTCCAGAAGCGACTACATTTCCTCTTAAATTTTTACCATTCCAAATTCCAGTACCACCATCAATAGCAAAATTATAATTTTCTTTAGAGGATCTTTGATTGACTCTAGATTGAGCTTCAGCAACAAGATTGCCTTCAATATCTGTAATTTTAACGTTCACGTTTTCTGTAAGTCCAGATACCTTCACACCATTATTAATATTATTTAAGTCATCAGAACCTAAAATATCGTATTCTGGTCTTACAGGATTTGGATAAATATAGGCTTCTTCAAGTGTTTCTTTAGGCTTAGTCCCTCCAGAAGAAAAAGACACCAAACCTCTATCTGTAGCTATAAAAACTCTTCCAGATTGAGGGTCAATAGAAATATCTGATATTGTATTAGATGGTAATGGTGAATTATCTGTAGTAAACTGGTATATGGTTTCTTGACCATCTGGTGAAAAATAAAATATTCCAGAATCTAATGTTCCTACCCATTTGTTATCTGATCCATCCACTTTGATATCAGTAATATACTGGTTAGAAAGTAACTCTGTTGGAATTCCATCTTCTAAAATTACTATTTCATTAACACTAGGATCTGGATCATCAACAAAACTAGACGTGTTATATAATACTCTTAATCCTTTAATAGTACCAATCCAAAGCTGATTTCTACTATCTAATGCAACCGCTTTTGCCACAGCACTTGGCATGTTTTGTTCTTCAGTAGACACACTATTAATTTGCTGCGTATCTGTATTATAAGCTATTAGTCCATGATCATAGGATCCTATCCATTTTACACCACCACTACCTACAGCAAGATCACCAAAACCTCTCTCGTCATATGTTGCATCTGGTATTAATTCTGAAAAGCTAAATCCTTGCCATTGGTTTGTTGAAGGATCATAAGATTTCAAAGCTTTATCTACTTTAGAGGTTACAGACCATAATTTTCCATTTCTATCAAACTGTATAGGAGCCAATCTAATACTAATATAATTTGGAGCAGGAGGAAATATTATAGATTCTAAACCACTATTTGTTTGATCGAATAGAAATGTTGCTGAATCATTATTTAACTCCAATATACCATCTTCAAATGAACCAATATAAACTTGTTTATTATTAAAAGGACTAATTACAATATCACACAAATTTTGAGCTGTAAGCAAACTATCATATGGCTTATTAATCCATTGTTCGTCTCTGTATATACTAATTCCTCTTTTTTTAGGTGGATTTGGATTATATGAAACGCTATATTGGCCATAAGTAACCCACAATTCTCCATCACCTGCATTGATTTTAAATGCTGTGTTACTTGATGGTCCTTCTGGTAATATTACCTCATACTCATTTGGAGTATCTGGTAGAGTTTTCAATAGGCCTGTACTATTAGTTCCAATATATATATGATCTTCATTTATAGTAGCTGCAACGAAATCTGTATCATAATTTTCATTTGTAGAAACTGTTTGGATTTGAGTGAAATTTTCATCATAAATAAAAACATCTTCTTTAAGCGTAACAATGAGATTAGAATTAACAGACCTAACATCTTCTGGCAAGGTTGGATACGTAAATAATGAATTTAGATTATCACTTACAACTTCATGTAAAACATTATTTTGACCCACTGTGTATAGCTTACTACCAACAGTTTGAATAGCATTAAAACCACCTCCAACAATTGTTGTCCATTGCTGAAAATCAATTAAATTAGGGTTTGTTAAATCTGCCTTTCTGATCCCATTTAGACCTGTGGCTACATAAATGAAATCACTAAACACAGCTGTTTGGTTTATTGCTATTTGACTACCTCCATCTCCAATAAAATAGGTGTCTCCAAATTGTAATTGATTTAAATCATATACTGAAATTCCATAATCTGTAGAAATATATAATAACCCTTGACTCTCATTAAAATGGTTTATTTTTTTCAATACTGGAGAAATACTTTCTTTTTCGAGGATATCTACCACAGATAATATTTCAGTATCACCATCAAAAACTAACTCTATTAAACCTGTTTCGTAACCTACTGCTAATAAATTAAAGTCTTCGCTGTATGAAATTGTAGTAATGGTTTCTCCTGAAAGCCCTTCAATGGTGGTTATTTTATTTATTTCGTTTGTTAAAACGTCATAACTAAAAATAGCATTTTCTGAGGCTGCAAAAATTTTATCATTACCTCTAGTGACATCTTTAATTTCAAAATATGAAAAATAGCCTTCCCAAAGTGTAGAGAACTCTTGAGAAACGCCTTTAAAGGATACTAGAGCTAAAAAGACAAATGCTATTCTTTTAAACATATCAATAATTTTTTTGTCAAATATATTTATATCTAACGACATTTTAAGCAATATCATATAGTCGTCTAAATAAAAAAAGCTTTCAAATTGAATTTGAAAGCTTTTTTCCATAAAAATATCTAAATATTAAACGACACCTTGAGCAAGCATTGCATCTGCAATTTTAACAAAACCTGCAACATTGGCTCCTTTTACATAATCGACATATCCGTCTGTTCTTGTACCATATTCTACACAAGACGTATGAATATCATCCATTATTGTTTTGAGTTTTTCATCAACCTCTTCTCTTGTCCAACTTAATCTTAATGAGTTTTGACTCATTTCTAATCCAGAAGTTGCAACACCTCCAGCATTAGATGCTTTTCCTGGAGCAAACAATACCTTAGCATTTTGTAAAGCTTCTATAGCTTCTGGTGTCGTTGGCATGTTAGCACCTTCGGCAACAGCAATTACATTGTTGTTTATTAATTGTTTTGCTTCATCTCCATTCAATTCATTTTGAGTAGCACAAGGTAGAGCTATATCACAATTGACAGACCAAGGTCTTTCTCCTTTATGGAAGGTTGCAGAACTATACTTGTTAAGGTATTCACTAATTCTTCCTCTCTTAACATTTTTGATTTCCATGATATGAGCCAACTTATCGGCATCAATACCATCTGTATCATGAATGTATCCAGAAGAATCAGACATCGTTATCACCTTAGCTCCTAATTGAGTTGCTTTTTCACAAGCATATTGAGCAACATTACCCGATCCTGATATAATTACAGTTTTACCTTCAAATGAATCTCCTTTAACAGCGAGCATATTTTTTGCAAAATACACACAACCATAACCTGTAGCTTCTGGTCTAATTAATGAACCTCCATAAGATATGCCTTTACCTGTTAAAATACCAGTAAACTCATTTTGAAGTCTCTTATATTGACCAAACAAATATCCAATCTCACGACCACCTACACCAATATCTCCTGCAGGAACATCTGTGTTAGCACCAATATGTCTGTATAATTCTGACATAAATGACTGGCAAAAATGCATAACTTCATTATCACTCTTACCTTTAGGGTTGAAATCAGATCCTCCTTTTCCACCACCCATTGGCAAAGTTGTTAATGAGTTTTTAAAGACTTGTTCAAATCCTAAAAATTTAAGAATACTTAAATTTACAGATGGATGAAAACGCAACCCTCCTTTATAAGGTCCAATTGCAGAGTTAAATTCAACTCTAAATCCTCTATTAACTTGAGTATTACCTTGATCATCAATCCAAGGCACTCTAAAAATTATTGTGCGTTCAGGCTCAACCATTCGCTCTAAAAGCATTTTACCTTGATACTTAGGATTATCCTCAATAAAAGGAATAACTGTTTCGGCAACCTCATGTACAGCTTGTAAGAATTCAGTTTCGTGACTGTTTTTGTCTTTTACAAGTTTTAAAAAAGCTTCAATTTTATCTTTCATTTATTGTAGTATTATTAATCAATGTTGATTTTTGTTATACAAAGATACATTATCTTTAAAATGTTCGCACATTTTTTTTTGTATTCTCAGTAAAAAGTTAATTGAGTGTTAATATAGCAAACTGTCGTTGTTCGGATAAATTTACATTTCATCTAATTATTTGGTAGTTAGTCTAGTTTTTATATATTTGTTAACGTTTAAGTCCCTCAATAACAAAATACCTATGACGCTTAATTTTAAACAATTAACATTTATATTCGTTTTTATACTAGGTATAAACGAATGTTATTCGCAACTTGGATTTTCTCACGAAATTGGTGTTATTGCTGGCCCTGTTGCCTTTCAATCAGATTTTGGAGAGCGTAGAGACTTTGAAACTAATGCTGGAAACACTGGTATTGGTATTGGTATAGTTCATTATATCAATTTTGCTTACAGAGCAGATTGTAACTGTTATTCTACAGATACATATTTTAATGATCATTTTAAATTACGTAACGAAATATCTTGGAATAGAACTAAACTCAACCATTTTGGTAGATGGGTAGATGCGTCTAGAACTAGTGAAAACGCTCAACGTTTAAGAAGCCACTCAGGAGTTGCGCAAAATATAGATGTTGGTACTCAAATAGAGTTTTTTCCTAAAAGTATTCGTGAATTCCAAGCTTTTGGTTATTCTTCTGCTCCTTTTGTTAGTCTAGGTGTTCACTTCACCGCTTCTAACCCAGAAGTCGCAACAAATTATAATGGATCAACTAATATAAATGATTCAAACAATTTTCTTACTGATTGGGTAGCTGCTGCAAACCCTAATGTAAATGAAGACCCTTTTTTGTTTAATGGTAATGATACATCGTGGTCTGTAGTTGGAAGTATTGGCACACGATACAAATTAACTATGCTCTCAGATTTAATGATAGATTTAAGATGGCAATATTATTTCAATGATAGAATTGATGGTTTAGA
>CAJQOA010000223.1 GCA_905479815.1 uncultured Psychroserpens sp.
TAAAATATACTCAGGAGTTGTTAAAACATTTTGGGTAGTTTCAGTTATAAGGGTTACACTAAATACAATTAGAATTGCCAAAATTACTATGGTAACAGAGAATTTAGAAACAATTTCTTTTAATCCCATAGATTTTATAGACAAGTAAATTAAAAAGATGTAGGATACTATGAACAAAATATTTCCTACATAGTATGTGAAATCTATAGAATTTTCTGCTAAAGGAACAAATCTTGATATAAAATCAAGAATTATTGAAAAAGAAAACGTTATTAAAAAATAAAAAAAGAAACTCTGCTTATTGCTCTTACCACTACAATACAAGAATGTTAAAAGTAGACACATTATAGCACAAACACCTGCACTAGCGATTTCATATTTTAAAACTTCAAGCGCGACAAATACCACACTAAGTGTGATAAGGACGATTTTTGTTATACGATTAACTATCATTTTTTTAATTATTAGCTAGACAAATATAAATAAAAAATGTAATTAAACGATAAAAAAATACTTTTAATCGATGATTTGTACGTTTTTTTGTAGGAATTTATTTCAAAAGTGACATAAAACTGTATTCTGATAAAATTGAAATATTTAAATCCTCTGCTTTTGCTCTTTTACTGGGGCCCATTTTATCACCTGCAATTAGATAACTTGTTTTAGAAGATATTGACGTAGACACTTTACCTCCATTATCTTCTATAAGTTTTTTAAGCTCCGTTCTAGATAAGGTTTCAAAGACCCCAGAAACAACAAACGTTTTACCTTTTAATTTATTTGTTTGATTTGCAAGCTTATCTGCAGATATTTCTAATTGAAGGCCAAACGCCTTAAGACGTTCTATTATTTGTTTGTTTTTATCTGAAGAGAAAAACTCAACCACACTTTCTGCTATCCGCTCACCTATTTCGTCTACAGTAATTAAATCAAAAGAAGTTGCAAAGATTAATGCATCTATAGATTTATAGTGTTTAGCCAACTTTTTAGCCACAGTTTCTCCAACATATCGTATACCTAAGGCAAATAATACTCTTTCAAAAGGTATTTTCTTTGAGGACTCTATACCATTAACTAGATTTTCAGCACTTTTTTCAGCCATTCGCTCTAAAGGAATAACTTGACCAATTGTTAATTCATATAAATCTGAATAATTATGTATTAATCCTTCGTTTACCAATAAAGCTACTGTTTCACCTCCTAAACCTTCTATGTCCATAGCTTTACGAGAAATATAATGCTGTATTCTACCAATAACTTGTGGAGGACAACCATTATAGTTAGGGCAATAATGTTTAGCTTCTCCTTCTAACCTAATTAATTCTGTTTCACATTCTGGACAGTTTGAAATGTATTCTGTAGGGATAGAATCTACTGGTCGTTTACTTAAATCTACCGATATAATCTTAGGGATGATTTCACCCCCTTTTTCTACAAAGACCTCATCACCTTCTCTAATATCTAATTTACTAATCTGATCTGCATTATGAAGCGAAGCACGTTTTACGGTAGTTCCAGCCAATTGTACGGCTTCTAAATTGGCCACTGGTGTTATAGCGCCAGTTCTCCCAACTTGATAAGTGATTTCATTAAGTCGCGTAGAAACTTGTTCTGCTTTAAACTTATAAGCCATAGCCCAACGAGGTGCTTTTGCTGTAAAGCCTAATTCATCTTGCTGAAATAAATTATTAACCTTAATAACTACACCATCAATTTCATAAGGTAAATTGTGACGATGCTTGTCCCAATATTCAACATATTCTAATACTTCATCTATAGAGTTAACCAGTTTTGCTTCTTGAGGAACCTTAAATCCCCATGATCTCGCTTTTTCTAAACCTTCAAATTGCGTTGTAACATTCAAATTATTGCCTTTAAGGCTGTATAACAAACATTCTAGTGGACGCTTGGCCGCTTCAGAACTATCTTGTAATTTTAAACTTCCAGACGCTGTGTTTCTGGGGTTTCGATAAGGTTCTTCATCATTAGCAACGCGTTCTACATTCATTTTCAGAAAACCTTCAATTGGTAAAATAATTTCTCCTCTAATGTCAAAACGCTCAGGATAATCACCTTTTAAGTGAAGCGGAACTGTATTTATGGTTTTTACATTTGCAGTAACATCGTCTCCTTGAACACCGTCACCACGAGTTACAGCTCTTACTAATTTACCGTTTTGATAGGTAAGATTCATTGATGCGCCATCATACTTTAACTCGCAAGTATATTGCACATTGCCATCGACCATCTTCTTTATTCGAGTTTCCCAATCCAACAAGTCTTCTTTAGAATAAGAATTGTCTAAAGAATACATCCTAAAATCGTGAACTACTGTATTAAAATTCTTTGTAATTGTACCACCTACACGTTGAGTAGGTGAATTAGAATCAAAGAAATCTGGATGCGCATCTTCTAAAGCTTGAAGCTCTTTTAATTTTATATCAAACTCATAATCGCTTATCGATGCATTATCTAAGATATAATAATTGTAGTTGTGCTGACGTAGCTCTTCACGAAGAGATTCTATTTTTTGATGTATATCCATTTACAGTCCTTCTTTATTTAACCACTTTGGTGCTGGTAATGGTTTATAATTATTCATTTTATCTAACAAACCTTCTATTGAAGTGTCAACAACAACTGCCTCTAAGTTTTCTTGTTTTAAAAAACCACGATTCACCATTATTTTGAATTGTTCAATCAATGCATCATAATAACCGTTAATATTCAATATGCCAATTGGTTTTGTATGCAACCCTAGTTGTCCCCATGTCGTAATTTCAAAAAATTCGTCCATTGTACCAAACCCTCCAGGAATAATTATAAAACCATCACTTTTATCATACATTATAACCTTGCGATCGTGCATGTTTTGCG
>CAJQOA010000224.1 GCA_905479815.1 uncultured Psychroserpens sp.
ACAAATTGTAAATCGTCGTTCCATTCAAACTTTAGAATTCCTTTTATAAGGTCTAAAATATCTTTTCTAAAAATAACGATAGTACTTAATGCCGTTGCAAAGTGTAAAACAACAGTGAACAACAAGCTTTCTTTTGGTAGAGAATCATCACCTAGAATGGCTTTTCCTAATTCTAAATGACCACTAGATGATACTGGTAAAAACTCAGTAAGACCTTGTATAATTCCTAATATAATTGAATCAATGATATCCATGAGGCAAATATCAACTAACAAATATCAAATTCCAAATAAGTAAATTGGAAAGTGTATAATTTCTAAGGGTTGAGATTTAAGATTTAGATTTTTTCTCCTTATTAGGATTCAATAAAATGGCATAGACTTGGATTCCGAAACCAAGAAGCACAAGCGTTGGCGCTAATCTAATACGTGTCCAACTAAATATAGAAGGATCAAAAACATTTGGATCATCGCTACCACCACCAGACATTAAAATAAAACCTATTACAATAGATGCTAAACCAATGAGCATGAATTTGTAGTTCTTTTTTCCGAAAATAAATTCGCTTTTAGATGCCTCGTTACGTTTCTGTTCTCCCATAATATGATATTAATCCTCTGCTGCTTTTGGCTTAGAGGAAAACTCTGTATAAATTATCTCATCGTCTATTGCTAATTGTGCAATATGTTCTGAGGTACCGTAAAATAATTTTGGTAAGTGCAAAGTAACAGTTTTATTTAAAACTTTTACGTTAAGAGAATCTAAATTTAATCCGTTTTCTAATCCAAGATTTATATAATAACGGTCTGTCTCATTATCATGAAATACAATATCAAATGAAGGACCTTCTGTTATTTCAATAATTTTTGCGATTATAATATCGCATTCATCGGGTTGAGTACTGTTAATAATACACGAGTAAAGTGATAAAGAAATAATAAATACAATGTAATATTGCTTAGTTTTTCTTTTTAGACTTAGCGGTATTGAAGGTCATTTGTTCAAGTGCTTTTTCTAATAATTCACGTTGATTATCTGTATCGTATGAAATAATAATAGATAGACAAAAACCATCAGTGACTGTTGACATGTATTTTTGTTTGAATTGATTTCCTAAGTAGCTTCCTGTCGCATTCATGACATCAAAACTTTTTCCATTGATAACTTTAGGCTCTAAAATCATATCGTAGCTATAATTTAAAGATGTACCATTAAGTATTTTTTGAGCCTCGATTAAATAGTCACGCCCTCTTTTTACTTGAGGAAACATTTTAATATTCTCAGCAACAATCATAAGTGAAGGGTTGTAATCCATTGTAGATCCAAATTCATAGACATAAGCAACAAATAAATTAGCGGTATTGATTTCAGACGCTTTAATAGCACGTTTTATGTTTTCGTCTGTAATTATATCTTGACCTAAATCTTGGATGTTTTCTACTTCATCTTGAGATTGAACATCCCAAGAGTCATCAAAAGGAAAATGCATTTGAAAATAATCATTGGCGTAAACACCGTTTTCTATTGACCCATAATCAAAGTTTTCAGGCATTCTCTGTTCAGTCTTACAAGCAAATAGTGTAAGAATTGTAAATGAGAGTATGAGTTTTTTCAAAATAAATAAGGTTTAATAATACAGTTGGTCTGTCTTCAAGTTTAAGAATCGCTGAGTAGCAATAAAAGTACTTATCCATGTGATAAGAATTCCAAGAAGAAATACACCAGCAAATAAAGCACCAATTAAGATTGGTTTTTGGAGTAATTCTAGTTGAGGAAATGTTCTATCGAGATAATATAAAACGACACTCATCCCAATTAAGGCTACGACAGCACCAATAATACCTAATTGAATACTTTTTGATACAAATGGTCTTCTAATAAAACGTTTGGTTGCTCCAACCATTTGCATTGTTTTTATGATAAAACGTTTAGAATACACTGCTAATCTAATAGAGCTATTAATCAATAATACAGCAATCAACGTAAATACAGCACTAAGAATTAACACCCAAATTGTAATTTTCTTGACATTATTGTTCATGATTTCTACCAAATCATTATCGTATTTGATATCTTCAATAAAGGCTTTGCTAGATAGTTCGGCAGTGATGCCATCTAATGTTTCGTTAGTTACATAATCTGCTTTAAGGTAAACGTCAATAGAGTTCTGTAATGGGTTTGTACCCAAGAACTCCATGAAATCTTCACCAATATCAGACTTCACGATTTGAGCAGCTTCTTCCTTAGAAACGTATTTGGCTTCTTTGGTGTAATCTGCCATGGCTAAACTTTTTTGAAGCTGATTCACTTCAACCTCTTTAGCAGAGTCATTTAAATAAATAGTCACCACAACTTGTTCTCTAAAATGGTCTGCCAATTTTTTAGCATTGAGCACCAATAAACCTAAACATCCTAATAAAAATAATACCAAAGCAATACTAATCACTACAGAAAAGTAGGAAGAAATTAATTTTCGTTTTTGATATTGATCAAAAGATGATGCCATAAAAGTATTGGATTAATGCTGTAAAAATAAAAAACAATTTGTTTGTATAAGGATAACAACGCTTAAACTTTCAAATGTGTTGTAATACCGTTAAATTTGCGATCTAAATTTGAATAGAAACTATGAGTTATCATTTTAACGATATAGAAGCCAGATGGCAAAAGTATTGGGCAGAACATCACACGTTTAAAGCAGAAAACAACAGTGATAAACCCAAATATTATGTGTTAGACATGTTCCCTTATCCTAGTGGAGCAGGGTTGCACGTTGGTCATCCATTAGGTTATATTGCGAGTGATATTTATGCAAGATATAAGCGTCATAAAGGGTTTAATGTGTTGCATCCTCAAGGGTACGATAGCTTTGGTTTACCTGCAGAACAATATGCTATTCAAACAGGTCAGCATCCAGTTATTACTACAGAAACTAATATAAAAACGTATAGACGACAATTAGATCAAATTGGATTTTCATTTGATTGGAGTAGAGAAGTACGCACGAGTAGTCCTGAGTATTATAAATGGACACAGTGGATCTTCATTCAGCTTTTTGAATCATGGTATTGTAAAGTGCATGAAAAAGCATTTCCAATTTCAGAATTGGTAAAATTATTTGCAGAACAAGGTAATTATACATTAAACGAAACTTGCAATGAAAGTGTAGCCTTATTTTCTGCTGAAGAATGGAATAGTTATACTTCAGAAAAACAACAAGACATATTATTAAAATACAGATTAACTTATTTAGCAGAAACGGAAGTCAACTGGTGTCCAGCACTAGGAACCGTTTTAGCTAATGATGAAATCGTCAATGGTGTTTCAGAACGTGGAGGTCATCCTGTAGTGCGTAAAAAAATGACGCAATGGAGTATGCGGATTTCTGCTTATGCAGAGCGTTTACTTCAAGGCTTGGATACGATTGATTGGACAGATTCTTTGAAAGAAAGTCAGCGTAATTGGATTGGGAAATCGGTTGGTGCAGAAGTGTCTTTCAATATCAACTACCATGACGAAAGTATAAAAGTGTTTACTACACGACCAGATACCATTTTTGGAGTGTCATTTATGACCCTTGCACCAGAACACGAACTCGTCTCAGAAATTACA
>CAJQOA010000225.1 GCA_905479815.1 uncultured Psychroserpens sp.
ACAAGATGTAAAGACACTCACAGAGTTTGGTACAAGAAATACTTTTAGTGATACTGTAAGCACAACAAGAGGAATTGGAGCTGCAAGACGATGGATAAAAAATGAATTTGAGACTATTTCTAAAGCCTGTGATAATTGTCTTAATGTGTTTTATCAAAAAGATTTTGTTACTAAAGAAGGTAATCGTCGTGTACCACATGATGCTTGGGTTGTAAATGTTGTTGCTATTCAAAAAGGCACAAAATACCCAAACCGTTATATCATCATGAGTGGAGGTATAGATTCTCGAGCTAGTGATACAATGGATTTTACAACCGATGCTCCAGGAGCAAACGACAATGCATCTGGTATGGCTGGAGCAATTGAAGCTGCTAGAGTATTATCAAAATATGAATTTGAAAGTAGTATTATTTATGTTGGATTATCTGGAGAAGAACAAGGATTATTTGGTGGTGCTGGATTAGCAAAATATGCACAAGATAACGGCTGGGACATTATTGGGATTTTAAACAATGATATGATTGGAAACATTGAAGGTGTAGATGGAGTTATTGATAATCGTGCCTTCAGAATATTCTCTGAACCTGTACCTCCAACTGAAACTGAACGTCAACGAAAAGCGAGACGTTTTTATGGCGGTGAGGTTGATGGAATTTCTCGTCAATTAGCAAGATACGTTCATAAAACAGTAAAAACATATATGCCAGAAATGAATCCAATGATGGTATATCGTTTAGATCGTTTTGGACGAGGTGGTCATCATAGACCATTCAATGATTTAGGATTTCCGGGAATAAGAATTATGGAAGCTCACGAGAATTACACGCAACAACACCAAGATATAAGAACCGAAAACGGCATTAATTATGGAGACAGTTTTGAGCATGTCAACTTTGGTTATGCAAAAAAACTGACTGCAGTAAATGCGATTAGTATGGCCAGTTTAGCTTCTGCTCCTCCTGCTCCAACAACCGTTGCAATTGGAGGCATTGTAGAACCATCTGCAAAACTAAAATGGAATCTTGTTGATGGAGCTAAAGGCTACAAAATTTATTGGAGAGATACAACTTCTCCTACTTGGGATCATAGTAAATATGTTGGTAATGTGACCGAATTTACTTTAGAAGGTATTGTTATAGATAATTTTTACTTCGGAGTTGCATCTGTAGATGAGGAAGGTTTTGAAAGCGTTGTTGTATTTCCAAATGAGATTAAGAGATAGGATAATAGAAAACAAAAAAAGACCGCTATATAGCGGTCTTTTGAATTAACATAAAAAAACTAATTAATTAACTAAAATCTTCTTTGATATGATACCGTTTTCGGTATTTATAATTACAATATAAGTTCCTGTAGTAATATTACTAGTACTGATACTTACTGTATTATTAGAGTTTGTATTTGATCTGTAAACAGATTGTCCTAAAATAGAATACATGTTTACACTTTCAATATTTACATTAGAATTGTTTACGATTTTAATATCCTTAGTAGCATAATCAAATCTAATATCTAAAAGGTTTTCTTTAGTTTGAAACTCACTAGTACTTAATGTTTCTGGTTGAGAAAACACAATTTCAAATCTATTTAAGTACACACCAGCATCTAAGTATATTTCGAATGCTCCATCCTTAATACTATAGTATTCTCCTAATGCTTTATCATGAACAAATATTTTCATGGCACTTGGAATATTCTCAAGCTTGTGAATAGAAATTGAATTATAACCACTGTTATCTGTATGCATTCCTATTGAAATGATTGTTTCTTCATTAATTTCATTAATCCCTTGATCTATATACTTTCCAGAATTAATTAACCAATACATATCATCAGCTTGAATATCATCAATTTCTGTATCAAAATCTGAATCGTAACCAGATGTTGCACTTTCATCGGCCATTACAAATAATTCTCTTTCGTATGTACCTGCAGAATTAAGCATTAAACTAATCTTCATCCTTTGATCAGAATCATCATTAGGACTTGTAGGATTTGTTGCGAATAAACATGTAGTACTTAAGATTAAAATAAAAGTACTTGTGAATGATTTAGTAATAGTTTTGAGTAAAAATCTTTCCATAGTTTTCATAATTGTAGGTTATTAATGATGACTAACATCATTGCTTAGTTAAATTCTCTTGTTTAAAATAATGTTGTGTTTTGTAAGATTTACATCTTAAACTGAACACTTGAGGGAGAATACTTAGCGTTATGAAAAGTATTGGGATTAATCTTGTATTGAAAAATATTATGACGTATAAATATCACAATTACAATACAAGTTCAAAGGTAGAACCAAAGTGTTGTTAGCAGTACATATACTCGCTAATTTGCATTAAATTCTCGTTCAAAAGATTAAAAGGGTTAATATTATCGATTATGTGAATACCATTTAATTACATAGAACAGCTTTAATACTATATTGATTATCAGTAAACTAACAGATGTAAAATGTTTTTCATTTGTTAAGCTGTTGTTTTATGGATGTAATTATTCTAAACACAAAAAGGCCACCTCTAAGAGGCAGCCTTATTGCTGACATAATTTAAAAAACTAACTAATTAACTATAACTTTCTTTGAGATATGGTCGATATCTGTTTTTACTTTTACAACATATGCTCCTGTACTTAATGATTTTGTGTCTAGTTTTATTTCACTGTCTGTTGTTAAATCATTTGAGACCAAAACACTTTGTCCTAATATTGTAAATACCTCGTATCCTTCAATACTCAAATTTTTAGGATTTAAAATTGTGATGTTCTTATTGTCTTTATCATATAATATGTCTAGTATATCAATTTCTACTTCTGTAGTTTCTACACTTAATGTATCTTCATTACTAAATACTATCTCAAAACGTCCTAAGTGAACTCCTGCTTGACTGATAAAACCATATCCACCTTCTTTTAAATTATGATACAAGCCTAACTCTATATCATGAATATAAATATTCATAGTATCAGGTATGTTTTCTAACTTATCAATAGATATTTTATTTGATCCATCCTCTTCTGTATGAACTCCTAATGGAAGTACTGTTTCTATATTAAGATCAGTAACGCCTTGAATTACATATTTACCTTCATCTATCAACCAGTACATATCTTCTGCTTGATTATCATATAATTCTGCATCATAGCCCCAATCATATCCCATGGTAGCATTTTCATCTGCTGTTACTAATATTTTTCTTGTGTAGGTATTAATAGAATTAAATTTTAATCCTATCTTCATTCTAGTGTCTCCCTCTTCTTCTGGATCCTCAGTACTTGATGATGCGCTATCATTTCTCACAAATGTAGATGCACTAGTAGCTTCGGTTTTAAATACACGCTGTATATTATTAAATCTAATAGTACCTGTTGCTTCTCCTACGACAAAGAATCCTTGACCTACTGGTATATATCTTCCCGGTAATTTTGTTCCTACTAAAGAACTTTGATCTACATCTGGATCTGCAGTTCCATAAGCTACTGCTGGTACTGCTCCTGACAAATTATAAGTTGCGTATCCACCTTGATATTCTGATAAATTATGAGAGCCTCCTCCCCAATGTTCCCAGAAGTATAAAGTTCCCGTTGTATTACCTGCTCCTTCTATTGTAGGTGCGTTTTCCATTATAAAAGCATGTGCATCTATTGCAGAAGCATATGGATTTCCTATCAAGTAATCATTACCTGCTGTTAAAGGCAAAGAAATGTCTCCATTATTAGGTTTCCCTTGCAAAGTATAATTTTGTTCTTGAGAAACGTTTCCTGAGGTATTAGTCACACCTTTCATTGTAAACCCTTCTCCTGGTTTTAATGTCCCATTACTACGAACATGTTGCCAAGCAGAATATGTATCATCTGGTTGATTGGCAAACTTCCATATCCAATAATCTGCGATACTAATTGGTGAACCTGCACTACCGTTATAACCGTTTGTAATAAAATTTATATTTTGAGCTGAAGCTGTGTTTGTACCATCTTTAAAGATCGTGTTTACCTGATAGTTTGTATTATTAGATGATGTACTTAATACACCTACTGGTGATGACCAGTAATTATAAGTAAACATATCTCTAGTTCCTTGCTGATCCTTTTCTAAACTTCCAGAGCTTGAGATTTCTAAATCACTTTTATTTGATTGAATTAATTGAGATTCACCTTGCAAATCTATTTTACCATTCAATTTTAAATAATGTGTTATAGTTAAACCATAACCGGTTTTCGCTGTATTATTACCAGAAAGACTTATTTTATTTGCGTTAACAAACAAACCTAACAAAGATCTATTTCCAGAAGCTATAGAACTATTATCCATAGTTATATTGTGTGATGTTTCAACTATATTCCAATCTA
>CAJQOA010000226.1 GCA_905479815.1 uncultured Psychroserpens sp.
GCCATTCAAGGAATGCTTGCTGCTATTGGGCTTATAATTCTTGGAAAGCAGTTTCATATTATGTTTGGTCATAAAATTACTAGAGAAAATACTATTGATTATTTAATTGAAATCCCATATACAATAAATGATGCTTTGCATTATGAAAATACGGGCCTCATCTATGCTGCAGCTGCTGGACTCATAAGTTTGGGAATCATGGTATTTTATCCAAAACTTAGAAATAAGTATTGGCATTTAATTCCTGCTCCAATGTGGATTGTTGTGCTATCTATTGGGTTTAGTTACTATTTTGAATTGGTCTTACATATTGACAACCCTATTGCAAAAGACTATATGATACCTGCAATCCCTTCGTTTGCTGAAATCACCACTCAATTACCAAAAGTCTCATTTGCAAAAATTGGTGGTCTAACGTTTTGGGGAAGTGTATTGTCATTAACCTTAATTGCAAGTATTGAATCGCTTTTAAGCATCAAAGCAGTAGATAAATTAGATCCCGAAAGACGTCGTTCAAATGTAAACAGAGATTTGAAAGCTTTAGGGCTTGGAACAATAGCTAGTGGTTTTGTTGGAGGATTAAATGTTGTGACTGTAATTGCTAGAAGTTCTGTAAATGTGAATAATGGTGGTAGTAATCGATCTGCAAATTTTTCTCATGCGTTCTTTCTTGTTGTTTTTATTGTGGTATTTAGCTCACAGTTAACTCGCATTCCGTTGCCTGCTCTTATGGCTATTTTAGTATATACGGGTTACAAATTGGCGTCACCAGATTTAATAAAGAAGATTTTTTCCGTAGGAAAAGAGCAGCTCATCATTTTTTTTGTGACACTTCTTACAACTTTAAAATTTGGATTAATTCTAGGAATTACTGCAGGTGTAATCATCACAATAATTATACATTTTATCATCAATAAAAATGTCACCTTGTTTTTAAGACATTGGATAAAACCAAATGTATTGATGTTTAAAGAAGATGATGACAAATCCAACTATTACGTTAGTGTGAAGCATTTTTGCACCTTTGCCAACTTTTATAGGTTAAAACAAAAGCTTGATGCTATTTCTGTAGATGAAGATGTTATTGTTGATTTTTCTATGTGTGACTTTGTAGACCATACTGTTATGGAAAATCTTAATAACTATCAAAGTACATTCACCAAAAGTGGTGGTCATTTTGATATTGTAGGTTTAGATATGCACGATGCAGATTCTAAGCATCCTTTTGCATTACGAAAAATTGCTGCTGTGCCTAAATTATTTGGTTATAACCTAACCAAAAGACAAGAAAATCTTGAGACTATTGCAAAAGATTATGAACTTATTTATAGTGCAGATAAAAATAAAAGTACAGCTTTTTTAGATCCATTTTTGTTTTTTAAAACAAAGCAGCCTAACTACATTTATAATGAATTAGAGGATAATAATGCGAACTCCAAATTGTTTGATATTGAGTTCTCTGAAGGTGAATTTATAGCCAAAGAAGTGGTAAGAACCTCAATGCTTCACATTGATTTAAATGAAACTATTCCTGTATTCTCATTAGATAGAGAAACAATAATGGATAAGGTATATGCAATTGCAGGATTTACAGATATTAACTTTGATGACCATCAAGATTTCTCAAAACGATTTCATTTAGTTGGAGAGCATATCGAAGACATTAAAACCTTTTTCACAAATGAGTTAATTCACTTTTTTGAGAGCAATCCATACTATCATATAGAATCTAATGGCAATAGTTTACTCATTTTTAGTAAGCAACGTTTAGCTAGTACTAAGGAAATTAAAGCCTTATTAGATTTTGGTAAACGACTAAAAGATGTTATTCCGAAGAAAAATTAACACCTATTAATCTTTATCATTAATCATCTCTTCAGATCTATAATACACGCGTTTTAAACTCTTCTTTAACAGTATGAATCTGTAGATTCCAATAATAAAAAAAATAGCACTAAAAATTAATGCAGTTAATGCTAAATACCTGAAGTTAGTAAACTCTTTAAGTTGAAAAAAAGCGATAGCTCCCAAAAGTAAATAAAGCGATGATCGTATATAAGACAAAAGTGTACGTTCATTAGC
Source organism: uncultured Psychroserpens sp. (assembly GCA_905479815.1). Lineage (GTDB taxonomy): Bacteria > Bacteroidota > Bacteroidia > Flavobacteriales > Flavobacteriaceae > Psychroserpens. The sequence goes on from CAJQOA010000226.1 coordinate 2,083, forward strand.
TAAACGAGTTCTCTCAATAGCTAAATAATCTCTAAGTATGACACGCTCGTCTGGTTTAAAATCACGACCAAACCTCAACAACTTCATTCTGCTTTTTTTGGACTTATCTTTCATTTTTTCAAAGTTTTCTCTTGTAAAAGTAAATTTTTAAACCATTAAATACGATTATGGTGATTTAAAAATGTTAAAAATGACTCAATAATTAGCTCTAAATTCAAGTAAAGTTTATTGCTTTTAGTAATTTGCATTTCAATTCTTTTATTAAATGCAATTATACCCTGTTAATGCTGGTAATTTTAAATTAGATGGAGGCGCCATGTTTGGAGTTGTCCCTAAATCTTTATGGACTAGAACCAATCCTGCAGATGCCAATAATATGATAGATATTTCGGCACGCTGTTTGCTTATTGAGGATGACAATAGGTTGATTTTAATTGATACAGGAATGGGAAATAAACAAAGTGATAAGTTTTTTGGCTACTATCATCTTTGGGGAAATGACTCCATTGATAACTCTTTAAAAACTCATGGTTTTCATCGCGATGATATTACAGATGTTTTCATGACGCATTTACATTTTGATCATTGTGGTGGAAGCGTACAATGGAACAAAGATAAAACGGGTTATGAAACCGCTTTTAAAAACGCGCATTTTTGGAGTAATCAAAACCATTGGGAATGGGCTACCAAACCAAATAAAAGGGAGAAAGCTTCGTTTTTAAAAGAGAATATTTTACCAATAGAGGACAGTGGTCAGTTGAAATTTACAAACCTTCCGCAGAAAGACATTTTAAATAATTCTCAATTAGGTTTCGATATCTTTTTTGCTAATGGCCATACCGAAAAACAAATGATCCCAATGATTAATTATAAAGGCAAAACCATTTGTTTTATGGCAGATTTACTGCCAACTGTTGGGCATTTACCATTACCCTTCGTCATGGGTTATGATACACGACCTCTTTTAACATTAGATGAAAAAGAACGGTTTTTAAATCTGGCAGCAGATCATAATTATTATTTATTTCTAGAGCACGATGCTCACAATGAAATTATAACCGTACAACATACCGAAAAAGGTGTGCGACTAAAAGATACATTTACAACAAACGATATATTTAATTAAAACAGTAATCATAAACACATGAAGCGCGCTTGTTAACCGCTAAATCTTTAATAAAATTATAGATTAGCGAACAACATGTGACCTTCAAAAAAACAATAAAATCGAACACATGAAGTACCTATTTAAACCCTTTTTATACACCGTATTCTTATCCGCTTTTTTATTTGGTTGTGGCGCAACAACAGGTGTGCTTTCTACGCCAATAGAAAACATTGACACATCTCCTTTAAAAGAAGCAGAGCTTTCTAAAAACGAAAAAAACACATGGTCTCACTTAGATTTAGCGAAAGACACCATTCCAGGAATGAGTGTTGATAAAGCTTACAAAGAGATTATTAAAAACAAAAAAGGGAAAACAGTCATTGTTGCTGTTATTGATAGTGGTACAGATATCGATCATGAAGATTTAGATGATGTACTTTGGACGAACAAAAAGGAAATCCCAAACAACGGAAAAGATGACGATAACAACGGTTATATCGATGATATTCACGGTTGGAATTTTGTTGGTGATGGTTATGATGAGCAATTAGAATATGTTAGATTATTAGCCTCTGGAGATAAAAATGCGCCAAGATACGCAGAAGCACAAGCGCTCTATGACAGTGAATATCAAAAATACTTGGGTTACAAAACAAATTCTGAACAAAATCTTCAGTATGTAGCTTTTGCAGATGATGAGTTTACAAAACATTTTGGTAAAGCAGATTATACTAAAGCAGAAGTTCTCGCTATTAAAACAGAAGATGAAAGATTAGGGCAAGCAGTACAAATTGCTCAATTTGTTTATAGTAATGATTTAGAGTCTATAGCTAATGCAAAAAAAGTATTTAAAGAAGGTTTAGTAGAAATTAATGATCGTCTTAACGTCAACCTCAATAAAAATTTAAAAGGACGCAAAACTGGTGATAATCCAAATGACTTAAACGACAAGCCTGGTTATGGTAATAATAATCCTAGACCATCTAAAAAAACCGAAAGTCATGGTACACACGTTACAGGAATTATAGCTGCAGAGCGTGATAACAATAAAGGCATGAATGGCGTTGCTAATAATGTTCAAATTATGGCAATTCGCTCTACACCTAATGGAGATGAGTACGATAAGGATGTCGCATTAGCAATTCGTTATGCAGCAGACAATGGCGCAAAGGTTATCAACGCGAGTTTTGGTAAATCATTTTCACCAAATAGCCAATGGGTAAGAGATGCTATTAAATATGCAGGAGAAAAAGACGTACTTTTTGTTCATGCTGCAGGTAACGATAGTGAAAATATTGATGTGGTTAAAAATTACCCTAATGATGCTATTGGTACTGGACCAGAGGTTTCAGATAATTTTATTACAGTAGGCGCTTTAACCAACAAATACGGCTCAACAATGGTGTCTAGTTTTTCTAACTTCGGAAAAGTAAATGTTGATGTCTTTGCTCCAGGTAGTGACATTTATGCTACCATGCCAGAAAATGAATATGATATGAATAGTGGTACATCAATGGCTGCGCCAAATGTTGCTGGAGTTGCTGCATTGATTCGTTCGCAATATCCTAGTTTAACTGCTTCACAGGTAAAGAAAATTTTAATGGATTCTGGATTACCAATCAAAGCAAAAGTAACTATTGGAACAAATAAACAAGTAAAGTCTCTTAGTGAGATTTCAACATCTGGAAGAATCGTTAATGCTTATAATGCGTTGATTATGGCATCTCAAATGGCTAAATAATTCCGAAAAAAAAACAATTATGAAACTTAAACTTAGCACACTCTTACTATTATGCGTCACATTTTTTTCTTCGGAGATTAATGCGCAAGACACTACTATAGAATACAAAACAGACCATTATTGGCAACAACAAGCTGATTATACAATGGACATTGATATGGATGTAAATACCTATCAATTTACTGGAAAGCAAAATATAAAATACACTAATAATTCTCCAGATGATTTAAGCCGCGTGTATTACCATCTCTATTTCAATGCCTTTCAACC
>CAJQOA010000227.1 GCA_905479815.1 uncultured Psychroserpens sp.
CGTGCCAATAGCGAATTTGATGCACCAAGAAGCGTTCTTCAAAACGCTAATGCGACTTTGGTCGAAATGAAAAAAAACAAACGCTTTGCGCTTTGTTGTGGTGCTGGAGGTGCACAGATGTTTAAAGAGCCTGAAAAAGGCGATATGGATGTTAATATCTTACGCACAAAACAAGCACTAGAAACTACACCAGATATAATAGCTTTTATCATTGAACGACTTTTATTTAGTGAAGAGTTATTAATCGTATTTGTTTGATCGTTATTGGAGAAAATGACTTGGTATAGTAAATGATCTTAGTGGCTCTTTTAATATATAGTATAAAACAAAAAACGGGAAGCGTAAACTTCCCGTTGCAGAAGTGTTTAAATTGATAGAAAACCAATGGCTTAATAACATTTTAAAAACTTCATAACCTCCAAAACCACCTCAATTGGTGATTAAGGCTTTATTTTTAAGAAACAGGAAGTCGAAACTTCCTGTTTCCTGAAAAGAGCTTAAATTAATTACCTAGTGTATTTGATCTCTAAAATGATTTTCCTTTTAAAAATCATCAAGTCAATTAAACTAAGTTATAATTTCAAACTCAATATATAGCCAACAAAGTCTTACGATTTGCTAACCTATACTTTTATGTTTATTAGTAATTCAAAGAGCATTTTTTTATCTTAATACTAAGATACGTTAGTTATTAGGATTGAAATATGATATATATCAGTTTTGATAAAATCACATGTAAATGATATTATAAACTTCATTTAGCAGAAAAATCCCAACAAGAAATAATAGCGTATAAATCACCTGCACCAACTTGACGTTAATAAATTTTAACCAAGAAACGGTTTGCTTTGGAAATACAAATAATGCTAAACCTATAAACAGAGATAACCAACCAATTGAAGTTATAATAGCTTTAAAGTTTGGCTCCCAAATGTTGTGAAATAAAATGTTTAGTAGCCCAATAATTATAGCAATTAAGGCTGATAGAATTAAAAATTTCTCATCGTTTAAATCATTAAAAATTTGTTTAATCCGCTTTGGATTAAAACTGAGTATTAAAAAGAATATGATGAGGTACCAGCCCCAAAATTTTGCTAAAAAAAATGAATGATCCATAGTTGTAAGTATTTATTCGTGTAATACTAAAAAGGGAATATGCGTGTGGTAGGTTATTTTTTCAATTTTATTATGAAATAAAATATTTTGAAAATAATTAAGGTTTTTGGCAACCATAACAACCATGTCAATATCTCTACTTTCAACAAAGCATTGTATGGCATCTTCAACTTTTCTATTGGTTAGAAGATGAAAACTTGGATTAAAATCATCGAAGTAATCGTTTAGTAAATCTTTATTTGAGAGTTGTTCTGTATTCAAAGACGTATTCTCTTTATTGATATGAATAATTCTCAAATTGGCCTTTAAGTCTTCTAGAATTTTAGTCAAAGGTTGCAGGTTTTTTATATCGTAAGATAAATTGTAATCTGTAGGGAATGCTATTTCATTTATATTTTGAAATGTCGCATTCTCTGGTACAATTAGAGTCGTGCATTTTACTTTAGTAATAACATCTCCTGCATTACTGCCAACGATATATTCTTTAAGTCCAGAGACACCTTTAGTCCCCATTATAATCATATCAATATTTTTTTCATCAACATGTTTTCTAACAGATTCTATGAAAAAACTATAATCACTTAACGTGTAAAATTTGTGATTATCATTTTGACTAACCGTATTACTGATTTTCTTTAATTGTGCTTTAAGTTTCTGTTTTGACGGCTTAATATAAAGGTCATTTATAACTTCTTGTGTTGGGATATAGCTGTCAGCTCCAACCATGATGTTCTCTAATCTATTAACATGAAGTAAATAGAAGTTACATGGCGTGTTTTCTAAAAAAAGAGTAGCAAATAGAATAGCATTCCATGAGTTCTCAGAAAAGTCTGTGGGTAATAAAATGTTCATAATTTATATTTCTCATTATGAACAAATCTAAAAGCAAGTGAGATTAAAAAAAATGATATTCGTCATGTTAGACACAAGTGCCTAAAGTTTTAGTAGATATTTTGTAGTTCTTGAAGATCTAAAATCTTAATATTTCTACCTTCCATTTCTATAAACCCTTTTTTCTTAAAATCTGACAATGTTCTAATCAATGTCTCAGTAGCTATACCAGCAACGCTTGCCAAATCATTACGGGAAATTTTAATGGGATCTTCTGGTTTTGAGTTTATTTTTTCAGCAAATCTTAAAATAGTTGAGGCTGTTTTTTTTTGTACAGAACTATACGCCATCTGTAATAGTTGATCTTTAACACCTGTGAGATCATCAGTTAGTAATTGAATAACTTCTAAAGTAACTTTATGGTTATTAATCAATACGTTTTTAAGTTCAGCTTTTGAGATACCAACCATTTCAACATCTTTTAAAGTCACAGCCGTTTCTCTGTAAGGAATATTTTGTGTGAAGGATGTGTATCCAAAAAGATCATCTTCTTTATGTAAAGCAGTGGTAAGTTCCTTTCCGTTTTCATCAAACTTATAAGATCTCACGGCACCTTTTGTAATTAAATAGATGAAGTTAGAATTATGTCCTTCATTATAGATGATGTCATTTTTTTTATAGTTAAAAACGGTACCATTATCATCAAAAAAATTCTTTAAATCATTTAATGTTCTTAATTCATCTTCTGAGTTATCAGTGTTGTTTTGAAAGGATTCTCTTTCCTCTTTGAGAATTGCTGCTTTTGCAATTCTACTCTCTATAGCGCTTATGATTTCATCTTCACTAAAGGGTTTTGTTATATAATCATCTGCACCCAAATCCATACCTTTTCTTACATCCTGTCTTTCAGTTTTAGCTGATAAAAATATAAAAGGTATAAATTTTGTTTCGCTTTGTTTTGATAAGCCATCGAGTACGCCATAACCATCAAGTATAGGCATCATAATATCACAAATAATAATATCTGGCTTTTCTTTACTTGCCATATCTAATCCTATTTGTCCATTAGCTGCGGTAATGACTTTATAGTTTGAAAGTTCTAGCAATTCAGCAGTGTTCTCTCTTAAAACGATATCATCTTCAATTAATAATACTTTTTTCATAGTGTTGCTTTGTTTGGCAGTTCAATGGTGAAACTAGAGCCTTCGTGCTCGATACTTTTAAATGAAATGGTTCCATTTAAATTTTCTAAATGGTCTTTAACGATATTTAAGCCAATACCTGTGCCTTGCATTAGTAGAGCGTTTTCAGCTCTAAAATAGCGGTTAAATATATTTTTTTGATCTCTCTCAGGTATACCAATACCGTTATCTTTCACTATAAAAACAGTAGTGTTTTTATTTTGAGAAATATCAATATCAATTACGGTATGTTCAGATGAGTATTTAATAGCATTATATATTAAGTTGGATAGAGATAGTTCTAGAATTTTCTCATCTTGGTACAACGAGATGTCATCAATATTTTTAGGGTAATTAATTTGTTGACCATCTTTTAACAACATATTTGCATTGTAAATGACCTCGTTTAAAACTTTACTTAATTTAAATGTTGTGAATTTATAATTAATTTTACCTTTTTCTAATTTTTCTACGGAAAGAAAGTCATTTAAAATCGTATTGAGATATTGTACTTTATCTGTAATCGTATTAATATGTTTTTCTCTTTTTTCTTGTTGTTCTGTCAACGTATATTTATTCAAAAGCATCGTTGATGTTAAAATCCCACTGAGAGGTGTTTTAAACTCATGAGATACCATAGATAGAAACTTAGTTTTTAACTCATTTAATTCTTTCTCTGCAGCAAGGGCTGTTTTGAGTTCCTCAGTGCGAACTTCAACTGTTTTTTCTAATTTCTCGGTATAATTTTTTTGATCGGTTATATCTATAATAATTGCGAAAAAGACATCTTTATCTCCTAGTTTTGAGCGTTGTAGGTGTACATTTACTGGGTAAGTACTTCCAGATTTCCGTTGATGTACAGTTTCAAATTCTAACTTTTCAATAGTATCTAGACTGAGTAAATTTATTTCTTTTCTAAACTGCGACTCTGTGTAGTTGGGTTTTATGTCTACTGGTGTCATCTGGACAAGTTCTTCCAGATTATAACCTATGTTTTTCTGTGCGCCATAGTTGGCATTTGTAAATAAAAGCGTTTCAACATCAAAGACATAAATTTCGTTAAGAGATTCAAGAAAAATTTTAGATAAATGATTTTTTTCCTGCTCTAATTTTTTTCGTTCGGTAATATCAATCACCAATGCCATAATAAAATCACGACCATATATGCTAAAGGGATTTAGACTCGCTTCAATTGGGAAAACGCTACCATCTTTTTTGGCACCAAAAATATCACGTCCATGTCCCATACGACGTTGTTTATGATCTTTAACAAAATCCTTAAAATGATCACCATGTTTGGCATGATAATTTTGTGGTATTAAAACATTTAACATCTTGCCAGAAAGTTCATCTTCATTATAGCCAAACATTTGTTCGGCAGATTTATTAACTTCAACGATGGTTTGATTTTCGTCAACCACTACAACACCTTCTGATATAGAATCTAAAAGAATATTAAAAATCTCTTGGTCTTGTTTAAACATTTCTTAGTGGTTTATTTATGAAAAAAATAAAGATAGGTATTCCTAATAAATTATAAGAACGGCAATTGATAAGTTTTAAACAGTATTTAACTGATTTATATCATTCTTTAAATAATATACTATATCTAGTTTTGTTTTAAATATTAAAACTAAAAGTATGGTGACCAAAAATAGAATGACAATTACGTTTTACCAAAATCTTGGTAAACTGTTTTATGCTATTGCAATGTCTGATGGCAACGTTAGATCTATAGAGTTTGAGAAGTTGAAAACATTTGTAAAAACACAATGGTTGGATATAGATGATCTCGAAGATGCTTTTGGGGTTGACTCTGCTTATCAAATAGAAATTGTTTTTGATTGGTTACATGATACTGAAGAGCTTAATACTAAAGCTTGTTTTAATGATTTTATTAGCTATAAAAAGAGTCAGAGTCATCTATTTACTGAAGATGTTAGGCGTTTAATTTTAAAAACAGCTTCTGCGATTGCCTATGCCTTTGCTAGTATTAATAAGTCTGAATTAATACTATTAGCAAAATTGGATTTAGAATTAAAAAGACCTTAAATATGAATTATTATTTTAGTAAGATAGTAAAAGGGACATTTGAGTCTATAGAATTTGAGGTAAACGTGTTACTGCAAAATGAAGGCTTTGGAGTACTTACTCATATTGATATGCAAAGAACTTTAAAGGATAAGCTTAATGTAGAATTTAAAAAATATAAGATTCTTGGTGCCTGCAATCCGCCGTTTGCATTAAAGGCTTTGGAGGCAGAGGATAAGATTGGCACGATGTTGCCTTGCAATATTATTATACAAGAGCATGAGTTCAATACTATTGAAGTTTCAGCGATAAACCCTATGGTGTCAATGCAAGCTGTAAATAATGATAGACTTAAAAAAGTAGCTCGAGAGGTAAGTTCTAAGCTTGAAAATGTTATAAATAATTTAGAAGATGAAAAGTAAATTTAATGAGTTATTAAATTCTGAAACACCAGTTTTAATAGATTTTTTTGCTGAATGGTGTGGGCCATGTAAAATGCTAGCTCCAATATTAAAACAAGTTAAAGAAGAACTAGGAGAAGGCATAAAAATTATAAAAATTGATGTAGATAAAAATCAGCAGTTAGCTGCAAAATATCAAGTGCGTGGTGTGCCTACCATGTTATTGTTTAAAAATGGAAAACAAGTTTGGAGACAATCTGGAGTAGTTCAAAAAAACGATATTGTCAATAGTATTAAATCAAATTAAGACGTTATTATGAGTACACATATAGAAGCAAAAAAAGGAGAGATTGCAGAAACTGTTTTATTACCAGGCGATCCTATGCGTGCCAAATGGATTGCAGAAACATTTTTTGAAAATCCAGTTTGTTATAACGATGTTCGAGGTATGCTAGGTTATACAGGATCTTATAAAGGAAAACGCGTGTCTGTTCAAGGTACTGGAATGGGTATACCATCTGCATTAATCTATTGTCACGAACTTATTAATGATTACGGAGTAAAAAATTTAATACGTGTTGGCTCTACAGGATCTTATCAAAAAGAGGTGAAGCTAAGAGACATCGTAATCGCCATGGCTGCATCGTCTACGTCAGGAATAAATAACTCACGTTTTATTAACTGTGATTATTCACCTACTGCCAATTTTGAACTGTTTATGGACGCAGTACTTTATGCTAAAGCAAATAACATCCCTATTAAAGCAGGAAATGTATTATCTGCTGATGAATTTTATGAAGATGATTTTGATTCGTATAAAAAATGGGCAGAGTTTGGTGTATTGTGTGTAGAAATGGAAACTGCAGGATTATATACTATTGCTGCAAAATTTAATATTAAAGCACTTTCTATTTTAACGGTTTCAGATTCTTTAGTTACCCAAGAGCGTACATCAGCAGATGAACGAGAAAGCACTTTTAGCACTATGATTGAAATTGCTTTAAGTACACTGTAAACACATACATCACACAATTAATAGTATGTATTTTAGTTAACTTTCATGATGAATATCATTTTATAACAGCCTGTTCAATACTAATTTTGAAGTAGGATACTTAAAATGATGAAATCATGAAAAAATTAATAATTTTATTTAGTGTTATACTAGTAATTCCAATATTTGGCTTTACACAAACTACCAAAAACCTTGATTATATATCACCATTTCACGATGGTTTTGCAGCTATTGAAAAAGATGGACAATGGGCTTTCATAGATACTAAAGGTAATATTGTTGTAGATTTTAGAAATGATTTAGTTACTACTAAATTAAACAACGAAGAGTATCCCGTTTTTATGGATGGAAGGTGTTTAATAGAACAGAAAAAAGCAGATATTCCTTACTTTGGTTATATAGACTCTACAGGCGAAACCATTATTAAACCTCAATTTTTAAACGCGACTAATTTTAGTGAAGGACAAGCAATAGTCTTAGAATTAGTTAAAGAAACTGTTGGTAAAAATCAGGCTTTAGGAAAAGATGTCGTGTACTATAAATATTATGAGGTAATCATAGATGTTAATGGGGATATTGGAAATTATTTAACCAAAAAAGGCATTAACGTGGTATTGGATAAAGACTTTCTACGACAACTTCCTAAAATTAATTATAGACAAATTTCAAAAGGCTTGTATGCTGTTATTGACACCCAGAATACATGGTCTATTATCAAGCTAGAAAAATAAGACGTTCATATATACTTAAATTATTAAAATGAATTCCAATACATTAAAGATAATCTCCAAAGAAGAATCCGTTTTTCATGTCAAATCTGGAAACAGAGTTTTTATTCAAGGTGCAGCAATGACACCAAATACTTTAATCAACGCATTATGTGAACGACATAGTGAACTTGAAAATATAGAAATTATTCAGTTACATACAGAAGGCGCTGCTTCATATACAGAATATCCATATAACAAGGCTTTTAAAGTCAATAGTTGTTTTGTTGGTGGTAATGTTAGAGGAACAGTGAATTCTATAAACGGAGATTATATTCCCATTTTTTTAAGTGAAGTACATTTGTTGTTTCAACGTAATATTTTACCAATAGATGTTGCTTTTATTCAAGTTTCACCACCAGATAAACATGGTTTTTGTTCTCTAGGGACTTCTGTAGATGTCACATTATCTGCTATAGAAACTTCAAAATTAGTGATCGCTCAAGTAAACCCTAATGTTCCAAGAACACATGGTGATGGGATTATTCATAGCTCTAAAATTGATTACGCTATAGAAGTTGATGTTCCTATTCATGCTACGCTTATGGAAATACCTTCTGAAATAGAAAAAGCTATTGGTAAAAATGTAGCTGCATTAGTTAGAGATGGCGCAACACTTCAAATGGGTATTGGAAATATTCCAAATGCTGTTTTAAATAATTTGCAAAATCATAAACGATTAGGAATTCATACTGAAATGTTTTCTGATGGAATTTTGCCTTTAGTTGAAAAAGGCATAATTACTGGAGAAGAAAAAGCCATCAAAAAAGGAAAAATAGTCACCTGTTTTGCTATGGGATCTAAAAAACTATATGATTTTGTTGACGATAATCCTATGGTTCATTTTAAGGAAGCATCTTATACTAATGATACCAAATTGATTCGAAAAAACCCGAAAGTAACAGCAATAAATAGTGCCATTGAAATTGATCTAACAGGGCAGATTTGTGCTGATACTATTGGTAAGTACCAGTATTCTGGTGTTGGAGGTCAAATGGATTTTATAAGAGGAGCATCACTGTCTCAAGGCGGTAAAGCTATTATTGCGATGCCAGCAATGACCGCAAAAGGCTTTTCTAAAATAGTGCCGTTTTTAAAAGAAGGTGCTGGAGTTACAACAACTAGAGCTCATGTACATTATGTTGTTACAGAATATGGTACAGTAGACCTTTTTGGTAAAAATTTAAAGCAACGTGCTAAGGCATTAATAGAAGTTGCACATCCAGATGTGCGTGAATCATTATCAAAGCAGGCTTTTGAGAGGTTTCAGCACTTGGTTTAAATGTATTATAATAAAACGAGCATGTTAAAAAATAATAAATATTAACTCATGAAAGCAAATTTGAATTTAGGTAGTATTTCCGGAATTAAAATTAAAATACATTGGACGTTTTTCTTCCTAATAGCTTGGATTGTTTTTGATGAGTTAAAACGTGGAGGTAGCTCTGAAAGTATCTTATTTAACATTGCGTTTGTCTTGGCAGTTTTTTTATGTGTTGTACTGCATGAATTAGGTCATGCACTTACTGCTAAACGCTTTGGAGTTAAAACTGAAAAAATAACATTGCTTCCAATAGGAGGTATGGCAAGTTTTGATAAAATACCTGAGTCTCCTAAACAAGAATTTTTAATTGTAATTGCTGGACCATTAGTTAATGTTGTTATTGCAATTTTATTGTATTTCATTATCCCTGTAAAGGAACTTTTTAATCAAAGCTTTACAGACGCCTATGGGATATTTGCGAGTTTCTCATTCCAGAATTTCCTCTTCTTTTTATTTATAGTCAATGTAGGTTTGGTCATATTTAATATGATACCTGCCTTTCCAATGGATGGCGGACGATTACTAAGAGCTTTATTAGCAATGAAAATAAATCGTGCTAAAGCAACCCAAATAGCTAGTGGTATTGGTCAATTCATAGCAGTTGTGTTTTTGTTAATTGGATTACTTTATAACCCGTTTCTCATTTTTATAGCATTATTTATTTTTTTAGGAGCCTATGGTGAAAATCAAATGGTCCAACATCTAGAATTGCTTAAAGGCCATACTGTAGAAGAAGCAATGTTAATTAATATGACAACATTTAAGCCTAGTGATTCAATCGATTTGGTTGTAAACAAAATAATTTCTGGGACTGAAACTAATTTTATTGTAGTTGATAACGGAGCTGTTAAAGGTATCCTGCTTCATGGAAAAATAATTGATAATTCTAACAAGTCTGTTCTGGTCGAAGCGATTATGGATACCAGCTTTAAAACCGTTAAAAATACAGATGATCTCAAATCAATATATAATCTTATTTATAGTGATAAACAGTCCTTTGTTCCTGTAGTTAGTAAAGGTAAATTAATAGGTGCAATAGATGCTGTTAACTTAAATGAATACATAGTGTTGCAGTCAAAATTAGCATATTAGATATGAAACGAGCATGTGAAAACTTTAATGCGAAAGAGAATGATTAATAACGAACAACATGTGACCATTACATACAAACACATGAAATTATGGAAATGCTTAAGTGTTCTATTAGTTGTGTTATCTTGCTCTAGTAAGCAAGATGGAGTATTGCCAATAGAACTTTCAATGACAGAGTCTGTTTATTCTTCGGCAACAATTCAACCAGATAGTCTTTATCAAGTATATGCCTCTGTTTCTGGTATATTAGATGTGGTTTTAGTAGAGGAAGGTGATTTAGTTTTAACAAAAACCCCTTTATTTGAAATCACAAATAACACACCTAAGCTTAATACTCAAAATGCAAAATTTACTTTAGACTTAGCAAAGCAAAATTATAACGGAGAAGCTGCTGTTTTAAATACGATTGAAGATGAGATTGCTGCAGCAAAACTCAAGTTTAAAAATGATTCTATCAATTATTATAGGCAAAAAATACTTTGGGATCAAAACATAGGTTCTAAAACTCAGTATGAAGCTAAAAAGCTTAATTATGAATTAGCTACTAACCAAATAAAGTTACTTCAAAGTAAATACAGCCGAACTAAAAGCGAGCTAGAAACAGCAGTTAAACAAGCTCAAAATAAATACCAGAGTTCATTTGTTACGACTAAAGATTTTACAATTAATAGTAAGATGAATGGGAAGATATATGCTATTTATAAAGAACCAGGTGAAATTGTTACAACCATGGAGCCACTTGCAACTATTGGAAGTGCTAATCGGTTTGTTATTGAGCTGTTAGTTGATGAAGTTGATATTGTGCAAATTGCGAAAACTCAAGATGTTTTAATACAATTAGAGGCCTATGCTAATACCATCTTTAACGCTAATGTATCTAAGATATACCCTAAAAAAGATGAAAGAAATCAAACATTTACAATCGAAGCTATTTTTGTAAATCCTCCAGAAACTCTATATCCAGGACTTTCTGGAGAAGCGAATATTATCATTGCTAAAAAGGATAACGTATTAACAATTCCTAGAGCCTATTTGATTGATAATAATAAAGTAAAAACAGACGAAGGTATTGTGACAGTTAAAACAGGATTGAAAAATATGGACTATGTTGAAATCCTATCAGGAGTTACTAAAGATACTTATATCTATAAACCAGAATAATGGCTAATTGGAATATTATATTAAGCATTGCTAAAACACATTTGCTCACTAAAATAAAGCAAACGTCAATAGCTGCTCTTGGTGTAACTTTTGGGATTGGTTCTTATATCACTTTAGTTTGTTTTATGACAGGATTAAATGGGATGTTGGATGGTTTAATATTAAATCAAACGCCTCACATTCATGTCTATAATGAAATTGAACCCTCTAAGAAACAACCTATTTCATTGTATGAAGATTTTAGTGAAAGTTTCAATATTATACATTCTATAAAACCGAAACTGAGTCAGAAAAAAATTCATAATGCCTTACCAATAATCAATTATTTAGAAACTAATGAGAATGTACGTGGTGCACTTCCGCAGGTGAAAACACAAATTTTTTATATCGCTGGATCTATTGAGATTGGAGGAAATTTAACAGGAATCAATCCTTTGGATGAAGTGGAGCTTTTTAATATCGATGATTACATTATTGAGGGCTCTGCAGAAGCGTTAGATCAAACAGATAATGGGATTTTATTAGGTATAGGTATTGCAGAAAAAATGTCTTTAAAAGTTGGAGATCGCATACAGGTAAGTCCTGTAAATGGTGAGATTTTCCCATTAAAAATTGTAGGCTTTTACCAGAGTGGTATTGCAGATTTAGATGCCATTCAAAGTTTTACAAATGTCAAAACAGTACAGCGTATTTTGGGTGAGGCCAATAATTATATTACAGATATTAATGTTAAACTTTATGATATTGAATTAGCGGTTCCATTGTCCAAAAAAATTGAAGAACAATTTAAGTTAACGGCAATCGATATTAAAACTGCAAATGCACAATTTGAAACGGGAACAACCATAAGAAATCTGATTACTTATGCAGTGTCTATTACACTTCTTATAGTTGCAGGGTTTGGTATTTATAATATTTTGAACATGCTTATTTATGAGAAAATGAATGATATCGCTATCTTAAAAGCAACAGGGTTTTCAGGTAAAGACGTTCAGCTTATTTTTATGAGTCAAGCGATGATTATTGGTTTTGTTGGTGGTGTTTTAGGCTTGCTTATTGGTTTTGGGTTGGCAAGTTTAATACAAACTATTCCGTTTGGAACAGAAGCTTTACCTACAATAAAAACGTATCCAATAAACATGGATCCAATATACTTTATTATTGGTTTTTCATTTGCGATGATTTCAACATTTTTCGCAGGCTACTTACCATCTAAAAAAGCCAAAAAAATAGATCCAGTAAAAATAATTAGAGGTCAGTAATATGAGCGTAGTATTAGAAACAAAACATATCAATAAGTATTTTAAAAAACCTGTGCTATTTCATGTTTTAAAGGATATTAATTTTCAAATTAAGCAAGGGGAGTTTGCATCTATAATGGGGAAATCTGGTTGTGGAAAATCAACATTACTCTACATTCTTTCTACAATGGATACAGATTATGAAGGTGACTTGTATTTAAATAATGAGCTTATTACAGGGCAGGATAGAATACACTTATCCTATTTAAGAAATAAACATATTGGTTTTGTATTTCAGTTCCATTATTTACTTTCAGAATTTTCAGTGTTAGAAAATGTCATGCTTCCTGCCAAAAAGCTAGCAGAAAAATCATATCAAGAAATTGAACATGACGCTATGCAAAAACTTAAAATGCTCAATATTGATCATTTAGCAAAAAAGCGTGCTTCGCAAGTTTCTGGAGGAGAAAAGCAAAGAGTTGCTATAGCTCGTGCTTTAATAAATAACCCTTCAATTATAATGGGAGATGAACCTACAGGAAATTTAGATAGTTATAATGCAGAGAATGTATTTAATATTTTTAAACAATTGAGTGATGAAAAAGGATTGTCCTTGTTAGTCGTTACACACGATGAGGATTTTGCCAATAAAACCGATAGAATTATACAAATGGGTGACGGAAAAATACTTACATAAGTTCTCATTTAATGATATTAATCATTTCTAATGCCTGTATTTAATTCTAATTTTAGTCTATAATTTTAAGCTGAAAGTTATGAAAACACTACAGGACATAGAAGATCAAATTATAAGGCTTTCTACAAGTATAGAAGTCAATTATCCAGAACTCTATATGACTCTAGATGAAAACCCAATAACGATACCGTCAAAAGTTCATCCAGATATGAATGTCAGTATTATGGAAGATTATCTAGAAAGTCTTAAGCAAATATTAAAGCAATACATTAAAACTCATAATAAGCAGTAATGGCATACATAGATTATTACAAAATATTAGGAGTCTCTAAAACAGCTACTGATAGCGATATAAAAAAAGCATATCGTAAGCTTGCTCGTAAATACCATCCAGATTTAAATCCGAATGATAAAGAGGCAGAAACTAAATTTAAAGAAATTAATGAAGCTAATGAAGTCTTAAGCAATACTGAAAATAAAAAAAAGTATGATGCCTATGGCGAGCATTGGCAAAATGCTGAAGCTTATGAACAAGCGAAACAACAGCAAGAGCATCAAAAAAGATCGCAGTCAGCTTCTGGTAATCACTCTGAACAAGATTTCTCAGATATTTTTGGAAGCATGTTTGGCGATAGTTCGTCAAGTCAAAGGAGTGTGAAATATAGAGGTCACGATTTTAATGCAGAAATGCAATTAGACATTAAAGATGTTTTTACAACTCAAAAACGCACGCTTACTATTAATGGAAAAAATATACGAATCACTATTCCTGCTGGAGTAGAAAATGGTCAAATTATTAAAATAAAAGGGCATGGTGGTAAAGGTTTTAATAACGGTCCCAATGGCGATTTATATATTCAATTTTCTATAAAAAACACCTCTCAATTTAGAAGGGATGGTCATAACTTATATATCTCTGTCGATGTCGATTTATATAAGTCTGTTTTGGGTGGTGATATAATGGTACATACTTTCGACGGAAAAGTGAAACTCAAAGTAAAGCCTGAAACTCAAAATGGGACAAAAGTGAAACTTAAAGGAAAAGGGTTTCCGAAGTATAAAAAAGAAGGAGAATTTGGAGATTTGTTTGTTACCTATAACATCAAAATACCAAAAAATCTCACAGATAAAGAAAAAGAATTATTCACCGAACTTTCAAAATTGAGATAATATGAGCACAACAAACCTTATTTCTATTCAACAGTTTTGCAAACATTACGATGTTCCTGTGACCTTTATTACAGCACTTCATGACTATGAATTAGTAGAGATTACTATAACTGATAATGAAAATTATTTGCAAACTAATCAAATCAATGATGTTGAAAAAATGATGCGTTTGCATTATGATCTTGAAATTAATTTAGAAGGCATTGATGCTATTTATAATTTATTGAAACACGTTGAATCCCTTCAGTCTGAGATTAGAATGTTAAAGAATAAATTGAATTCTTATGAGAGTTTTGAAGAGTGATTCTGAAAAATATTAAATATTTAAAAGAATGAATAGTGATAAATTCCTAATTGCTATTAATAAGACGTTTATTCTCTAAAGAATTAATAATAGCCTTTACATAATCACTCACTGTAGTGTTTATCTGTTTAGGATCAACAATATCATAAGACGTTACCCAAACCAGAGATTTGTCATTATTTTCTTTTAAGTTATATAATGAGGCCTCAACATGATAAATTTTGTATTTGCTATAATATCCTTCAATAAGATGTACATCTTGAACTAAGTAGTAGTAACGACCAAAACGTCTCCAATGATAATTTCTCATATACGTATCGCCACTGTAGGATGTTTTTTCTTCAACACCTTTTACTGCGGAAATGAGAATAGCATCAAAACCGTCTTTTGAAATTCTTTCAACTTCTTTTTGAATATTTTCTTCAGTTTGTTTTAAGTTAGTAAATGTTGGTTTAAAAACAGTGTAACTTTCAATAGCGTCTACACCTCGTTTTGAGAACTCAGTTTTTAATTGCTCTTCAAATAAGCGTCTTGCTATTACATTATCAGTAAGGCCAACAATAAGAACTTTTTTTGGCTGGTAATCAACATAATCTTTATTAACCCAAGAATCATTTATCCTTGTTGAACTACATCCAGTTAATAATAATACGAGTACTAGGTAAATAGATACTTTCATGATTTCTAATGTTTATTGTATAAAATTATTAGAATCAATATGTTATTGCAATGATAATTATCAGTTCAATTCTTTTAAAGATTCTTATTTTTGATTGTATAATTAATCTCTGTGCACATGATTGATGAATTAAGACAAAATTATGGTTACCTATTTGAAGATGAATTGCTTAAAGAAATTGAGGCTGTTGGAGTTGTTAAAGAGTTAGAAGCCAATGTAACATTAATAGAAATTGGTAATTATATAAGATCGATTCCATTATTGATAGAAGGTGCTATAAAAATTCTAAGGGAAGATGATGATGGCGATGAACTGGTACTCTATTATATAGAACGTGGTGATACATGTGCTATGACTTTATCATGTTGTGTAGGACAAACTAAAAGTGAAATTAGAGCTATTGCAGAAACAGATGTGAAGCTTATTATGATTCCTGTTCAAAAAATGAGCGAGTGGTTAGGTAAATATAAAAGCTGGCAAAATTTTATTTTGCAAAGTTACCATAACAGAATGTTAGAAATGTTAGAAGCCATAGATACAATTGCTTTTTTAAGGATGGATGATCGCCTATTAAAATATTTACGAGATAAAGCTATGGTAACTCATGATGACCAGATAAATGCTACGCACAAGCAAATTTCTGAAGATCTTCATACATCACGAGTGGTCATATCTCGTCTACTAAAAAAATTGGAGAACGAAGGTAAAATAACACTGCACAGGAATCATATTAAGATTTTAGAACTTTAAGAAGTTTATTCATTTTTTTGAAGCGTTCTTAAAATTTGACACTGTAACATTTGTTACTGTGAGAGCTTCTAATATGCTCTATCTTTGCTATATGATTAATGATACATTTCATGATGTGTTTAATAAAAATAAATTTTTCAGTCTATGATTGATGGCTGAAAAATTGATTGGTTGGTTTTGAAAAGAGTAACAGAAATGTTACTCTTTTTTTTTGTTTAATGTAACAAAGGTTACTGTATAGCTCATTTTTACTGTCTAATTTTACATACAGTAGGACAATTAATAAATGAAAAAATCAATACTTATAATCATGTCAATATTCAGCTCGATTTTTGGACTAAACGCACAGCAATTAGAAGGCGTAGAAGTTTTAGAACCAAATGCATACAAAAATGCAATTAGTAACAATAGCGTACAACTTATAGATGTGCGTACAACTAGAGAATATAACTCTGGTCATATTACAGATGCTATTAATGTCGATATTTCTAATCGCAAAAATTTCCAAGAATATTTTGAAAAATTAGATAGAGAAGCGCCTGTGTATTTGTATTGCAGATCTGGTAGTCGAAGCCAAAGTGCTGCAAAACTATTAGTACAATTAGGTTTTAAAACGGTTTATGATTTAAAAGGAGGCTACCTCAATTGGAAAAATTAAATAGTGCGAAACAAGCATGCTTAAAGCTTTGTTTCTCAAAAGAATAATTAATAGCGAACAGCCCAGAGGTTTCTGGAGTCGTCAAAAAATAATAACTATAAACTCATGAAAAAAAACGTACTAATACTAACCATAATTATGCTGGTTTTAAGCTGCTCAAATGCAGAAACTAATACCAAAAAAGCAACAAAAGATGCGCTATCTAATCTAGTCACATATAAGGAAGACGTAAATAACAAGATCTATTTTGAAAGTGATGCTTATAAGATGATACTTTTTGCAATGAAAAAAGAGCAAACTTTAGAACCACATTCTGCACCTATGGATACACCTTTACTAATGCTAGAAGGCGAAGCTAAGATAATGATAGGTCAAGATGCATTTGATTTGAGCCAAGGAGAATCTATTGTTTTACCAAAAAATATTGATCATGCGGTTTATCCTACTAGCGATATTAAATTTGTTTTGATTAAATAAAAACATATGAAAGCAATAATTTTAGTATTATCAGCAGTCGTTTTTTTGAGTTGTAATAACCAAAAAAACAAGGATTACATAGTAGCAAATGTGATAGAACGACAAATAGAACAAGACCATCCAGGCAAGCAACTCATGGAAATACATTGTTACGTATGTCATAGCGCAACAGCTAGTGAAGCAGAGCGATTAGCACCACCAATGATCGCTATAAAAAAGCATTACATAAACGAAGGAACTACTAAAGAACAATTTAAAGCAGCAATGCAAGAATGGATTAAAAATCCAACTGAGGAAAACGCAAAAATGTTTGGTGCAGTAAGACGATTTGGTGTCATGGTTAAAGTTCCATATCCAGAAGAAACTATTGAGCAAATTGCAGATTATATGTTCGATAACAAGATAGAACAACCAGAATGGTTTGATGAGCATTTTAAGCAAGGAAAAGGAAAGCATCAAACAAAAGGACAAAAAAAGCAGAATAAATAAGGTATGCGTTTTTTCTGAAATTTTAGATAAAAATCACATGCTACATCTAAATAGAATTTAGTAATAAAAAAGAGACTCATTTGAGTCTCTTTTTTGTTTTTGAATTAGTAGTGTCTATCAGTTAAAATTTATATTGTAAAAATGCTGAAAAGTTACGTCCTGGTTCCGTAATTGGTGTTCTTTCAAAATCTACCTGATTAGTAAACGAGAAGTTTAGATGACTATTGTAAGCTTCATCAAAAGCGTTAATAACTGCAACTCCCAAAGTGATGTTTTGTATTGGTTTGACACCAAAACGTATATCTAAAGTTTGGTAACCATTAGTTACTGTTTCTCCAAAACTTCTTGAAATATTATTTTGTTTAGAGACTAGGTTGTACTGCAAGCTTCCCCAAAAATTTTCTTTCTGAAAACCTAAAACGAGTCTTGTATTTAATGGAGGTGTTAACGGTAGAGATTCTGCTAAATCTTTATTTTTAGCATACACATAGGCTAATTCAGTTTTGAAATAATAATCATTCAAAAAATCTATTCGAGCCATAACTTCAAAACCAGTTTTATAAGATTCGTCTAAATTTTGAAAGACCTTTACGCTACTTGGTTGCGCCATAGGGTTAAACTTTCGTGTAATTGTAGGGTCAATAATCCCAACAATGTAGTTTTCAAAAAACGAATAATAAAATGACGTTTCGTAGGAGAAGCTATTAAGTCCATTTTTTAGTGGTTCTTTCCCTTTAAATCCAATTTCAAATTGATTATTGACTTCGGCTTTTAAATTAGGATTTCCTATATATTCAAAAGGATCTTGACCTACATTAAAATGATTGATAAAACGTTCTATCATATTTGCAGATCTAACTCCACGTCCATAAGCAGCTTCTAAAGTAAATTTATCTGACACCCTTTTTTTAACAGAAATTGTTCCACTTACGTTATGTTCTGTACGCTTTTCTAGATCATACATGGTTGCAAAGTCTTCTTCAGGATCTTGTATGTCTGAAATTACATTGTCATATCTTAAACCAATAGTAAGTATGGTTTTTGAATGGATAGTATATTTTGCTTCAGTAAACACGCCTATATCTGTTATGTAAGAATCTTGCCATACTTTATCGTTGAAAGTCATAGGCATTGGTAATACGTTTCCATTCATGACTTTTACTAATCTTGTTCTGCCACCATCTCTTGCAATATGTATAGCATCTAATCCAGAAAACACATTTAACTTTTCTACTGGTTTCCAGTTTAATTCAATTTTTCCACCAATGGTTGTTGCATCTACTGCAGATGCAGCTTCCATCATCATAAAAGATGGTCTATTTGTATTGGTCATTAAATGATCAACATAGCTGTAATACGCTTTTGCAGTTAATGATTTTGCAACTTTACCAATATGATCTAGTTTATAGTCTAATGATAGGATACTACTATTATCATATTCTGTATCCATAGGTAATGCAGCATGCAATACATCTCGACCAAAAGATTGTCTCCAATGGACTTGAAAACGTTGGTTGTCTGAAAAATTATACCCTAATTTAACTCCGTAATCTGTACTTCTAAAAGAGGAAGGGATTTCAATACCATCACCATCGTCATAGTTGCCAAAATCTCTATAACCAGCGTTAGCAACAATATCATATTTTTCTTGAAAATATTGCAATTGTGCTAAGTTTACTAACGAGTTTCCGTTGCTTTCATAACCTCCAGATACTTTTCCATGTAAACCATAGTCTTCATAATCTGGTTTTTGAGTCACCAAATTTACGACACCTCCAAAAGTTGCACCATAACGCACTGTATAGGGACCTTTTATAATCTCGATTTTAGCTATTTCTTCAGGAATAATGTGTGTCGTAATAGGATCCATTCTATTTGGACACGCATGCATGGCTTTTGTTCCTCCATCATACTGAATATTTAGTTGCTCATATTGAGCACCTCTAAATGAAGGGTCTATTGCGTAATTTCCTCTTTTAATAACCGAAAACCCATTAATGTTGTTAAACAAATCGGCAACATTTTTAGGTTGCACAATGTTTTTATCATAATTAGTGTAGACCATCGTTAGAACTGGGTCGTTTTTTATATTTCCTGTAACGATAACGACATCTAATTTAGTTACTTTTTGTCTTGTGGTGTCTTTCTTGGTTTCATTTTGTTCTTGACCATAAGACATGACTGTGATTAGTGCACATAAAAGCACACTATATAATGTTTTCATTTTATAGTATTATATAATTTAACTTGAGTAATTGTGATAGTTATGACTATCAATCAAAGAAAAATTATACGCGTGGTGGATGGAAACAGTCGTCTGTAGTATTAAACGAATATAAATTTTGGTAAGATGTTGGGCTTTGTTTTTTAATGTATTCGTCTTGATTAAATACAATAGATTTAATCGTATCAGAAAAGAGAATAAGCTCTTTAAAATCAATAATGCTTTCAGGTGTGTTTTGCTCTTTATTTTGCGATTGTCCAACCTTTTTTAAATGACATTTACCATTGCATTCTAGTTCTGGTTTATCTTGATTAACACATAAAGCTTCAATAAAACCAATAGGGTCTAGTTCGTAATAAGCATAAGTTAATGATACTCTTGTGCTACTAAATAAAAGTAGTGTTGTTAGTATAATAGAAAAAATGTAGGTGCTTATTTTCATTAGTACAAATGTACTATTTAGAGCAATTTTTAAAACTGATTATTATCATGTTTTACCTATAAAATTAAATACTTAATTTCCTTTTAAACGCTTCCATAATTCTGAGAGTAATTTTTTTCCATCACGTTTATCTTTAGGTTCTTCTACAAAGTGAACATTACCAGAATTATCAACATCTATTTTATACTTAAACACAAAGTTTTCAGATTTTGGTTTCAGGTCTAAAAGCCCAAATCGTAAATCGTTAAAATAAAGGTTATCATTCTTTTTGTTAATGGTATACCATCCTTCGGAAATGGAAATCATACGTTTTATACTTTCGTTTTTAACAAGATCACCTAATAGTTCATGGTTTTTGGGATAGCTTTTAAAAGTTATTGGCTGCGTATCAAAAAATGAATAATTGCCCAATAAATAAGCATCTTCTGTTTCTACATTCGCACTCCAAAGTATGGTGTTTAATGGTGAAGGTCTTGTGTCAATTTCTAAATAGGCTATGTTTTGAGTTTTTAAAGCCGATTCAAATTGATTAAACGCAAGCCATTTTAAAAGAAAAGTAAGGACTAAATATGATGAGCTTATTAATAAACCTATTTTATTGTAAATACGTCGTTTTTTAGCTGTCCGTTTTTGCCGCATAGTAAGAATCAAAAACACTAAAAAAGGTAAGGTGTAAATCGGATCGATTACAAATATGGTCTTAAATGCTAAACGTAAATCAAATGGCCAAAATAATTGTGTTCCCCAAGTGGTGTGTGCATCTAAAATTGGATGTGTTACAAATGCCCAAAAGAATAGCCAAGACCAACTTTTAAAATTTTTAAAAGCCTCATAACGTGATACAATCCAACCAAAAACGGGAGCAAAAAGTATAGAAAATAGAATAGAATGTGTAAATCCGCGATGTATGGAAAGCGCTGTGACTGTATCTGTAAAGTAAGATGCAAAGACATCTAGATCAGGAATAGTGCCAGCAATAGCTCCATAAAGCATCGCTTTGTTTCCAATTTTTTTGCCTAAAACAACTTCTCCAACTGCTGCTCCTAATACGATTTGAGTTAATGAATCCATAGATGCTACAAAAGTAAGTGATATAGATAAAATAATATTCAATTCGGTTTGAGTACTTTTTTTGTTAGGTGTGATTTATATCATTTCCAACACTAAAGACAAGAATTACTTTTATCTCATGCAAGAGATGCACTCGTAATTATTCTGATTCCTCGGTAACATTAGTTACTGACTTCGGGTAAATCAAAACCTAATTTTGTAGAAATTAATAAGGCTAATGAAACACAACACATATATACTATCGATTATGCTTTTGCTATTTGCGATATTGGTAAATGCACAAGAAGCGGTTTCCATCACAAAACCTGAAGTATTAAGTAAGGTCTCAGAAAACAATATAACGATTAAGATTTCTGATGAAGAATTTAAAAAAGCACGAGCAGATTACAGACAAACAAATGCAGTCTTCTTACCAAATATTACAGCAAGTCATACAGCAATAGCAACAACAAACCCATTAATGGCTTTTGGTTCTAAATTGAATCAGGAAATTTTAACGCAAAATGATTTTAATCCAGCACTATTAAATGATCCTTCGCAGGTTGAAAACTACGCAACAATGCTGGAGATTCAACAACCATTACTCAATTTTGATGGGATATATCAACGTAAAGCTGCCAAGGCTAAAATGGGAGCGATGTCTTTAAAAATTGAACGTACAGAAGATTATTTGGCTTTTGAAGTTGACAAAGCATACATGCAATTACAATTAGCATATAAAGCCGTTGAGGTTTTAGATAAAGCATTGGAAGCTGCAAATGAAAATAAAAAATTAGCAGATAATAGTTTCAAGCAAGGCTATTTACAGCGTGCAGATGTCTTAAATGTTGAGGTACGCGTTACAGAGGTGCAAAATCAACTGCAAACTGCTAAAAGTCATGTGCAAAATGCATCAAATTATTTGTCGTTTTTAATGAATGATGATAGTTATGTGGTATACATACCAACAGATGAATTAACAATTGAAACATTTACAATAGGAGATAAAGCGATCTCCGAAAATCGTTCAGATATAAAAGCGATGCAATTGGCTTCTAATGCTTATGAGGCCATGAACAAAGCAGATAAGATGGCGTTTTTGCCACGTTTAAATGCGTTTGCAAATTATCAATTATATGATAATCAAGTTTTTCAAGGTGATGCTAATGGGTATTTGATTGGAGCACAATTAAGTTGGGATATTTTTCAAGGCTCAAAGCGTTTCGGGAAAGCACAAAAAAGTAAAGCAGAATTTGAAAAATCAAAGTTAGAATATAAGCAATACGTCTCCCAAAGTAACCTAGAATTAAACAAAGCAAAACGTGCTTTTTTAGATGCTGAAAATAGATTAAAATTAACAATTTTAGCTTTAGAGCAATCGGAAGAATCTTTAAGAATTAGAACCAATCGATTTAAAGAAGGCTTAGAAAAAACCTCAGATTTATTGATTGCCGAAACACAATACGCACAAAAGCAATTAGAGTATTATCAAACCATTTTTGAGTATAACTATACGCAAGCTTATCTACAATTTTTAACTAAAGAATAATTTTAAGATGAAGAAATATATATACCTATTAACCTTAGTCATAGTCTCTTTTTTTACAACCAGTTGTGGCAGTAAAGATGACAAACTAGTTGCAGATAATTCACCAGCAATAGCCGTGAAAGTTGATCAAGTCGCAGTAAATAACAATAGTCCTTTTTTAAGTGTTAGCGGAAAAATTCAAGCATCTAATAGTGCAGAGTTAAGCACGCGACTAATGGGCTACGTTAATAAAGTACACGTTAATGTTGGTGATAAAGTAAGTAAAGGGCAATTATTAGTATCTATCAATAATTCTGATTTACAAGCCAAACGAGCTCAAGTTAATGCAGGGATTACAGAGGCAACAGCTGCTTTTGTTAATGCTGAAAAAGACTATAATCGTTTTGAAAACTTGTTTGCAGATAATAGTGCTTCACAAAAAGAACTGGATGATATGACGGCTAATTTTCAAATGGCAAAAGCACGTTTGGAATCTGCAAATCAAATGAAAAATGAGATCAACGCACAGTTTGCATATAGTAATATTAAAGCACCATTTAGCGGCATAGTGACTAGTAAAAATGTGGAAGAGGGAAATATGGCTAATCCAGGAGTGCCTTTAATAAGTATTGAAACTCCAGGACATTTTGAAGTGATAGCAATGGTGCCAGAAACTGAAATTTCTGAAATTGAAAATGGATCTTCGGTTGATGTATTAGTGAAGTCTATCAATCAAACCTTAAAAGGAAAGGTTACAGAAGTAAGCATTTCAGCAAAAAATACAGGCGGACAATATTTAGTGAAAATAGATTTAGAGAAAACAGATGCTACTATTTTATCTGGCATGTTTACAACGGTTCAGTTTCCTGTAGAAAGAAAAGAAACATCAGAACTCGTTTTAATTCCAACAGATGCCATTGTCACCAATGGACAATTATCTGGAGTGTATACGGTAAGTCAAACCAATACTGCACTATTACGATGGCTGCGTTTGGGGAGAACTTATGGAAACCAAGTAGAAGTTTTATCTGGTTTAAATGCTGATGAAGCTTATATCGTTTCGGCTGAAGGTAAACTGTTTAATGGAGCGAAAGTTTCAATTCAATAATCGTATTATAATGAAAGAAGGAATCGCAGGAAAAATTGCCAAAGTCTTTATGCAATCAAAGTTAACCGTGTTGTTAATGATTGTGTTTATGGTTGTTGGTGTGTACAGTTCGTTTTTAATTCCACGAGAGGAAGAACCGCAAATTGATGTGCCTATGGCAGACATTTTTGTGGGCTATCCAGGCGCAAGTCCTACGGAAGTAGAATCGCGAGTGATTAAACCATTAGAGCAATTAATTTCGAATATTAAAGGTGTAGAATACGTCTATTCAACCTCAATGAAAGAGCAAGGCATGGTCATCGTGCAGTTTTATGTGGGTGAAGATATTGAGCGTTCGTTTGTGAAATTATATAACGAGATCAACAAACACATGGATCAAATGCCAGAAGGTGTAACATTTCCGTTAGTGAAAACACGTGCTATTGATGATGTGCCAATGTTAGGTCTGACGTTGTGGAGCGAGAATTACGATGATTACCAATTAAGTCAAATGGCTCAAGAGTTAGAGGCAGAAATTAAAAAGATAAACGATGTCGCAATTACACATAAAATTGGAGGTAGAGATCGTCAATTACGTGTGGTTTTGGATAAAGATAAATTGGCTGCCAGCGGCTTGGATTTCTTGTCGGTTTCTGAAATGATAAAGGCGAATAACAGTCAGTTAAGTTCAGGAAGTTTTGATAAGAATGATACCGAGTTTTTGATAAATACAGGGAAGTTCTTAGAATCGGTTACAG
>CAJQOA010000228.1 GCA_905479815.1 uncultured Psychroserpens sp.
TTTCTTTTTCTTGAGTAACTAATCAACCATTTCATAGCTGTAGATACTTTACGATCTGGACGAATTTGCATTGGAATTTGAAATGTTGCTCCACCTACTCTACGACTACGTACTTCTACGTGAGGCATAACGTTAGATAATGCATCTTTCCAGATTTCTAAAGCTGTTTTTTCTTCGTCTGTTTTTTTTGCTTCTACAATATCAATTGCGTCATAGAATACTTTAAAAGCGACAGACTTCTTACCATCCCACATCATCATATTAACGAAACGAGTTACTAACTGGTCGTTAAATTTTGGATCTGGTAAAAGCGGTCTCTTTTTTGCTGCTCTTTTTCTCATGTCTTCTTTTTGAGTGTTTAGTTGTTTGTTGTTTGTTGTTGAGGCATTTCGCACTCATAACTCATAACGCTTAACTTGTTTTACTTCTTAGGGCGTTTTGCACCATACTTAGATCTACGTTGCGTTCTACCTGCAACACCTGCTGTGTCTAAGGCACCACGAACGATGTGATATCTAACTCCTGGTAAATCTTTTACCCTTCCACCTCTAACCAATACTATCGAGTGCTCTTGTAAATTGTGTCCTTCACCACCGATGTATGCATTAACCTCTTTTCCGTTTGTTAAACGAACCCTTGCTACCTTACGCATTGCTGAGTTTGGTTTTTTAGGTGTCGTTGTATAAACACGAGTACACACACCACGTCTTTGTGGACACGAATCTAAAGCAGCCGATTTACTCTTCTTGGTTATTTTGGCTCTTCCTTTTCGTACTAATTGTGAAATTGTTGGCATATATTTCTATATAATTTTTATTAAATCCTCTCTTTAGAGGGCTGCAAAGGTAGAAATAAATATCAATTATTCAAACCCCTAACGATTAATTTTAGAAAGTTTTTAAAATTATTTTTATATAGAGATATTTTTAGTAATTATTTTGCGTTAGATTTGAATAATAGAATCTTTGATGCCGAAAATAAAACATCTTTTCAACATACTCCTTTTTTTGCTGTATTTCACTAATGCATCTGGACAAAACTTATATTTGAGTTGCTTAGGTTCTTCAGAAAAAGAAACAAAATCTATAGACTCTTTAGGTTACAAAAAATCCTTTGAAGATTATTCTTCATTAGAAATTGAAATCTCAAAACTTCAAAAAAAATTAATCCAAATTGGATATATAGAAACGGAGCGTCTTAATTTAATCAAACAGACAGATTCGTCATACCAAGCAAATTTCAGATTAAAAAACAAATATGAGTCCATTACTATTACTCATAATGATTTGGTTAGTTTGTCTATTTTAAAATTGAGCGGATTTCTAAACAAGAGTAGTGATTTAGTTATTCCTATTGAACATATAGAACCCACCTTGCAATTCATTAATACGCAATTAGCAAATCAAGGCAATCCTTTTAGCTCATTAATTGTAACTGATATTATTAAAATTGATAATAAAAAACTAAAAGGGTCACTATCTGTTTCTAAATTAAATTCTAGAACTATAGATAAACTTGTTTTGAAAGGTTATGAAAAATTTCCTGAGTCATTTATTAAACGTTATTTAAAAATTAAAGCAGGACAAACTTTCAACCTTCAAAAAATAAAAGAAAAAACGAAGTCGCTAAATGATTTAAATTTTGCTAACCAAATTAGAGATCCAGAAGTTCTTTTCTCACAAGACTCTACCATATTATATATGTATATAGAAAAAGCCAAAAGCAATACTTTTGATGGCTTCTTAGGGTTTGGAACTAATGAAGCTACAAATAAGATTGAGTTTGATGGATATTTAGATTTAAATTTAACTAATAATTTAAATTATGGCGAGTCTTTAAGATTATTATATAAGAGCGATGAAAGTGAGCAGCAGACTTTTGATTTAAGATTAAATGCACCATATATATTTAACACTCCTGTTGGAGTCGATTTAAATCTAAATATATTCAAAAGAGATTCGTCTTTTGTTACAGTAACTCAAGCAGCTAAGCTTAATTACCAAATTAACAGCAAGCATAGGATCTCTGGCGGAATCTCATCAGTTCAATCAACAGACTTACTAGACATCCCATCCACTTTAATTACAGACTACAAATCGAATCAATATTTTGTAAATTACAAGTACATAGATCGCCAAAATTTCAATCTTCTGTTTCCTATTAATTTCCTATTTGATGTCTCTACTGGTATTGGAAATAGATTATATGAAGATATAAATGAAAAACAATCAAGTTTTCAACTCAATACATTCAAGATTTTCAATCTTAATGATAAAAATAGTATCTACGGAAGAGTTAGCTCCAACTACTTAATCTCTGATTCATATTTAGAAAACGAACTACCACGTTTTGGTGGCATTAATTCTATTCGCGGGTTTGAAGAAAACAGTTTAATAGCAAATCTATTTACTGTACTAAACACCGAATACAGATACAAACTCAATAACACCATCTACGTTCACTCAGTAATTGACGCTGCATATTTTGAAAACCAACTTACAAATCAAAAAGAAAAACTATTTGGATTTGGATTTGGATTTGGGCTTCTCACTAAAGCTGGTTTGTTTAGGTTTAATTACACAAGCGGAAAAACTGAAAGCCAGAAGTTTAAATTGTCTGATTCTAAAATTCACTTGAGTTTAACTACGACTTTTTAATACAAGATTCTCATTATTTATACTGAAAATCAATATATTACAATATTGTTTTTATCGTTTTAACAAAAACACTGAAAATAATCTTAAATTTTTAACAACTATACTAGTTTTCTTAACTTTTTATTAAGATATTTGAATTAAGGCTAATTCAAATCAATTTATTTTATGAAAACAAAATTTAGTATTATTCTAACACTATTATTAGTGTTTAGTGTGCATTTGGGAAATGCACAGGAAAAATCAATCTCAGGAATGGTCACAGACCAATCTGGGGTACCAATTCCTGGAGTTAATATTGTGGTTCAAGGAACTACTAATGGAACACAGACTGATTTTGATGGTAATTATACCATTTTAGCAAACCAAGGAGACAAATTAGTATTCTCTTACGTTGGTTTAAAAAATCAAACTATTACAGTAGGCTCTAATGCCACAGTAAACGTTACTATGAGTGAAGACGCATCTGTACTTGAAGAAGTAGTTGTGACTGCACAAGGTATTCGAAAAGAAAAGAAAGCGTTAGGTTATGCGGTTTCTACAGTATCTAAAGAGGATATTGAGCAAAAAGCAGATACCGATATTGCTAAGATACTTCGTGGTAAAGCTGCAGGTGTAAGAATTACTGGTACTGGTGGCGTTTCTGGTAGTGGATCTAACATTATTATTAGAGGTTTTTCTTCCATTACTGGTGGAAACCAACCTTTATTTATTGTTGATGGTGTGCCATTTGATGGTTCTACTGGTGGTGCAAACCAATCAGCTAGTTCATCAAATTTCCAATCTGGTAATGTTCGTAGTGGATTTGCAGATATCGATCCAAACAATATAGAAAGTGTTAGTATTTTAAAAGGTTTAAGTGCAACTGCTCTTTATGGTGGTGAAGGTAGAAATGGTGTAATCTTAATTACAACAAAAACTGGAACACAAGCACAAAAAGGCACTGAAATTTCTGTAACACAATCATTATTTTTAAATAACATTAATTTACCAGAGTATCAAGATACATATGGTGGAGGATTTCAGAATGTATATGGTCCTTTCTTTAGTAATTGGGGTGCAGCATTTAGTAGTCAAGAAACTATTGACAATGCTTTTAGAACAATGCTATTAAACAATTTTGGTGTTGAGCCATCTACATTATTTCCAAATAGAACAGATTTAGATTCTCCAACTGTTCCTTACCGTCCTATAGATAGTCAAGACAGCTTTTTTAGAACTGGTGTAATCTCTAACACTTCAATTAGTGTAGCAGGTGGACTTGGAGATAAAGGAAACATTAGTTTTGGATATAGTCATGTAGATGACAAATCTTTTATTCCAGGAAATAAATTAAACAGAAACAACTTTAATGTTGGTGGTACTTATAAAATGGATAATAAGTTCACAGTTAGTGGTAAGCTAAGTTTTGCAAAGACTGATTTAAGGTCACCATTCACAGATGCCTCTACTGGTAGTGATGTAAGTATATCTACAGCAGGTACTGGTGGTATTGCTTCTGTATGGAATGTTTTATACATCCCTAGAAGTGTTACATTAGACACACCTTATCAACATCCAATTACTGGAGAAAGTCTTTGGTATAGAGGTGGTAATGATCGTATGAATCCTTTATGGGTTGTTGATAATACTCGTGATGAGAATAATACAAATAGACTCTTCGGAAATTTTGTAGCATCTTATGATTTTACAGATTGGCTTAAATTGAGCTATAGACTTGGTATAGATAATACTAACGATAGAACAATGAGAGTTATAAATAGAGGAGCAAATGATGGTATTCATCCAAATGGATATCTTCAAACGACATCTTCAAGATTCACAATTTGGGATCACTCAGTTATAGCTAATATAGATAAGCAATTATCAGAAGACTTTAACTTACAAGCAACGTTTGGTGCTACAACTCAGAGAAGAGAGTTTTATAGAGATGGTTCAGAAAGTAGAGATCAAATTATTTTTGGTTTACAAAATCACTTAAACTTTATTAACTCAAGTACTATCATTGAAGGTACACTTTTCGCTAATAACAATAATGCATACCAACAGTATTCAGAAGAAAATAATGCAGCAATATACACATCTGCTACTGTAGGGTATAAAAGCTTTTTATATCTTAATGCATCATTAAGAAACGAATGGACTTCTACATTAGAGCAAGCAAACAGATCTCAATTTTCTCCTGGTATAAGTGCTTCATTTATTCCAACAAGTGCATTTGAAGGACTGCGAACGACTAAAGGATTAAATTATTTAAAATTAAGAGCAGGTTACGGTACATCTCCAGGTTTCCCTGGACCTTACAATACAAGATCTGTAACTTCATTGATACCTAATATTTTTCAGAATGCAGATGGTACAGGTACCACAACAACTAGTGTACCTAATTTTTTACCAAACCCAGGCTTAAAACCTGAACTTTCAAAAGAATTTGAAGTAGGTGTTGATGCTAGATTTTTAGACAATCGTGTAGGACTTGAATTCACATACTATAACAGAGATACTGAGAATCAAATTATTTTAAGACCTTTAGCGCCAGAATCTGGTTATACAAGTCAATTTACTAATATTGGTAACGTTATTAATAAAGGTATTGAGATTTCTGCAGATATTACTCCTGTTAGAACAGATGATATCAACTGGAAAATAACAGGTAGCTTCTCAAAAAACAAAAGTGAAGTTCAAGGTTTAGATGACGGTGAGCAAATTTTATATGGTGGTATATTCTCTACACCTGCGAATGCTGCAATAAATGGTGAGCAACTTGGAGTTATTATTGGAACAAGAGTACTAAGAGATGATGCAGGAAATAGATTAATTGATGAAAATGGATATTGGATTCAAGATCCTTCAAATGGTATTATCGGTGATCCTAACCCAGATTGGTTCTCAACAATTAGCAATAGCTTTAGTTGGAAAAACTTAACTTTTAATATGCAATGGGAATACCAACAAGGTGGAGATATACTTGCAACTACTGTAGGTGCTCTAGTTGGTAGAGGTGTTGTTGGCAACTTTGATCGTTCTCAAGGTGTTATTTTACCTGGAATTCGTCAAAGTACTGGATTACCAAATGACATTCAATTAACAGCTACTGAAGCTTACTTTAATAACATTGGTTTTGGTGTTGATGAATTATTGGTTTACGATGCTTCACACATTAGATTAAGAGAAGCGTCTTTAAGTTATAATTTACCTAAAGCGTTTTTAGATAAGACACCTTTTGGAAATGTATCAATAACACTTTCTGGTCAAAACCTTTTTGTAAGAGCATTTAACACACCTAAAGAAGTTAACTATGATCCAGAACTAAATAGTCTTGGTGTTGGTAATTCACAAGGGTTTGATTATCTTACATCTTGGAATTCAAAACGATATGGTATGAGTGTTAAAGTAACATTTTAAAAAAATAGAAAAATGAAAAAAATTAATAAAAATATATTTTGGTTATTCTTCCTAGCTCTCTTTATTTCATGTGAGACTACTGAATTAAACCTTTTGGATGATCCAAACTTACCTTCTGCCGAAAATTTAGACCCAGATACAAACTTAAATTTTGTATGCTATAGCTTATCTGAATTTTTTGAGGAAGCTACTGAAGCAGGTGCAGAATCTGTACGTTTAGAGTACATGTTTGATACTTACCAGGTAAATTACAACAATAGTAATGTTAATGCATCTGGAATGTGGACTATTGGTTACTCTGATATTCTAAATGAAATTGATAAAATTGAACCTATATTAATTGAGTCTGATAGAGTTAAACATTTAGGAATTTTAAAAATAATTAGAGCTTATACATTAATGACTCTAGTTGATTACTTTGGAGATGTACCTTTATCTGACGCTTTAAATGGTGGAGATAACTTCCCAACAGTAGATCCTGGACAAGATGTATATACTCAAGCATTAGCAGATTTAGATGCTGCTCTAGTTGATTTCAGTAATATCACTAGTTTGACTCCTGATGCTACTGATTTATTTTACGCTGGTGATGAAGCTAAATGGACTCGTTTAGCCAATAGCTTAAAATTAAAATATCACTTATCAAGACGATTAATAGATCAAGCTGGTGCCGCAGGTGCTATTGCTACTATCTTAATGGAAGATAACTTTATAACTGATAGTGCTGATGATTTCTTCTGGCAAGCTGGAACTTCTAATAACCCTCAAAGTAAGCATCAGTATTACGTAGAGGAGTATGAAGCAGCTAATACAGGTGAATACATACCAAATTACTTAGCTTGGGCTATGACCGTAGAAAAAGGTATTGATGATCCTAGATTACGTTATTACATTTACAGACAAACTAACGCATTCCCATCGGATCCAGCAGTATTAAACAATGAAATTGATTGTTGGAATGACCCTAGGCCAAGCACATATGCTCCAATTGATGCAATATCTGCACAACCTATGCCATTTTGTTCTCTTTTTGATAGAGGCGATGGATATTGGGGAAGGGATCACTCTGAAAATGATGGTATTCCGCCAGATAATGCAAAACGTATGACATTTGGTGTATATCCAGCTGGAGGAAACTTCGATGATGATCAAGCAGCAGGAATTGATTCAGGAGATGGGTTAAATGGAGCTGGTATTTGGCCAATCATGATGAATTCTTTTACATATTTCATGAGAGCTGAATCTGCTTTATATTTAAGTACTACTGACGATGCAAGAGCAATGCTTGAAGAAGGTGTTAGAAACTCTATAAGTACAGTAATGAGTAAATTACCTAACCCAGAAAGTTTTGGAAGTGTTCCTGATGCTGATGATGTTAATGATTATGTTGACGCAGTTCTTGCACTATATGATGCAGCAACGAGTGCTGATGAAAGAATGGCTGTTGTTGGTAAAGAGTATTGGTTAGCAATGTATGGTAATGGTGTAGAAGGTTATAATCTTTACAGAAGAACTGGAACGCCAATAAATCTACAACCAACATACTTAGGAACAGGGAGTTTCCCAAGATCATTTTTATATCCTAATGTATCTGTAGATAGAAATCCAAATATTAATCAAAAACCTGGTTTATCAGAACAAGTGTTCTGGGATAACAACAGTGCAGGATTTATTCAATAAAAAACATATTATGAAAAATAGAATATTAAAAACAATTTTTATGTCTGTTATCATTTCAGTAAGTTTTACTGGATGTTCAGACGATGATAAACTACCTGTTGATTTTGACGATCTTAATGTCACAGGACAACCATTTGCTTCAGAGATTGGTTCTGATGGATCTACAAATATCAATAAACTAGATCCTGCATCTTCAATATTTTCTAAAGATTACAGATTGTTTTCTTTAGATAATGGAAATGATGTAACTTCTATAGATGTTTTTGTAAGCTTTAATGGTTCTACAACTACAGCTGCAGAGGCTTTACTATACACACTTGGGTCTTCAAGTTTTAACACAAGTGGAACAAACCCAGAAATTCAAGTAGTATATAATGGTGCAGAAATATTAGCAGCTCTTAACTTACCCCAAACTGCTCTTGAAGGTGGTGATGTATTTAGCTACAGACTAGCACTTACTAATGCTCAAGGAACTTGGAGTGATGTTAGTTCAAACTTCGATAACCAATCAGCAGATCACACATTTGGATCATCTGTGGTATGTATTGCTCCTCCTCCAGCAGGAATATGGACAATAGACATGGCAGATTCTTATGGTGATGGATGGCAACCTTTAACTGGTGATGGTGGAGGAGCTGGAATAACTATTACTCTAGATTCTGGAGAAATAATTGAATTAGGTCTTTGTACACCATACGAAGCTCCTGGTTATGATTGTGTTGATCAATCAAGTGCTGGTTCAGATACATTTGAGATCCCTGTAGGAACACTATCGGCAGATTTTGTTTTTAATGGTGATTTTTGGGGAGAAATGTCTTTCCAGATTTATGCTCCAAGTGGAAATCTAGTAGCATCAGGTGCTTCTGGAGCTTCAGCTGGTCCAATTGCATTAAACTTATGTAACGAATAACATATACATTTTAGTAAATTATAAAAGCCTCTTTCTTCTGAAAGAGGCTTTTATTTTTTATTAGGTATTCTATCGTTATATTTGAAAAAAGAAAAATTGCTAATACATTGAAATCATGATAAAAAGACTACTCCTATTTCTAACAATCTTAACGTTCTCATTAACTAAAGCACAAACAGTCGGTACAACCTTTATCAATCAAAATGTTTTTGAAGCATATACACTTATAACAGCTAACACAAAATCGTTCTTGATTAATAATTGTGGTGAAGTTATCAACGAATGGAATAGCACATATTTACCAGGTAACGCAGTATATCTTTTACCTAACGGAAATCTACTTAGAGCAGGAAGATTAGAAGATGGCAGCAGTGATATAGTCTTTGGTGGTCAAGGTGGTATTGTAGAACTTTTTGATTGGGATGATAACCTTATTTGGTCATATACTTATAGTACCAATCAATTTAGACAACATCACGATGTATTTCCTATGCCAAATGGCAATGTATTAATTCTTGCTGCAACAGTACTTACTGAAACTGAAGCTTTAACAGCTGGTAGAGATCCAAACTTACTTAGTCAGTCTAGACTTTATACAGAACAAGTTATAGAGGTTGAACCTGTTGGTGCTACTCAAGGAAATATTGTATGGGAATGGAATGCTAAAGACCATATTATTCAAGATTTTGATATTGCTAAATCTAATTTTGGCGATGTGGCTTTAAATCCTGGGAAGCTTGATATTAATTTTTTAAATGGCGGAAATGGTGGTTCTAACTGGCTTCATTTCAACTCTATACAATATAACGAGAATCTAGACCAAATAGTTATGAGTTCTCGTAACCTTAGTGAAATTTATATTATAGATCATTCAACCACAACAGCCGAAGCATCAACTAGCTCAGGAGGCCTTTATGGCAATGGTGGTGACCTTTTATATCGTTGGGGAAACCCACAAGCATACAGACAAGGAACAGAAGCAGATCGCACCTTATTTGGACAGCACTATCCTCATGTTATTGCAGATGGTTTATCAGATGCTGGAAAACTTATGATTTTCAATAACGGTAATGGTAGAACTCCCGAATATTCTGAAGCAATAATAGTTGATCCACCAACAACTGCACCTGGAGTATATGATTATACTGCTAATACAGCTTATGGCCCACTAAGTGTTGACTATTCTTACTCTGACCAATCTAGCGATCCTTCAGATTTTTACTCGGCAATTGTTAGTAGTGCACAACGTTTAGCGAACGGAAACATTTTGATTTGTGAAGGTAGAGCTGGTGAAATTTTTGAAATAGATGATAATGATAATATTGTATGGGAGTATAAAAACCCTGTAAACAACATCGACGGAACAGTCAGCTCTCAAGGAGGTGCGCCTCCTGTTGTTGGTATTCTATTTAGAGCTATTAAGTATGCGCCAGATTTCCCTGCTTTTATAGGTAGAGACCTTTCTCCTGGACTACCTATAGAACTAAATCCAGATATCTCAGCTTGTGAGAATTTAAGTGTTGCTGATGTTGATATTGCTGATTTAAAAATATACCCAAATCCTGCATCAAACTTTGTAAATATAACATCTAGAGAGACCATTGATAAAATTGAGTTATATTCTATTTTAGGCAAAAAAGTACTAGAAGTTAACCATAGTGATTCCATAGATATTTCAGCCATTAACTCTGGAATCTATTTTGCAAAAATATACTCTGGAAACATTAGTATCAGTAAAAAAATTATTAAGAAATAATTGTGCTACATAATTGATTAAAACCATTCTAATTTTAGAGTGGTTTTTTTATACCTTTGACCCATGGAAAAAGAAACAACCATCTTTGGTATTAGGGCAGTTATTGAAGCTATAAAATCTGGCGAAAATATTGATAAAATATTTTTACAAAAAGGATTACGAGGTGAACTATTTACTGAGTTAGAACAATTACTTAATAAAGAACGCCTAAACAGTTCTTACGTTCCTGTAGAAAAACTGAATAGATTAACAACAGGAAATCATCAAGGCGCAATTGCACAAATAGCACCTATTACATTTCATAACATAGACGAATTGGTAACTACTACTATAGAGTCTGGGAAAGTGCCTTTATTTCTATTATTAGACCAATTGAGTGATGTTCGTAATTTTGGAGCTATTGTTCGTACCGCAGAATGCACAGGTGTTTCTGGTATTATTATCCAGAAAAAAGGTGGAGCTCCAGTAAATGGTGCTGCAATAAAAACAAGTGCAGGAGCTATATTTAAAATCCCAATTTGTAAGGTTGATCATATTAAAGATGCCGTTTTTCATATGCAAGCTAGTGGAATAAAAGTCATCGCTGCCACAGAAAAAACAGATAATACTGTTTACGACGTATCATTTACAGAACCATGTGCTATCATTATGGGATCTGAAGGAAAAGGGATAAACCCATCTGTTTTAAAGGTGTCTGATGAGAGAGCTAAGCTACCAATACTTGGAGAAATCGAATCACTTAACGTATCTGTAGCTTGTGGTGCTTTTTTGTATGAAGCAGTTAGACAGCGTCGTTAAGAATCTTTGTCTTCTTTATTTTCCTTAAAAACATAAGTAATATTAGGTTTTATTTCTTCGGAAATTGGCTCCTCCTCTACTTCTGGTTCTTTGAGTTCAATAAAATTTCCATTGTCATCAAAATGCCTTAAAAAAGGATCATTCTCTTCGTTATAATCTGGTTGTTGCCAAACATAACGTTCTGGTTTTGCAATAGATTTTCTAAAAATTATAGCAAATAATAACCCAGACAGAAGTCCTCCAAGATGTCCTTCCCATGATATGCCTTCTTTAACAGGAAATGCGTACCATATCATACTTCCGTAGAGAAAAATAACAATTAACGATAAGGCAACTAATCTATAATGTTTAGCAAAAATTCCTTTAAAAAATATAAAACTTACAAGTACATAAACCAATCCACTAGCTCCAATATGGTTTGCTGGTCTACCAATAACCCATGTAAACAAGCCAGAAAGTAATATTCCAAAGAACAATACCTTCCAAGAGATTTTTCTATAGAAATAAAAAAGTGCAACCGATAAAATAAAAAGCGGTATGCTATTATGGTATAAATGCTCAATATCTGCATGAACAAAGGGGCTTGTAAAAATCCCTAATAACCCTTTTAATTCTTGAGGATAAACCCCTAAACGCTTTATCGACGGAAAAAACCTTACCTGCATCCAGAATACGATCCAAATGGATAGTACAAAAAGTATTGGGTATGCAATGACTCCTGTTGAATATTTAAATTGTTGTTGATTACTCATATTTTAACTTAATTATCAAAATGCTCTCCATTTATCAAAACTATGAAATATTGTCACATTGGTTTTTTGTAATTTTACATTATGAACGAACCTTTAGCAGAACGATTACGTCCGCAAACGCTTGATGACTATTTAAGTCAGTCGCATTTAGTTGGTAAAACTGGCGTTTTGACACAGCAATTAAATCAAGGTGTCATTGCATCGATGATTTTTTGGGGACCACCAGGAACAGGAAAAACAACACTAGCAAACATTGTAGCTAATGAATCTAAGCGTCCTTTTTACACGTTAAGCGCTATAAACAGTGGTGTAAAAGACATTAGAGAAGTTATTGAGAAGGCAAAAAAAGGTGGTGGTTTATTTACAACCAAAAACCCTATTCTATTTATTGATGAAATCCATAGATTTAGTAAGTCTCAACAAGATTCATTATTACAAGCAGTAGAGAAAGGTTGGGTTACATTGATAGGAGCCACTACAGAAAACCCAAGTTTTGAGGTCATACCTGCATTATTATCTCGCTGTCAGGTTTATGTTTTAAAATCGTTTTCAAAAGATGATTTAGAAGCGCTCTTAAATC
Source organism: uncultured Psychroserpens sp. (assembly GCA_905479815.1). GTDB lineage: Bacteria > Bacteroidota > Bacteroidia > Flavobacteriales > Flavobacteriaceae > Psychroserpens. Next base: position 12,536 of record CAJQOA010000228.1, read on the forward strand.
GCGCACTTAAAGAAGATATTTTACTAAAAGAGCGTCACATTAAACTTAAAGAAACGGAAGCTTTAATTAAACTTTCTGGAGGAGATGCTAGAAAATTACTCAACATATTTGAACTCATAGTTACATCATTTGATCAAAACGACAACATTGTAATCACTAACGAAGCTGTCACGCAACGTGTTCAAAATAATATTGTGAGATATGACAAATCTGGAGAACAACACTACGATATAGTCTCTGCTTTTATAAAGTCTATACGAGGTAGCGATCCAAATGCAGCAGTATATTGGCTTGCGCGTATGATAGAAGGTGGCGAAGATGTTAAGTTCATTGCAAGACGTTTATTAATTTTAGCTAGTGAGGATATTGGGAATGCCAATCCAACGGCGTTAGTTATTGCAAATAATACATTTCAAGCGGTATCTGCAATTGGGTTTCCAGAATCTAGGATTATTTTGAGTCAATGTACAACCTATTTAGCAACGTCTCCAAAAAGTAATGCTGCATATGAAGCCATCGGTAAAGCGCAACAATTAGTTAAAGAAACTGGTGATTTATCTGTACCGCTTTCTGTTAGAAATGCGCCAACTAAACTTATGAAAGAGTTAGGGTATGGAGATAATTATCAATATGCACATAATTATGACAATAACTTTGTGGCTCATGAATTTTTGCCAGATGACATAAAAAACACAAAGCTTTACAATCCAGGAAATAATGCTAGGGAAAATACACAACGTGAATTTTTAAAAACGCGTTGGAAAGATAAATACGGTTATTAAAATTTAAGGTTTATATCACTTAATTTTAAATCATTTCCACTATTTAAAGCGTAAATCCAAGAACCGTTTTTCTTATATACAATAGCGTCTTTACCTTTTACTATAAAAACATCAGGTGTTCCAGTATTTAACAAAATCATTACTTTTTTAGGTTGCGTATCTACAATTTGAAATCCATTTTCTATAGGTTGAGCATACAGTATATCATCCTCAACAGATTCTACAACCTCAACGCCAAATAGTTCTTGAGCAGCTTCTACAACTTTGTCTTGCTGTTTAGCTACTTGTTGTTTTTCCTCTTCTAACTCAAGAGCAGCTTGTTTCTCTTTAACCTTAAGGGCTTCAACCTCTTTTTTAAGTTTTTCAATTTCTTTTGCTTCTGAAGAGTCATCATTACTGGTTGCCAAAGCTACTATATCATCATTAGCTACATATTTATAATTAAAAAATTGATAGGTAACAAAAGCCTCTCTAATTGCAATTGGGTAGGCCTTTTTATATTCTTTAATTTTAGTCTCACCTACTAAAGAGCTCATGACAATATTATCATTACAATCTAATAGATCAATTTGAAGTTTTGTAATCAAAAAACCTTTATTTTTTTTAATATCTGCTCTTAATCCCAAACATCTATTTTTACTTAAATCTTCAGGTAAATCATCATCGTCAAAAAAAGCGGTATAGCCATATTTATTAAAAAGAAACTTAGTTAATGAACTCGTTTGAAATTGATCTTGAGAGCTCAAAAAATCTAACTGTTTGGGTACTATAATGTATTTATAGTCATTTATTGATGCTTGAGCATTGAGTTGCGTTTGAAATACAACAAAACATATAAAAATATAAAGTAATCTAGTCATCTGAATCAAAAATTAAGTTCATCCCGAATTGTAAAGATACACTTTGTGATTTAGAAATATTTTGCAATTCGAACAAATTATTTCCAGTGAAATACATATTAAATGCACCAATATTAAACGATGCTCCTAATCCAATATTATAAGCAGAAAAATCATCAATCGTATAGGTTGCTTTTAGTTTCATAAAATCAAATAAGCGCCTGTAGTAAAAAGCAGTTACAGCAACTTGTGGTCTTTTGGGTCTAAATACTGTAAAGAGTTGAAATCCAACCGAATTTAAATACGGTTTACTTCCAGCATAACAATCACAGTCTTGGCCTATTCCTTTTCCGAAGTTATAGCGATAAGAGGCGTTCAATTTAGTAGAACGCCAACTCACATATTTAGTTTTAAGCGTATCAATCTTAATATTTTCATTGAACTCATCTTCTAAATCATCCCAATAAGGCGTTTCCCCATTTATATCTAAAAGAGGTGGAAAAACAAGCTCTAGACCTTCAGTAGTATAACTTCCATTAAGGTGATAAGACTCAACATCCTTACTGTGAAAAATAGCTCCTAAATCTACAATACTCCCTGTTATAGCGTGTTGATCTTTTGGTTGATATGTAAACCCTAAATCAAAACCTAAGCCCAAGTCTCCACCAAGCAAGATACGTTTTCTAAGCGTTTTAATATCTTGACCAACATCTGAATTTTCATCTCCCAACAACGAAGCAATACCTGATGTTTGAATTAAACCATCTAAAGATTGAAATGTATGCTCATAAAAATTATCTCCCGAAGTACTTGGTCTAGTAGTGAATGTACCAGAGTTATTAGCACTCTTAACATTAGCAATACTAGAATATATTTTTGCTCTACCTCCTATGGTTAGCTTTTTACTTAGTTTTTTATTTATTCCGAAGTGAAAAACAGATAATAGCTCTGCCTTTAAATTAATATCACTTAATGAAAATGGACGACCAATATAATTCGCATTCCCTTCCCAAACTAATGTTGCTAAATCCTTAGGGAAATATAAAATAACATCTGCCTCTTCATAAATTCCGTAAGAAAAATAAGTGTTTTCATCTTTTCGCCATCCTCCATTAATAATTTCTAATTGCTGATTAATAGTAAAATAATCTTTATCAGATAATGCTGTAATAGCATTACCAATTTTAGTATTGATATCTACACCATCATCCTTAAAAATGTCATAAGCTGAGACTCCAGAACTTCCAAAATTAAAATGAAATTGGGATAATAAAGGAATCCCAAAATGTTTATCAAACTCAATTAAAGCACCAGGATTTAGATTAAGTGTTTGTGGAATATCATTAAAATCATAAAGCACCTCTTTATTTTGACTGAAAGCCAAAAAAGAGTAGAATAGCAATATGTAGGTAATGGTTAATCGCATCTACTTAAAATTCAAAATAAAATGTAGACTTAGATTCTAATTTTAAAACCCCTAATGTTGAAGGGGCAATAGGAGTGTTCGTTGGTGGTAAAGTGATTTCATAAATTAACCTTGTAGATTCAACAAAAAGAGATAAATCTGGCTCTTCTATTAAAAAATTAGATTCTATAAATGTTGGACTATCTGGTGAACCAGCTAACACTTCAACTTGAGCTAAATACCGCTGTTCATTTGCATCAGTAACAAAAATAAAATCAACGTTGAAGTCTCTATTCAAACTATTTGTAAACTGAAATGTCAAGTTTGCCTTTACTAATTGATCTACAAAAAAATCTGAATTTATAAAATTCAATCGAACAACATCTGATATAGATAAAAGTTCTTGCTGATTTGTATCATCAATAAAATTTGATGCTTCAAGGTTTGAAACTATTAAACTTGCCTCTAAAACTGGTGTTGGCGAAATATTTTCAGCCTGATCAAAATCTACCTCACTTACACATGAAGTCGTTATAAAAAAGCATAAAAAAAGAAGGTGCAAATATGGAAACTTAAGTATCTTCATGTACATATATATTTTAACTTTTAACGTTTAAATACTACTAGCTATTATTTACTAACTAAGTGATAGCGATTTTAAAATGCTCGTTATATAACAACTTGAGCTTACTTTTAAAACGTCGTTAGCTATAGATAAGTATATTAAAATGCCTAAAGGTATTTTTTTAAATCTACAAGTTGGTTTACTTGTTTAATGTGAGGCTCTGCATTATAGTTGTGATAATTAAATAAAATCACATCCAAACCAACGTCAATGGCTCCTAAAATATCAGCTTCGTAGTTATCTCCAATCATTATACTTTCTTCTGGTTTAGCTTTAGACGTTTGCAATGCGTGGTTAAAAATTATTGGGTTAGGCTTTTTTACTCCTGCAGATTCTGAATTTGTAATAGTTTCAAAATATTTAGAGATATTGGAGTTATCCATTTTTCGTTGTTGCGCTTCTTCAAAACCATTGGTTATGATATGCAACTCATAATCTGCTTGTAAATAATCTAGAAGTTCTATAGTACCTTCAAAAAGGTGATTAAAGGTTGTTAGGTATGTAATATAATCTTCAGATAATTGATTAATTACCTCATCAGAGACTTGTGAACCTACAGCATCAAAAGTATCCTTTAATCGTTTGTATCGTAAACTTTCCTTGTCTATTTTCTCTTCCCTATATAATTTCCAGTAATTTAAATTTATGGGCTCATAGGCATCTAAAAATTCTCTTGTATTAATACCTAAAGTATGAACGTCAAATATTTTTTCAAAAGTGAGTGCCGAATTTTTATCAAAATCCCAAAGTGTATGATCTAAATCAAAAAACACATGTTTTATTCCTTTAATTTTCATTTGTATTTTCTATTTATTTTCTTCGGACAAATGGAACATTTAACGAGTAAATAGCTCTATTATTAAGCTTAAACCTTAGATGTTTCATCTACTGAGTCTAATATTTGAGTGAATAATTTTCTAAAACCTTTCCATCTGGCATCACTACCAAAAGAATAATTATGAAACACAGGCGTAAACGTTCCATCTACTTGCTTTACTGTATTCATTAATCGCTGTAATTCTTCCTCTTTATCCAGCTGTGATTGGTGCTTTAACAAAGCAAAATCAATACAGTGAAATGAATTAATGAGCAACGGTGTTTGTATTTCATAATCTAAATCATAAAATAAAAATGGTGTACAAGTACCTGCTCTAAAACCTGAATGCCCAAGATAACCCATCGTAAAATCTTTTTTCACTTCTAGCTCAATTAGATTACGATATGACACTGGCAAGTTAATTTTTGAAAAAGAATTTCGAGTCGCTTCCAACTCATAGTTAGTTATGAATTCTATTTTTTTCTTTTCTTTTTTAAGAATACTAATATCGTCTAGTGATAAATAAGAAGCTTTCAAACCAACTTTACTATAATCTGCAACAGACTTTATTAACGATACAAATTTCTTCTTATTGATATTGATATTCTTATCATAAGTGGAATAGTCTCCAATCAAAAAGAAGACTCTAAACTTAAATCTATATTGCTTCTGTTTATTTATAATCCATTTAAACGTATCATATGGATCTCTTTTAAATCCAAATAGTACTAAAAACCGTTGGTAAAAACGTCTCAGTTTCAATCTAAATAAATCGTTCAAACCTCCACCAATAGTTCTCAATAAACCTTTTTGTTTAAAATAATAGGCAGTTGGCACATCAATTACAGGTTGGATATTATAGGTTCTCTTCGGAAATGTAAAACCTTCAAATTTTTGTTCTAATATAGATTTTAGTTTATAGGCCCAAAGATCTACAACTGGTTGTTTTAAGAAATCTTCTTTGTAAGCTAAACTTTCTGTTGCAGTAAAACGTCCATACTCATCTTTTACATGAGGAAGATATTCTTCATAACGACTCAATAAATAAAAAGATGCTGCAAAAATGTCAAAAGGCAATGCACTTTTTTCTCCAGTAGGAAAAAAACATTTTGTACCATTCCAATCCTGTACATTAATATCTACATCTGATAAGCCTTGTTCAAAAAGTAATTCATGATTTCTAATAAACACCTCATTACTTAGTGGCTGTCTAGTATATGACATTTTCAAACTGTCATGCGCAATAAAATCTTCTATCGTCGTCGTAAAAGAAACTGGTATCCCAAGAACTCTAGTACACAAATGCTTAAAAGCATAGCGCACTCTGGGTGTGATTTTATGTGTATAAACGAGTAGCAATTTAATTTAAATATGGATTAAGCTATAATATGTTTTCATCAGCAAAACTAAAGTATGCTTTTTCAGTGATAATTAAGTGATCTAGGACTTTAATATCTAAACTTTGAGCAGCAACTTTTAATTTTTGAGTTACGTTTTTATCTGCTTCGCTTGGTTTTAAGGTTCCTGATGGGTGGTTGTGTGCCAATATTAATCCCACTGCTCCAACCTCTAAAGCCGTTTTAAGTACCAATCTTACATCAACTAATGTTCCTGTAATACCACCTTTACTCAATTGATTTTTTTGCAGTACTTTATTAGAATTATTAAGATATAAAATCCAAAATTCTTCATGTGGTAACTCTCCAATGATAGGTTGCATGAATTCAAAGACAGATGCACTTGATGTAATTGTCATTTTTTGGAGTGCATCTTCACCTCTACGTCGTCTTCCTAACTCCATGGCAGCAGCAATAGAAATTGCCTTTGCTTCTCCTATACCTTTAAAACTCATCAGTTGTTTTAAAGACTGCTTCCCTAGTGCATTTAGATTATTATCAACACTTGCTAAAATACGCTTGCTCAATGCTACAGCACTTTCATCTCTATTTCCAGAACCCAAAAGTATAGCAACAAGCTCTGCATCGCTTAAAGAAGACTTCCCCTTATCACGAAGTTTCTCTCTTGGCTGATCATCTTGTGACCAATTTTTTATGGAAAATGACTCCGGCTTTTCTGTCATGTCATAAAGATATATATTGTAACTTTCTGGTGCAATTATTTGAAGATTTATAACTGAATTAAAAGACAAAAATCTGAACATGAATTATCCACCAAAACATCATCAAGATACTGATAAAACTCATTTACTTGAAGTTATTAAAACGTATCCTTTAGCAACGCTCATTTCCGTAGAAAACAATGCGCCTTTAATTACGCATTTACCGTTAGTCTTGGAAGGTGAGAAACTCATTGGTCATATTGATATTTATAATCCACAGGCTAAACTCTTAAAAGACAACAATGACGTTACTATTATCTTCTCTGGACCTCAATGTTACATTTCGCCTAGCATATATAACACCACGCAATTACCAACATGGAACTATATTAAATTACATCTCAAAGGCACTGTGAAAGCTATAGAAAGTAAAGCTGCTTTAAAACAATCATTAATTACAATGACAGAGTTTCTTGAAGCTCCTGATCATAAATATGTTTTAGAAGTTGATAATCCAAGATTAGACCGTAATCTAAATTATATTGAAATGTTTGAGATTGAAATCACCTCTTGGGAAGGTAAATTTAAATTATCGCAAGACAAGAAACCTAGTGATACTGAGAATGCAAGACAAGAATTAATTAGAGCAAATCAAGAGAGTGTAAAGTTATTCTTAGACAACGTTTTTAAATGAAAATCATTCTTCTCATACATGCTTTTACTACTGTTTTTATGACTGGCTTATGTTGGTTTGTTCAAGTAGTACATTACCCGCTTTTCAAAGAAATAGATCGTGATACATTTCCTGCTTATGAAAGGAAAAATGCAGTTACAGGATTTATAACAGTCCCAATTATGACTATTGAAGTTATAACTGGGATTATTTTATTGTATAATTACCCAGAAGATCTTTACATAGCAAATATTGCTTTATTAGGTGTTATATGGTTAAGCACTTTGATTTTTCAGGTTCCAATTCATATAAAACTAATGAATGAGGGTTCTCCAAAACTCATTACTAAAGTTATTAGAACAAATTGGATTAGAACATTGAGCTGGAC
>CAJQOA010000229.1 GCA_905479815.1 uncultured Psychroserpens sp.
AACCCAACAAAAATTACAGCTTCAGAATATTATAAAAATGTTGGTGTACCAGCTATTTTTCCAAAGACTTATTTCAAACAACTTCAACAGTTAAAAGGTGACAAAGGCGCAAAAGAATTTCTAAACACAAATAAAGCACAAATCATTTCTATTAAAAGCGAAAAATTAATAGACATAGACACTCAGGAAGAGTATATCAATTTCCTAAATTCATTATAAAAATTTAATACTCAGTATATTTAAGACAAATATTCTTTAACTTTAGCTAAATATATTTTAGCTATGGCAAGTTACAATTTGAAGATTAATGGGAAAGCAGTTAGTGTAACTGTTGATGAAGACACACCTTTACTTTGGGTGCTTCGAGACGAACTAAATTTGGTAGGCACTAAATTTGGATGTGGAATCGCACAATGTGGAGCATGTACTGTTCATCTGGATGGCACAGCTATTAGGAGTTGCTCTATCCCAATTGCAAGTTTAGAAGGCGCAAACATAACAACCATAGAAGGACTTGCTAACGATAAATTACATCCTGTTCAAGAAGCTTGGAAAGAGCTTGATGTTCCGCAATGCGGTTATTGTCAAGCGGGTCAAATCATGACAGCAACGTCATTTTTGAGTCAAAACCCAAATCCTAATAACAAAGAGATTAGAAATGCCATGAATGGTAATTTATGCAGGTGCGCTAGTTACAACCGAATAGAAAAAGCAGTGGCTCTTGCTGCAAAAAAAATGTCTTAAGCTAATTAATTATGAAAGATCAAAACAAATTCACATTTAGCAGACGAAATTTTCTTCGCACTTCTGCCCTTGCCTCTGGAGGACTTTTAATTGGGTTCAATTTTCTAACATCTTGTGAAGACGCTGTTGCTCCACCAGTTGATATTTCAAAATTAAATTTTAAAGACTTTAATGCTTTTATAAAAATTGCTGAAAATGGCTATGTCACTATTTTCTCGCCTAACCCAGAAATTGGACAAGGCGTTAAAACATCCATGCCAATGCTTATTGCAGAAGAGTTGGATGTCCCATGGGAACATGTTTCTATTGAACAAGGCGCTTTAGATACTACTAATTTTAGTAGACAGGTTGCTGGCGGAAGCCAATCGATTAGGTTTGGTTGGGACGCTCTTCGTCAAACTGGAGCAACTGCAAAACAAATGTTGATTAATGCCGCAGCTATCAAATGGAACGTTGATGCAGCGTCTTGCTCAGCATCAGAAGGCATCATAAAAAACGCTAATGGTGATACTCTTGGATATGGCGATGTTGTGAATGAAGCAGCACATCTCGAAGTTCCAGAAAATGTGACACTAAAAGAAACAAAAGACTATAAAATCATAGGCAAAGACGCCATAAATGTTGATATCAAAAAAATAATAACTGGCGAACCATTATTTGGTTTAGATTATAAAGTTGACGGCATGCTATATGCTTCTGTACTGAGACCGCCTGCTTTTGGACAAATTTTAGAATCATTTGATGCTTCTGAAGCTAAAGCCTTACCAGGTGTTATTGATGTGATTACTATTGGAGAACAAGCAAGAAACTACTTAAATCAAGATAGTTTTGACCCATCTGCACATTGGAGCGTGCGATTAAGTAAAACAGATAAAGTCGTAGTGATTGGAAAAACCACTTGGGATGTTATTAAAGGCAAAAAAGCCTTAAAAGCCACATGGAAAGATGATTCTACAACCGAGAACACTAAGATGCATGACGACGAGCTCGTGAAAATTTTAGATGGCAAAAACCTAGACATCAGACGTGAAGATGGTAATATCAAGAAAGCATTTACTGAAGCTGACAACGTTTTAGAACGCACTTACGAATCACCTTTCTTACCTCATAACTGTATGGAACCTATGAATTTTTTCGCTGATGTTACAGATGAAAAAATACACTTAGTTGGCCCTGTACAAACTCCTGAAGCAGCAGCAAAGGTAGTAGCTTCACTATTAAATCGTAATCTCGAAGATGTTCATGTTGATATGACACGTATGGGTGGAGGTTTTGGAAGACGTCTCTATGGTGATTTTGTTTATGAAGTAGCAGAAATTGCTAACAAACTTAAACAACCTGTTAAGTTAATTTCTACCAGAGAGGATGACATGTCATTAGGTGTTTATAGACCAGCTATTAAATATAGAATTGCTGCTTCAATAAAAGATAAGAAAGTGACAGGTTACCATTTAAAAGAAGCTGCTATTAACTCTAATATGTATGGATTAATCCCAAACTTCTTTCCTGCTGGAGCCATTAAAAATTACAAAGTAGAATCTGGAAATCACCAAAGTAATATTACAACTGGAGCATGGAGAGCACCTTACACTAACTTTTTAGCATTTGCTGAACAAAGCTTTTTTGATGAGTTAGCAGAAGCATGTGAGAAAGACCCAATACAATTACGATTAGACTTACTTAAAAATGTTACCGATGGAGAAGACCCTAAGATTCAATATTCTGCAAAGCGCATGACAGACGCTATAAAATTAGCTACCAAAAAAAGTAATTGGGGAAATACCAAAGAAGGTGTTCATCAAGGATTTTCTGCATACTACAGTCATAATACCCATGTTGCTGAAGTTGTTGACATTACATTAAAGAACGGATTACCAATGGTAGAGAAAGTGACTGTTGCAGTAGATTGCGGAATCGTAGTGAACCCAACAGGTGCAAAAAATCAAATTGAAGGTGGTGTTATTGATGGTATTGGTCACGCTATGTATGGTAATTTTTCTTTTGAAAACGGCAAACCACAAGATGTCAACTTCAACACGTATCGTTTAATTAGAATGAAAGAAACACCTATCGTTCACACCTATTTTGTTGAGAATGATTTATCACCAACAGGATTAGGGGAACCTGGATTACCTCCAGCAGGTGGTGCTTTAGCTAATGCAATTAAAGCTGCAACTGGACAAATATTGACCAAACAACCTTTTGTGAAATCTTTAATTAAGCATGATGCTGATTTGAAGGTTTAAAGTTTCCGAAGCATTAAAACTTTACTCTAAAACACTCAGCCATCATTTTATATAATTCAGGGTGTTTGCGTTTCATCAGTTTTGGGCGCTCAAAAAAGTACTCTGAAGCGACAGCAAAAAACTCGGCTTGTTTTGTACCACCATACGCTCTAATATCTGATGTATCATTATTAATGGCTTCCATCTTATCGTGTACCAATTTAAGCCAAGGAATTGCGTTTACATTCTCCATCAACACCTCTGGAATTCCATCTATATTTTTGTCCATTTTATCAATGAGATGGACAAATTCGTGAATAGCAGTATTACCTTTATCAGTTTTATTGCTAAACCCATGATACAAGGCTTTTCTCGATAAAATCATTTTACCTTCTAAACGACCTGTACCAACAACCCCAGCAATTCGTCTAGATTCACTTTTGTCTGCAAATTCAAAATCTTCATTAAAATTATCAGGATATACTATAATCCCAGTAACCGTTGGATAATGCCAGTTTTTAAATCCAAATACAGGTATCACAGCACTCGACGCTATTAAGATCTTATCTAAATCTTCTATTTCAAAATCAACACTATCAATATATACTTCACCTAAAAACTGCATCATCCTACTTTGAAAACGCTTCTGTTCATTAGACTCTAAACTCTTATAAAACCTAACTTCTTTGAGTAATATAATGTGCCAATGTTCAGGAAATTGCTCAGTTTTTTTTGAATACATTTTATAAAATACAGATACAACAAAAGCAAGAAGGCCAATAAAAATAATGATATAAAGCATAAATAGATTTAAATTAACAAGGCATCTAATCTAATGATTTTCAATCGTATTACTCTAAAATTCGATAAAAAATCAATATCTTTAAATGATTACGCTACCAACCAAAAAATGAAAAAATCTTATATTGATCTTCACTGCCATCCAGCCTTAAAACCCTATGGTAAGAGTTTTAAGTACCAACCAACAAAACAAAACAATCTTAATAGTGGTCGAAAAAACTCTATTTGGCATTATAGTCCGCCAAATTTCATAGAACGACAATTCAACAAATTACTAACCCTTACAAAATTCACACAAACTGATTTAACCGCATTAGCAAAAGCAGATTGCAATATTGTTGTAATCTCTTTATACCCTTTTGAAAAACATTTCCTCAAAGACAAAATGTTAGGTGTAAAATTCCTTCCGGATCTACTCGTGAATTTAACTGCAGGCGTTAGCCAAAAACGTATTGATAACCTCAGAAATCACAATAGTTATTTTCAAGACTTAAATGATGAATATGATTTTTACAAACAACTCGATAATTTTGCTCAGGTTATTAATGGTGTCACTTTTACGTATCGTTTGGTCAATAGTTATTCGGAAATATCCACTAATATCACCACGTCAACTGCTACTAGAAAAATAATAAGCCTCGTCCCATCTATAGAAGGTGCTCACGCTTTTGAAACAGGTTTAGAATTAGATAAAAATACAGCAGATGACACAACGGTTTTAAACAACTTAGACACCGTTAAAAACTGGGAGCACAAACCGTTTTTCATAACACTCGCCCATCACTTTTACAATGAAATTTGTGGTCACGCAAGAAGCATAAGTATTGGATTAATTAAAAAAAATCAAAATCGCGGTCTTGACACAGACATCACAGATTTAGGCTTTAAAGTCATTGATAAATTATTAGACAATACAAACAACAAGCGAATCCTCATAGACGTAAAACATATGAGTCGTGCATCAAGAACAGGCTATTATAAACTTTTAGAAACGACCTATGCAAATGAAGGCATTCCAATTATAGTAAGTCATGGCGCAGCAAATGGTAAACGTTCCATTGCCGAACCTCATATTACAGATTCTGAACAAAGTCAATATTTCAGAGAAGACGATATTAATTTATATGATTCAGAAATCTTGCGTATTGCAAAATCAAAAGGTATTTTTGGATTGCAATTAGACGAGCGTCGCATTGCAAACAAAAAAGCGATTAGAAGTTCTAGAGTGTATTGGCCAAGTAAAAAAAGACGTTATAAAAATAAATCAGATTTGATCTGGAGACAAATTCGTCATATTGGTGAATTATTAGACAAAAATGATCTGTTTGCATGGGAAACAGTAGCAATAGGTTCAGATTTTGACGGTATTGTAAATCCAATAAAAGGACTTTGGACTGCAGAAAACGTTGAAGACATAAAACCCTATTTGGTTGAGAAAGCTGATGACTATCTTAAAAACCATAAGATTAAATTGCAGACACAAAATCAAATTTCAGCACCTGAAATTATAGATCGTGTGTTATTTATAAATGCTAATGAGTTTTTGAAGACACACTTCAAATAATAATATAAATATTCAGAAGAAAAACATATGACAGATAAAGAACAATTCATGAAAGAAGCAGTAAATGCTGCTCTTAAAGGAATGAATAATAATGAAGGTGGCCCTTTTGGTTGCGTCATCGTTAAAGATGGTAAAATTGTAGGACGCGGTAATAACAAAGTGACCTCAACAAATGATCCTACTGCACATGCAGAAGTTACAGCTATTAGAGATGCTTGTAAAAACCTTGATAGTTTTCAATTAGATGGTTGTGAAATTTACACCTCTTGTGAACCTTGCCCAATGTGTTTGGGTGCTATTTATTGGGCACGACCAGACAAAGTCTATTACGGAAGCAATCAAGTAGATGCTGCAAATATTGGCTTTGATGATGAATTTATTTATAAAGAAATCCCTTTACCATATGCCGAAAGAAGCATCCCATTTGAACAATTAGCACGCGAGGTAGCTTTAGAACCTTTTCAAGAATGGACAAAAAAAATGGATAAAACTGAGTATTAGTCAATGATAACCTTCATCCTAAATAACAAAACCATAAAAACACCAGAACATTCTGGGATGACTTTATTGGATTTTGTGCGTTACGAACAACGTCTTACGGGCACCAAAATTGGTTGCCGCGAAGGTGATTGTGGCGCTTGTACAGTTCTCGTTGGAACTTTAGAAAATGACACCATCAACTATCAAACGATTACCTCTTGTATTTCTCCTCTTGGAAATGCGCATGGTAAACATATTGTAACTGTTGAAGGTACAAATCTTAAAGATAAACTCACTGCACAACAGGAAGCTATGAAGGCTAATTATGCAACTCAATGTGGATTTTGCACACCTGGTTTTGTAGTATCGCTTACAGGGTTCGCGTTATCAAATTCTGAAAAAAATTATAGTAATGCCTTGGATGCTATTGGCGGTAATATTTGTAGATGTACAGGTTACAAAGCCATTGAAAAAGCAGCACTTCAAGTTTGTGAGCAACTCCATTTTTCTTCGGAAGGCTTGTCAACACATCAACTTATAGAGAACGAATTTATACCCGCTTATTTTGCAACTATTACTGAACGCTTAAAAGATTTAGAAGCTAAAGACATCAATCAGCCTAAAGGAAAATATGTCTCCGGCGGAACAGATTTATATGTCCAACAAGCCGATCATTTAGCAGACAACTCAGTACACCTTATTGCTGAAAAAGATTATCTAAAAGGGATTAGCATTGAAAACAACAGTTGTACTATAGGAACAAATTCTACAGTATCTGATTTATGGAATCATAATGCCTTAAATGCCTATTTTCCTAAATTAAAAGATCATTTAAAACTAGTATCTTCAGAACAAATTAGAAATATGGCATCTTTTGGTGGCAACTTAGTTAACGCCTCTCCAATTGGAGATATGACGATTTTCTTTTTAGCACTTAATAGTGCTGTTACCATTTCAGATGAAAATGGAAAAGAAAGACAAACAGCACTCAAAAATTTCTATCAAGCTTACAAAACATACGATTTAAATGATGGAGAACTTTTAAAAAGTATTCACTTTAAATTACCTTCAAAACAATCGTTTTTTAATTTCGAAAAAGTCTGTAAGCGAACGCATTTGGATATTGCGAGCGTCAATTCGGCCATTCATATGTCTGTAGAAAACAATATAATTTCAGAAGCACATGTATCAATTGGTGGAGTTGCTGCTATTCCGAAGTATTTACACGACACTTCAAAATTTTTAACTGGAAAATCATTGACTTCAGAAACGATACTTGAAGCTAATACTATCCTTCAAAATGAAATTTCGCCTATTAGCGATGTTCGAGGCACAAGTGATTATAAACGTCTTCTAGGACGACAATTATTCTTCGCACATTTTACAGAGTTATTTCCGAAGCAATTCACCTTAAACGACTTTGTTCAGCATGCATAAAAACAAATCAAATAGTACGTTAGATTCTAAATTAGATGCGGTTTCCATAGCCTTGAAACAGAGCATAAAAAATTTAGATTCGTATACGCATGTTCGTGGTGAATCTTTGTACGTCGATGATGTTAATGTGAGACAAGGCACGTTCCATGCTGTGGTTTTTGATTCACCAAAAGCACACGGAAAAATTAAACATATCGACTATTCTAAAGCAGAAGCTCTAGAAGGTGTCGAACGTATTTTCACCTACAAAGATGTCCCTGGACAAAACCAAATTGGAGGTATTATTCCTGATGAACCTTTGTTTGCAGAAGACGATGTGCATTTTTGGGGAATGCCAATTGCTTTGATTGTTGCAAAATCTGAATTTATCGCACGCCAAGCTCGAGCATTAATTGAGATTGAAATAGAAGACTTACCAGTAATAACAACTGCAAAACAAGCCAAAGCAAAAGGGAGTTTTATTAATGCGCCACGATCTTTTAGTTTAGGTGATTCTGAAAAAGCATTCGCCAATTGTGAATATGTTTTTGAAGGCGAAACCTTCTCTAATGGACAAGAACATCTTTACATAGAGTCTCAAGGTGCTTATGCAGAACCTTTAGAAAACGGAACTATAAAAATAACCTCATCAACACAAGGACCAACATCTGTTCAATCTATAACAGCTCGTGTTTTAGGTATTGCCATGCACAAAATTGAAGTAGATGTCACTCGTCTTGGTGGTGGTTTTGGAGGCAAAGAAGATCAAGCGACACCTTGGGCAGTAATGGCAGCTTTGGCAACGTACCATTTAAACCAATCAGTGAAATTGATATTGAATCGTCATGACGACTTAAGAATGACTGGGAAACGTCATCCTTATGAGAGCACTTATAAAATCGGATTGTCTAAAGACTTAAAAATAGTGGCTTACGAAGCAGAATTCCTTCAAAACTCTGGAGCAGCTGCAGATTTATCGCCTGCAATTGCTGAACGAACATTGTTTCACTCCACCAACAGTTACTTTGTACCCAACGTCACCACAAAAGTGATAAGTTGCAAAACAAATTTACCACCAAACACAGCCTTTAGAGGTTTTGGTGGACCTCAAGGTATGTTCGTCATTGAATCTGCTATTGCAAAAGCTGCGAATGAAATTGGAGTTTCTGCGAGAACAATTCAAGAAGCAAATCTTCTAGATGAAAATGACACGTTTTCTTATGGTCAAATTGCCAAAAAAGTAGAAGCAAAAAACACATGGGATTCTGCAAAACACATATTTAATATTGACGCTTTAGAACAAGAGGTTGAAGACTTTAACAAAAACAACTCAGTATTTAAAAAAGGCTTGGCACTCATGCCTATTACGTTTGGAATTTCTTTTACAAACACACCTATGAATCATGCACGCGCATTGGTTCATATTTATTTAGACGGAAGCGTGGGAATTAGTACTGCTGCAGTAGAAATGGGACAAGGCGTTAATACGAAGATGATGCAAATTGCTGCAGATGTATTTTCGATTCCTATTTCAAAAATTAAAATTGAAACGACCAACACAACACGTGTTGCAAATACATCGCCTTCTGCTGCGAGTTCTACTGCAGATTTGAATGGAAAAGCAACATTAATGGCTTGTAATAGCTTGGTTGAACGTTTAAAAATTGTGGCTTCGGAAATTTTAAGCACTTCGGGAAATGATATTTCATTACAACATGAGTCTGTTTATGTAAATGGTGAAAAATCAGCAATGACTTGGACAGAATTAATTAGTAACGCTATGTTAAAACGCGTTGCGCTTACTGAAAACGCGCATTATGCAACTCCCGAAATTCACTTTGATAAAACGAAAGAAAAAGGACATCCTTTTGCATATCATGTTTACGGTACAGCAATCATTACTACTACTGTAGATTGTACACGTGGTACATATGAATTTGATAGCGTTAAAATTGTCCATGACTATGGTAAAAGTATGAGTGAAGGGATTGATTTAGGACAAGTAGAAGGCGCTTTAGCGCAAGGTATCGGTTGGATGACGATGGAAGAAATTGCATATAATGACGACGGAAAACTACTATCTAATGCCTTATCAACTTATAAGATTCCAGATATCTTTTCGGTTTCAAAAGAAGTAGAAGTGATTCCTGTTGAAACTGACGGGAACGATATGGCAATCTTAAAATCTAAGGCTGTTGGAGAACCACCTTTAATGTATGGTATTGGTGCTTATTTTGCACTTCAAAATGCAATTAAAGCCTTTAATCCAAATTATGATTTGAAATTTCATGCACCTCTAACTCCAGAAAAAACATTAATGGCTTTATATGAAAACAAACACCTATAACCTATAATGGAGGCACAAGTAAACGAACAGGTTTTTGATGCTTTTCCAGAATTAGAAAGTGATCGACTTATTTTTAGAGCTTACAAAAAAGAAGATGCGCAAGCACTTTTAAACATGAGAAGTCATAACGCTGTTTCTAAATATATGGATACTGCAATTCCTACACGAGTTGAAGATACAATAAAGCGGATTGAAGGCTATCATAATGCATTCAATGAACGCAAAGGGATTACTTGGGCAATTATTGAAAAGCAAAGCAATAATCACATAGGTGATTTTGGCATTTGGCGTATAGAAAGACAAAACTCTAGAGGAGAAATTGGTTACATATTACATCCTGATTTTTGGGGAAAAGGCTATATGACTGAAACCTTAAACACATTAATTCGTTTTGGATTTAACACCATAAATCTTCACAGCTATGAAGCTAATGTGAATATTGAAAATGAAAATTCAAAAGCGTTATTACTTAAACTTGGCTTTAAATTAGAAGCTCATTTCAGAGAAAACTTCTATTTTGATGGTCAATTTCTGGATAGTGAAATTTATTGTTTAATAAAATCAGATATAAATTAAAACGTCTTATCGCACTACACTACAAAAAATCAAACATCCTTAAAGGCGCACTTATTTATAGTGCTGGTGACACCATTGCTGCACTTTTATTAGATGAATTTTCATGGTATCGTTTATTAGGAATGATACTTATTGGAGCAACATTTTACGCTTTTGAAATCCCAAATTATTTTGATTGGATCGTTAAAAAGACTGCACATTTAAAAGGCTTGAAAGCCACTTTAACTAAGACCGTTTTAGCTATTTTATATTTTAACCCATTGTGGATTGCTAGACATTTATTGTTTATCAAATTATTTTCTGGTCAGTTTGAAGCTATTGGTTTCAATCTTTTGGAGATTGCCTTCTGGTCATTTATCGTAAATATTCCTATTTCATTTGTAGCGAACTATATCATACAAAACCGTTTTAAACTACAATGGCGATTCTTAGGAAGTGCTATTTTTTCTGCTTTAATGGCGATTTACTATGCGATGAGTGAGACGATATTTAGTTAAGAGATTTTAAATCCTCTTTCCCTAAAAGTTGATATTCAGAAATATGATAGTGTTCAATAATATCTTCCAACAAATAATCTCGAACGACTAAAATTAAATGCTGCTTTTCATCCTTTATGAATCTTGGAATTAATAGTTCCGCAGAACGATGCAACCCTTCGTTTCTCAATTCTAACTTTCCTAATTCATCTAAAATGAGATAACGATGTTCTATTTCCGAAGACAACATTATTAGCAAATCATTGGCTTTTTTAAATGCAGATTTTAAAAATCTAAAAGGTCCAATCTCAACAATCTCTTGAGTTTCAGAATCTGTTTCTAGATCAAATTCAACTTGAGATTTTGCATTTACAAAACAGCGTTTTCCTTGAGAATTATCTGGACAAAGAAAACCGTTGACATCATCTCGATGTTGTGCCCAATCCATAAGGGCTGTAGTTTTTCCTGATCTAATGGCATCTGACAGAATGTATATCATTTTGAAGGCATTTTAAAATGAATACAATTAGAGATACTATTTGCCATAAAGTGTTTGAATCTCGTATAGCCTTTTAAGTGTTTTGTTTCCTTCCAAGTAAATGAAATAATCTGTCTAAAATAAGGAAATAGGTCCATGGCATTCGTGATATCTTCTTGGTATTGTGATTCTTTTTTTCGAAGATATTTTTGAACTAATTTTAATAAAAAAGGCCCTATGACTAGATACCAAAGCATTAAAATCAAGAAGCTACGCAACATGATATAAACTCCTTTTTTCCAGCCAAACAAATCGCCTCCAAAAAATGCGAATGCTAAAACGATGACAGCAACTGTAATCAACCAAACCCAAATCACTTTGGCTTTAAAAGACACTTTTGACGGTGTCGCATCTGAATCTAGATTATCAGGTTCTATATAAAAATCACTTTCGGTTTTATTAGCAATAATGTTAATCATGCTTTTGATGAATAGTCCTGCTAAAAGTCCGCAGATACCATAAACCAAAAGATAAATAGTCACTAAGACTGAAGTCGTGGAGGTTTCTGAAATAAAATTTAATTTGTTTTGAACCCAAGCACCATAAATATTAATAGCTTCCCAAAGCTCTGTTCCATAAACAATAGTGAGTATGAATATTTTTTGAATTGCAGATTCTAAAAACGTGACCATCCCTAAAATCATTAGAGTCGCACCTTTCCATGAGAAATTACTTAATAGCAGCGCTCCAAAAAGCGCTTGAAAACTAACTGCAACATAAGCTCCAAAAGGAGAATACGGACTCACTGCCATTTTAATAATCAAAACAATGAGAAGTGCTTTTAAAATAGCTTGCCATTTATTTTCCGCATAAAAGGCAATTAGGCTAATGAGTAAAATAGAAATCCCTCCTACAATTAACCCTGTAAAAGGTGTATTAAAAACATGTAAAAAACCACCAAGCCCAGACTCATTTAATGCCCAAAGCGCAGTTAATTTATCAATGATAGATTTGTTACTTTTCATCTATTTAGTAGTCCCTTGATAGTGTACTTGCAACAATTGAGCGACTACACTTATTGCTATTTCTTTTGGAGTATCTCCTCCAATAGGTAAACCAATTGGGCATACAACATTACTCATACCTTCTTCGATATTCATTTCATTAATAAGCATATTATTAAAGCGTACTTTTTTTGTTTTACTTCCTATTAAACCTAGAAACTTAGTCTCTTCTTTTAACGCCATTGATATAATATCAAAATCTATAGCATGATTATGAGTTAGTACTAAAACATAGCAACTTCTTCCCCATCGCACAGCATCTCTAAAGGTTTTAAAATCAATCTCACTTACCTCACATGGATTAATACTTGGATCTAGCTCCTTCCCTTCAAACCAATTTTCTCTAGAATCAATAAGATTCACTTTAAACGGTGTACCAACGAGCAGTTTCACTATTTCTTGTCCGATGTGTCCTGCTCCAAATAAAAACAATTCTGGTGATTGGTTCATAGGTTCTATTATAAATTCAACTTTTCCTCCGCAACATTGCTCAAACTCTGGCCCTAAGGTATATCCAGATTCTATAATTTTATTATCATGCAAAGCTTGTATTGCTAGCTCAATGGCCAAAAATTCTAGTTTACCACCACCAATAGTTCCAAATATGTCTTTCTTTTCTGTGATAATCATTCGAGAGCCCAGTACACAAGGTGTTGACCCATAACATTTTGTCACAGTTACTAAAGCAACAGGTTCTTGCTTTTTTTTAAATTCTGATAATAATTCAATCCAGTTATTCATTCTTCACAAAAGAGACTTTAAAAGTAAGACTTTTTTAAGGCAAACCATATTTCATTTCTGTGATAAAAAATAAATTAGCTTTCTGCTAAATTTTCTGTTAAGTTTGATATTAAATCTCGACTTAAAACCCGATATTCATATATTACGTTAATTAATATAACCCTTATAAATATTAGCATGTCAAAAACATATTACGATCCAGCAGACCTTAGAAAGTTTAGTAAAATTACCGAATGGGGAGAAGAATTAGGAAACAAATTCTTTGATTACTACGGAAAAGTTTTTGAAGAAGGCGCACTTACAGCTCGTGAAAAATCATTAATAGCATTAGCAGTGGCTCATACAGAGCAATGTCCTTATTGCATTGATGCATACACCAAAGACGGTTTACAAAGAGGTGTTACAAAAGAAGAAATGATGGAAGCCATTCATGTTGGTGCTGCTATAAAAAGTGGTGCAACCTTAGTGCATGGTGTTCAAATGATGAATAAAGTTAATAAACTAGACGGTTAATAGTAGATGACAAAAGTAAAGACCCAATCCCTACAAAAAAAAGGAAGCGATTTAGCACAAAGTAATAAACAACTAGAAATTTTATCTAATGGAATTTTCCAAAACGGAGAATTGCCAACATTTAAAGCGAAGATTTCTGAGACTAGTCAATTTCCTTTAAAAGCTAAAAAACTAGAAATTTTACAAATCAATGTTGGCTACATGTGTAACCAAGTTTGTGAACATTGCCATGTTGATGCTGGTCCAGACCGAAAGGAGATTATGACTCGAGACACGATGAAACAGTGTTTAGAAGTTATTAAAACCTCTGGAGCTCATACTTTAGATTTAACGGGTGGTGCACCAGAAATGAATCCTGATTTTAGATGGTTTGTTGAAGAAGCAGCTAAAGTTGGAATCAAAGATTTTATTGTACGTTCTAATTTAACAATTATTCGTGCAAACAAAAAATATTACGACTTACCAGATTTCTTCAAAAAACATAATGTTCATGTGGTAAGTTCAATGCCACACTGGACACAAGGAAAAACAGACAAACAACGAGGAGATGGTGTTTTTGCTAAATCCATAAAAGCATTGCAAGAGCTCAACGCTGTTGGTTATGGTATGCCAGATAGTGATTTACGATTGGACTTGGTTTATAATCCGTCAGGTGCTTTTTTACCAGGTGATCAAATGTCAATGGAAAAAGATTTCAAGAAAGCATTGATGGAAGATTTTGGGATCCAATTTCATAATCTTTTTGCCATTACAAATTTACCAATAGCACGTTTTCTAGATTACTTAATTGCTTCAGAAAACTACGAAGACTATATGTATCAATTAGTAGAAGCATACAATCCTGCTGCTGTTGCAAATGTCATGTGTACCAATACAATCTCAATAAGTTGGGATGGTTATTTATTTGATTGTGATTTTAACCAAATGTTAGAATTGCCTGTAAATAGTAAATCAAAGCATATTTCCGAATTTAATGAAGAACTTTTAGAAGGACGCAATATCGTCATTTCACAACATTGTTATGGCTGTACTGCTGGCGCAGGAAGCAGTTGTCAAGGTGTTGTTGCTTAATTAGTGTCTGGTCGTAAACACAGCAATATTAAATATGAAAACATCAATTCTATACATATTTGCTCTTTGTTCTTTCTTTGGATTTTCACAAGAATCTCTTGATGATTTATTGAAGCAATACAATAAGAATACAGTACCATATATATCGGTTCAGGAATTGGCAATGCCAAAAACAGATGCTGTTATTCTAGATGCAAGAGAGCAATCAGAATACAATGTAAGTCATCTTAAAGACGCCCTTTTTGTAGGATATGATCATTTCAATCTAGAACAAACGATACAAAAAATCAAAAACAAGGACCAAGCTATTGTTGTCTACTGTTCTTTAGGTATTAGATCTGAAACCATTGCTAATCGTCTAAAAAAAGCAGGCTATACTAATGTCAAAAACTTGTATGGTGGCATTTTTGAATGGAGAAACAATGATTTTGATATTTATGATTCTCAAAACAAAAAAACCGATAATGTTCATGCTTTTTCGAAAGCATGGAGCAAATGGTTAACTAAGGGAACTAAAGTATATTCAAAGACTAAAAAAAAGTAATTTAAATTGAAAACCGCATTAATAGTCTTTACCAGAAATCCAGAATTGGGCAAGTGCAAAACACGTTTAGCAAAAACGGTAGGTGATCAATCGGCTTTAGATATTTATAAATACTTGTTACAACATACAGCTAATGTTGCAAAACAAGTTGAAGCAAACCGTTATGTGTTTTATTCTGTAGATATTAACCATAACGATATTTGGAGTGCAGCACATTTCAGTAAAGAACAACAAAAAGGTAATGATTTAGGAGAACGAATGCATAATGCATTTGACCAATTACTACATTCTGGGTATGAAAAAGTCATCATCATTGGTAGTGATTTATTAGATTTAGACAAAGATATTATTGAAGAGGCAATCACAAGCTTAGATGATCATGACGTCGTTTTAGGTCCTGCAGAGGATGGTGGTTATTATCTTTTAGGGATGAAAGATTTGCATCCAGCACTATTTAAGAATAAAGCTTGGGGAACTGAAACTGTTAGAGAAGATACTTTAGCAGATTTAAAAAACAAGACCGTATCTTTGCTCAAACCGTTGAATGACATTGATACATTTGACGATATGAAACATTACAACCAACTCAAACAATTTTACAATACACATGATTAAATTTATAAAAGAAACCTCAGACTATTTAAAATCTAAAGGTTTTGACACTCCAGAAGTTGGGATTATTTTAGGAACAGGTTTAGGCCAACTAACTGATGAAATTGAAGTTTTGGCAGAAGTGAGCTATAATCAAATACCGAACTTCCCAACAGCTACTGTTGAGTTTCATAAAGGCAAATTAATTTATGGCCATTTAGCAGGTAAGAAAGTTATAGTCATGCAAGGTCGCTTTCATGTTTATGAAGGTTATTCTTTACAAGATGTGACGTATCCAGTTCGTGTCATGAAAGCACTAGGTATTGCAACATTACTAGTCTCTAACGCATCTGGAGCGATTAATTTAGAATTTAAAAAAGGTGAATTAATGCTAATTGATGATCATATCAATTTACAAGGAGGTTCTCCATTAGCTTTTAAAGGTGTTGGAGAATTAGGTGAACGCTTTGCTGATATGAGCGCTCCATATGATCTTGACATTAATGCACAATTTAAAGCGATTGCAAAAGCACATAATATTACCTTACACGAAGGTGTTTACGCTAGTGTTGTTGGACCACAATTAGAAACAAGAGCAGAATATAAAATGCTCAAAATAATTGGAGCAGATGCAGTTGGTATGAGTACAGTACCAGAAATCATTGTTGCAAATCATTTAAATTTAAAAGCTGCGGCAGTGTCAGTTTTGACAGATGAATGCGACCCAGACAATCTAAAACCTGTAGATATTGGTGAAATCATTGCTATGGCTGGAAAAGCTGAGCCAGATATGATTACACTATTTAAAGAATTAATAAAAACATTATAATTATGAGTTACTTAAATGCAACTAACGATTTATATAAAGAAGCAGCACTAACACCAGATGTTGGCTTATGCTGTACAACCAACCCAATTTGGGAATTTCCAGGATTAAAAATCCCGAGAATAATGCAAGAAATGAATTATGGTTGTGGGAGTACTGTTCATGCTCGTGACTTAACTAACAATCCTAAAATGCTATATGTTGGTGTTGGTGGAGGTATGGAATTATTGCAATTCTCATATTTCAATCGTCAAAAAGGTGGTGTTATTGGTGTCGATGTTGTAGATGAAATGCTAGAAGCATCTCGTAAAAACTTTATTGAGGCTGAAGCAGAAAATGATTGGTTTAAAAGCGAATTTGTAGACCTTAAAAAAGGGGATGCTATGAATCTTCCTGTTGAAGACAATAGTATAGATGTGGCTGCTCAAAATTGTTTATTTAACATCTTCAAGGCAGAAGACTTAAAGAAAGCTATTGATGAAATGTACCGCATCTTAAAACCTCATGGGCGTTTAGTAATGAGTGATCCTACTTGTGAGCAACCTATGAATGATACATTGCGAAATGATGATCGGTTAAGAGCCCTTTGCCTTAGCGGTAGTTTACCTATTAACGAATACGTTAAAGCGCTAACAGATGCAGGTTTTGGCACTATTGAAATTAGAGCTAGAAAACCATATAGAATTTTAGATCCTAAAAACTACCCAACAGATGAATTAATCTATATTGAATCTATTGAGGTTGCTGCAATTAAAGATCCAATGCCAGCGGATGGTCCTTGTATCTTTACTGGAAAAGCTGCCATATATTATGGTGATGAAGATTATTTTGATGATAAAGCTGGCCATGTATTAGTAAAAAACCAGCCTTTAGCAATTTGTGATAAAACTGCTGGAGTATTACAAGCTTTAGGACGTGATGACATCTATTTTAGCGAATCTACTTTTCACTATGATGGTGGAGGTTGTTGCTAGATAACAATCGTCATTTATTTCACTCTAGAGTTAAATAAAATTACACATAAAAAAGGAGCATCATATACGATGCTCCTTTTTGCTTCAACTAATACTGAAGAATATCAATCAACTCTTTCTAATGTAAATATTACCAGAAATTGTCTCCATTTCCAAAGGAAGTGTTCCTCCATTAACTTGTTTTGACACTCTGTTATGTGATCCATTATAAGACTTGTTAGACGTGTTTTTTTCGAACTCTAAATCTGAATAAATTGTTCCTGTTAGCGATTTTGCATTAAGCCTTGCTTTATTTACGGTAACATCAAGTGATCCACTTATTGTTTTTAATCGTAACTCGCCATCATATTTTTTAATCGTCACATCTCCAGAAATTAAATCAGTTACCAAATCACCTTGAAATGTATCTATAGAGACACTTCCAGAAATACTTTTGATTCTCAAATTGACATTTTTAGGTACGATTACAACATAGTTAATCTCAGTTGTACTATTACAATCATGCCTGTTTTTATCACTCCATTTGTTTTTGAAATAATCTCCAAAATCTGAATATAACTTTAACTCTCCAGAAGACTTATTTGTTTTAAAACTAAAAGCATCATCTCCTTTTCCTTCATCAATATTAACAGAAGCTTTCACAATAATTTGATTAGTACTTCCATGCTCTACTGTAATATCTTGAGCAAATTTAAAATCGAGATATACATCTTGGTTTTTTGATAAACTTTCTTTGACTTCAACATTTCGTTGTGCATGAAGTGACGCAACACTTAACAATGCAATTATGATTAAATTTTTCATTTGTTTGATTTTTTGATTGATTATTGTTTTCTTAAATACACGTTTCCTGTTGATGATCGCATTACTATTTTCACACCTCCACTGTTAAGCTTACTTTTAATTTTACGAGTAGCTCCTACGATTTTCATACCATCATTCGTAGGCTTTTGTAAGTCAAAATCGGTATAAATAGTTCCCGTATTTGAATACAGTTCTAAATCTGCTTTAGTATTTGCTGGTAACGATACATCTACTATACCGGTTGAACTACTCAAACTAATTGGAGAGGATTGACTAACACTAGAGAAATCAACATCAATAACTCCTGTGCTTGTATGTGCAGTGATTGGCCCTGTAACATCTTTAAGGATGATTCTCCCAACATTAGTATTCACTTCTATTTCTGACGAAAACCCTCTTAAAACCGCACTCCCTAGATTACCACAATCTAAATAAATGTCCATACTTTTTGGCAAGATTATTTGCAGTCCACTGCGTTGCATCCATGATTTTAAATCCTTAATACGTAATACATCACCTTCTTGCTCTATAGACATTCCAAATCCTGTATTATCTGTACCTCCAGAATATACTGCCTTTAAGCCTTTAGAGCGATCGTTTTGATGATCATCACAATCATCACAATCCTGATTAGCATTATGTTCATGATCACAGTTATCATGATTGTGATCATCGTTATCATACACATACTTTGTGAATTTTAATTCATTTGTTGTACCTGCAATTATTTTGACATGAGTTCCTGTTTCTATGCGTACTTTATTAATTCCGTTTAAACTTTTAGTATAGTCTTTTTGTGCGTATGTAAACACAAAACTCAATAGAGCTATAACGTTTATAATTATTCCTGTTCGTTTCATTTGTTTGATTTTTAATTGATTTTTAAATAATTTGCGAAATACCACTGTTTACTTGATCTTTTACAAAGTCTGGTGTATCAGACTCCTCCAATAATTGTTGCATAGGAGCAATCGCGCGTTTCTCCTGAATTTTTACCAAAAATTGAATAATTGCGATCTGTAAACTAGGATCTTTCTGGGTAGTTAGTGCTTCAATAAACGCATCTTTCACAATAGTTGATTTTGGAAATTCTGATAATGCTTCTGCTGCAGCTAGTCGCACATTCATATTTCCGTCGTATTGCATACGTCCAATTAAGGCTTCTAATATTTTGATGTCTGGCTTTACAAAACTCTCTGTAAAGTTGACAGCTTGAATACGTTTACTTGGCGATTGATTTTCAATCATGGCCAACATCATATCTTCTCTTAACTCAATAGTTTCTTGTTGTAATGCTGAAATTTCTTGATTTGATGTTCGTTTAGAGTTATGGCTTCCTAAAAAATAACCTCCAAACATAAATATAATTGAGGCAGCAATTTGAAATGCCTGTTTCCAAGGAAATTCTTTTTTCTGTTGTGAAAGCTGCACTATTTTATCATCGAGTAATTGTTTTTCTTCTTCTAAGAGTTTATAAAACCCTGTTCTTAAGTTATCACTTGGCATTTCTTCTTCTACATTTTCGAATGCAGAAAAAAGCGCTTTAGTCTCATCATAAATAGTTTTACAACTATCACATGAAGCGATATGTTTTGTTATGTGTTTCGACTCTTCGACAGACAATTGTCCGTCTAAGTAATCTACGATATGTTGTTCTATATTTTTACAATCCATGATTATATGGTTTCTAAATAAGCATTTTTTAATTTTTTAATAATACGATGCACTTTCACTTTCACTGCACCTTCTGTGCTTCCAACTATCTCAGCTATTTTATCATATTTTATATCTTGAAATCGATTTAAAACGATGAGTTCTCTATCATCTTTACTAAGCTTGTTTAAGGCATTGTGTAAATGAGCAATATCATCATTTATATCAACCTTATTATCTGCATTTTTATTAGCAACTATTTCGAGATCTTCTGTATTAGAGGTTTTTTTAGATTTCTGATAATGATCTGAAAACACATTTCTAGCAATCTTAAAAATCCATGATACAAATTGTCCGCCTTTATAAGATGTTCTATAACGCATGACCTTATAAAAAACTGTTTGTGTCATGTCTTCGCAAATAGCTTTATCTCTTATCATCTGAAAATAGAAATTATACAGACGCTTATTATAGCGTTCAAAAATATGAGCCATAGCATCTAAATTGCCTTGAGATACATCGAGCATTAATTCTTCGTCGGTTAGCTTTTTCAATTCTCTTTGATGGTTGTTTGGTATGAAGACCTTTAATTTACAAAAAGGTTACATCTTGAATAAAAAAAATTAACATTTAAATCTATTCTCTCTAGTAAGCATTCAATTAAAATCACGTCCAAAACAAAATAAAATTTCAATTATGATTTTAATCCTACTATTTATTTCTGCTTGTTTTTTAGCTTATAGTAATGGTGCTAATGACAACTTTAAAGGTGTAGCAACACTCTTTGGCAGCGGAACAACTAATTATAAAAAAGCAATAAACTGGGCTACTATAACAACACTTTCTGGATCTGTAGCTGCCATTTTTTTAGCTAATGAATTAGTGAAAAATTTTTCTGGTAAAGGATTAGTTCCCAATGAACTTATCACCATGCCCATTTTTGCAACATCTATTGCATTTGGAGCAGCTTTAACGGTGTTTTTAGCAACAAAAATAGGAATGCCTATTTCAACAACGCACAGTTTGGTAGGTGCATTATTTGGAGCAGGAGTTATGGCTGTTGGTTCTCAATTTAATTTCGAAAAACTTGGAGGCACATTTTTAATACCTCTAATTGTTAGCCCACTTATGGCTGCAGTTGTTAGTTTTCTTGCCTACCTCATATTTAGGTTTTTTAGAAAAAAATTAGGGATTACAAAAAAGACAACCCTAAATATTCATGAAAAACAAACAACCACTGTTGCCGCCTTTAACATGCATAGTACAGCAACATTAAAAACTAAAAAAACTATTGAGGCCACTATACAAAACAAAATAGAAGCATACGATGGCGAAATTTTTGGATTAAATTCCCAAAAAGTCTTAGACGGATTACATTTTTTTAGCGCTGGAATTGTGAGCTTTGCTCGAGGCTTAAATGATACGCCAAAAATTGTTGGACTATTACTAATCATTAACGTAATTGATATTAAATGGAGTATGATAATCATTGCACTCATTATGGCTATTGGTGGCTTACATAATGCAAAAAAAGTAGGTATAACAATGAGTAAAAAAATTACACCTATGAATTCTGGACAAGGATTCACAGCAAACATGGTCACAGGTTTATTGGTAACAACAGCTAGTATACATGGCTTACCCGTTTCTACAACACACCTATCTGTTGGTTCTATATTTGGAATTGGAACTGCTACAAAAAAAGCCGATTACAAGATGATTGGTAAAATATTATTATCTTGGCTATTGACACTTCCAATAGCTGCTATTATTAGTGGTTTATTATTTAAACTATTAGAAACTCTTACTTAATTCTCGCCTATCGAAAAGTATATTGACATTATAAAAAATTCCTATTCTGGATACTGGAATTATTTGAAGAACGAAATTCTACTTCAAAACAATTGGGATAACTACTTCTATGGCCTCATTGCTATTTCACTAGTTGTCTGGTTGCTAGAAGCGTTATTTCCTTGGCGAAAAAACCAGAGTTTGTTTAGAAAAGATTTTTGGTTAGATACGTTTTATATGTTCTTCAATTTTTTTATTCTGAACTTAATCGTACTCATCGCATTATCAAATACAGCTGCAGAATTTTTAAACGACATATTATCCAGCATAGGCCTTTCGATGTCTAGCTTCCAGCTATTTGATTCTAAAGATTTACCAAAGTGGTTAGGTCTATTCATTTTCTTTTTAGTTAATGATTTTGTACAATGGAACACACATCGTTTATTACATCGTTTTCCTTTTCTATGGAATTTTCACAAAGTACACCACAGTGTAAAAGAAATGGGGTTTGCTGCACATTTACGCTACCACTGGATGGAACCAGTAGTTTATAATTCGATTAGGTACATTCCGTTAGCAATCATTGCAAATTATAGCTCCCAAGATGTCGCTATTGTGTATTTCTTCTCTATCGCAATTGGTCATCTCAATCATGCAAATTTGGGTTGGGATTACGGAAAATTGAAATATATTTTCAATAACCCAAAGATGCACATTTGGCATCATGCAAAAGAACTTCCAAAGCATGTTAGTTTTGGTGTCAATTACGGACTAACATTAAGCATATGGGATTATATCTTTAAAACAAGTTATGTACCACATGATGGGCGAGACATAGAGCTTGGCTTTAAAGGTGATGAACATTTTCCAAAAGATTTTTTACATCATGAGTTATATCCTCTTAAAACCAAAAAATAAGGTTTACAGTAAGCGCATCTAACGACACTAAAATTTAAACATGAACTATTTCAAATATTTTGCAGTCTTATCTATGAGCATCAGCGCTTACAGTTGTTGCTCTACAAAAACAGTTGTTAATGAAGATGTTAAGCTATATGAGCCTATTCCTGAGACTACAACAGAACCTGTACCAGAAGACGCTTTTGAAATTATAGAAATTGATGATACTGACGAGTATGAAGTAGAAGAAACTATGTTATCAGCCGATGAAATTAAAGATGATGTGCAAACTGATTATGTTACTATAAACCCTCCAGTTGATCATTCTCAATGGGATGAATTGTTACAAAAGCACGTTTCAGATCAAGGAGACGTGAATTACAAAGGTTTCAAAATTGATAAAATAAAGTTCACTAGTTATTTAGAAATGCTCTCTAAAAACGCACCAGAAGACTCTTGGAGTAAAGATGAAACATTAGCCTATTGGATGAATGTTTACAATGCGTTTACTGTAAAACTCATATTAGATAATTACCCAACAAAAAGTATTAAAGATATTAGTGGACCATGGAATCATCGTTTTATTAAAATTGGTGAAAAATGGCACACTTTAAATGATGTTGAGCATAGAATCATTCGTAAAATGGATGAACCTAGAATTCATTTTGCATTGGTTTGCGCAGCAGTATCTTGTCCAAGATTATACAACAAAGCGTTTACTGCAAAAAATATAGAAGCAGATTTAGACCTGTTAACCAAGGGCTTTTTAAGCGACACTACAAAAAATGAGTTTACTGAGAATTCTATTAAAATTTCTAAAATATTTAAATGGTATGGTGGTGATTTTAAAATCGATGGTAAAGATTTGATTGATTTTTTCAATCAATACACTGACGTTAAAATTTCATCTAAAGCCATAAAGAGTTACAAAGATTATAATTGGAATTTGAATGAGTAAAATTAAACATGTACTTCTCTCGTATAAATTTATATGATAAGCATAATCATTCCTATTCTAAACGAAGCCGAAACTATTGAAGAACTCTTATTTCATTTAATAGAC
>CAJQOA010000230.1 GCA_905479815.1 uncultured Psychroserpens sp.
TTTAAAATGCAAAAATACTTTTGAGAGATATTGTACTGCAAAGGCGTCCTTTTCTGTAAACAATTCCTTTAAAAAACGCTCTACATATTTGATCTTTTTTGTGCTCATATAGCGTTTCATTGGTATAAAGACTTTAAATAATGCTTTTAAAGGATTCCCATTTACAATATAAGCAGGCGCTGTTAAAAATACTTCTTTTATATTGGCGTCTTTTAATTCTAGAGCTTTTAGAATAATCAAACCACCAAACGAAAATCCTGCGAGCGTTACATTTTCTAATTTTAAATTATCAATAACTTCGTGCAACCACTTGCCATAGTCATCATTTTTCATTGATAGTCGTGTTTCTGCACTTTTATTGGGTTGCGCCAATACATCAACTGCAAAAACTTGAAAATGGACGTCTAAACCTGAGTAGGTTTCTAAGGCTATTGGTGCACATCCATTTGATCCATGAACAATTAATATGGGTGGTTTTGTAGCATCACCTGTGATAATTACATTGGTTTTACCAAAAGACGTTTCAACCTCATGATATGTATAATTGATATTTAAATCCTCTAACTTTTGATTATAAAGGCTTAAAATTTCTGCTTTTCCTGTTTCAGATGTATATAAGGATTCCATTTTTGGTTAATAACGTATTTAGTGATTATTTTTGATTGAATTATATGTCTTTAAGACGATTTAGTAATACAACCGTTACACTGTTATAGTTTATGATTATTTTAAATTTTTTTTAAAATCCAATTAGAAATTTCTTTTAAAGCGGTTGGAGAAAATGATTGCTCAATTTTTCTATATTCATCCATCTTTCCTGTGTCGCACTCTTGAAAAAAGTGGTTTAAATTCTCAAGTTCCAGTATTTTATAATCTTCATTGCCTCCTTTGATTAATGCATTTCTTATGCCTTCTTGATTTATTTTTGCATTTACTTGAGTGTCTTTACTTCCATTTAACGACAATACAGGGATTTGTAATTTTTCAATTTCATCTGCTGGATTGTATTGTAAAAAATAGCGCGCCCAAGGCTTTAAACTTGTTTTTAACTGACTGTCTATAAATGAATTGATATTCTTTTCTGGCACATTTAAAGACGTTAAAATTGGTCTTAAAAATTCATTATAATGTGTGGTTAATTCCTTTTTAATTTCTAGTTCACTCTTATTTGAGGTTACAATTGCAATTGCTTTTCTTGTGTTTTTCTCATAAGCTTCTTCATCTTTAACCGGAAACTGTCTTAAGGATTTAGATTGCATGACAGACAATTCTGTTCCAGATATTCCTGTGGAAGCTAGTAACACCATAAAAGCAACATCTTTTGAATTATTTGCCGCCAAAGGTGCGATAATACCACCTTCACTATGACCAAACAAACCAATATTTTTTAGATCTACATCGTTTCTAGTTTTCAAATAAGCGATTGCACTCAATACATCTTTAGAAAAATCTGCAGTTGTTGCATTTCCAAAATCTCCTGTAGATTCTCCATGACCACGATCATCAAAACGCAATACTCCAATGCCTTGTCTTGTTAAATAATCAGACACTATTAAAAAAGGTTTATGTCCCATAAAACTTTCATCTCTGTCTTGTGGTCCACTTCCACTAATTAAAATGACCACTGGAAATTTTCCATTATCATTTGGCAATGTTAATGTACCTGCCAATTCTATTTTTGCTTCAACATTTTTAAAAACGACGTCTTCTTCATAATAAGGATAAGGCTTCACAGGTTCCTGAGGTCGTCTTGCATCTTCAATTTTTACAGCGCCTTTTTTTAAGTTTAATACCAGTTCTACGCCACCTTCTTTATAAATGCCTTCAAATTGTTGTGCTTCATTATTGAAAACGCCTTCATAGTTCATGCCTACATTAGAACCATCTATTATTAAGGTTCCATTTGTAAAAGATGTAGTTGAAGGTTTTATACCAGAAATTCTAAACGTTGGTACGTTCATCGTTGATGAATACTTAGAGTTTTCTTGTTCGATATTAAAAACAAATGTGATTTCTTTATCTCCTCTTTTAGTTGTTCCGCTCCAATCTCCTGAGATATCTTGGGAATATACGCTTACTATTGATAGTATAAATGCAATTGCAAATGTTACTATTGTTTTCATTTTAGGTTGTTTTTTAGTTGGCCAAAAATTATTCGGCATTTAAGTTTTAAAATAAATAATGTGACTTTTTGTGTTTTCTTTGCGATTAATTATAGCATGTTTCCAGCTGCTTTAGCTTGAGCATCCTTACGACGACCGATATATGCGCCAATGAACAATACCATACAAATTCCGAAGGAAACCCCTAAAGACTTTTCAAAACGCTCACCTATAAGCACTCCAAAAGCAACTCCAAATAATATTCCTAAGCTTACACTAGTGTTTGTGTAGTACCCTTTGGAAGTCAAAGAAAATGTATCCTTTAAATAGTTCTCAAATTGAGTTAGAGCTTTTTTAAAGAATTTTTTTCTGTTTTCTGGATTTGATTTTAACCCTAAACTATCCAACTCCGTTTCTATAGATTGAATTTCATTAGTAGTGAATTCTCTCTTTTTTACTTTTATAAGAATATCAATAAATTGAGTATAAACTTTAATTTCAGATTTTTTAACTGTTTTTGCTTTTAAACTTTCAAAGAAGTTAATTGTATTTATAAGTGTCATATCTTTTAGTGTTTTCTTGGTTAGTGGTTCAATTCAAAAAATATTACACCTAAAATTTAATTTTTCTAAATATCTCTTTAAAAACACTTTATTTAATGGTCTTTAGCTTCTTAAGCTTTCTATATCAGTCATCAATTCTTCTAGTTTTTTGAATACGCTTCCATAAACAATGTATAAATCCCATTTATAAATTCTACCTCCAAAAAGAGCAAGTAAACCTATTATTACTAGTGCTATAATGATTCCTATTAGTGGTATTCCAAATATGAGATTGGTGTCTGGAAATCCAACAAGAATTTCACCTACAAGTCTTTCACCCATAGGCATTCCTTCTGCATCTTTAAACCAAAAGCCTAAAATCAATGAGATAAATATTATTGGATACAAAAATCTTGAGATTTTCTTATTGATAGTTACCTGTTTTTTTATCCATTGGTTAAATACCTTTAAATATTTATAACTACTCTCACCCAAGTCTATTTTCTCTAAGTCATTTAATAACTTCTTATTAATATAAACAAGAACTGAAAGGGTCACAAAAAATATGATACCCATTATTGGTATGCCTACAAAAAATGAGATAACTAAAAAAGCAAATGAGAAGGCTACAATTGCAATCAAATTTATTTTAAACATGCGTTTAAATTTATCAATGAGATGAATTGATTTTTGGTTGTATAGGTCGTTTATTTTAGGAACGACTAATGCGTCACTCTCAAGAAAACCTTCTTTCCATATATTTTCAATTGATTTTTCCATCTAATATTTTTTTTAATCTAATTTTAATTCTTTTAACACGTACACCAATATTATTAGGATTTGTTCCTATGATTTCGGCAATTTCCTTTTGCGATTTTTCTTCTAAATAAAGCATAATAACGGCTCTATCTATTTCAGATAGTTTTCTAATGGCATCGTATAATAAATTTAGAGATTCGTTTGAAAAAGCGTAGTTATTTTCGGTTGCTTCAGTAGCTATAGAATCAGATACAAAATGTTGAACATTATTTTTCTTTTTCTTAAGTAAGGTTAAACAAACGTTTAATGAAATTCGATACACCCAAGTGCTCCATTGCGATTCCTCGCGAAAATTGTCTTTACTTCTCCAAATTTGCAAACACACTTCTTGGTAATAATCTTCAAAATCTTGTTGTGAGTTGGTATACGCTCGACATAATTTGATGATTATTCCTGCAAAGGGTAAAATGGATGATTTGTAAAAATCGCTACTCAATAGTGCTGTTTTTATTGGTTAGTGGCATAAATAATAAATTATTACACTCTAGTTTAAAATATATAAAAAAAAATGAGTTTGATTCAGTATGAGCTTCAAACTACTATTATTTATAAAATTCATTTAGGCGATTATTGAGCATTTTATAGTATTAGCATTAATTTATTTTCCAAATCTTAATAGTTTTATCTTTACTAGGAGTTGCTATTAATTTTCCGTCAGAACTAATGTCCATACCTAATCCAATATCATCTTTGTGTGCAGTAATTGTTTGTAGAATTGTTTCATTATTAATATCCCAAAGTGTAGCAACAGTAGGTATTGTGTAGCCCGTAAAATCAAATTTATCTTCTAATAATTCTCCAAGCATTTTTTTGTCAGTTCCACCAGCCAAAACTCTATCATTACCAATAAATACTACGGAATGAATAGCTTCGTTTTCGCCTTTTAAAGTGTGCAATAAATTCCAAGTTCTGGTATTCCAAATTTTTACAGTTTTATCATCACTCCCACTTGCTAATAATTTTCCATTTGGACTAAAGGCCATTGATAGTGGTACTAAGGAATGACCAATAATTGTTTGTGTTAACCTACCAGTTTCCACATCGTAAATTCTTATGGTATTATCGCTACCTGAAGTCACTAAATACTCTCCTGTAGGGTTAAAAATGACTTCCCAAATATTATGTGATGCTTCTCTAAATTGATATTTAATAACTCCTGTATTTACATCCCAAATTGTAACTATATCATCATTACCTCCAGCTGCAACTAAATCTCCATTTGGACTAAAATTAACAGACCAAATCGTACCTTCTTTTCCGTCTAACACTTTTATAAGTGATCCAGAATTCACATCCCAAAGTCTTACTTTACCATCATAAGCACCAGTTGCAATACGTTTTCCGTTTGGACTAAAATCTACTGCTGGTGATCCTGTTTCATGTGGTAAATTATGCAATATTTCTCCTGTAATTCTATTCCAGATTTTTGTGTTCTCATCTATCCCTCCACTGACCATTAATGTATCGTTAGGTGCAAACTTAACTTCCCAAACATCACCAGAATGTTGTGTGAATGTTTTCTTTAACTCAATATAATTGCCTTCAACTAGCTTTGGTTGTTTAAATAATTGCAAATACACAACGCATGCTAAAATTAATACGAGTAAAAGCACTATGATTTTTGCTTTTTTCATTATTGATTTAATAAAAGTTAATGTCTTGATTTCTAAACTTAATACGATTTGCTATAAATCACAGGCATTTGTCCTTTCCATGTCCTCCATAAATCGTCATCATTGATTAAACGAGCCATAAAATGACCAACATTTATACGACTCACTTTACCAGCGTTAAAAATGGCGCTTCTAATTGGTGAAGGATGTATCTCATAGTCGCTAACGTCTTCTTCGTTAATTAAGCCATCTGGTCGCACTGCAACCCATTCAATTGATGTATTATTTTGACCAATTTGTGTGCGTAAATAATCGGCTGCGTTTTCATTATCTACATGTGGTGGTAATAGTAAACGAAGCAATCCTATAACACATTTTTGAGCAAAAGAAATCGGTTCGTTTAAGTCGCGATTACGATTTCCTGTGGTGTTCATTAAAACAAACTTTGTTTGCCTTTGAAGATTATTTGATGTTATAGCATTGCATAGACGTTGCGTTGCATCTGTTACTAATTTTCTTGGTTGTCCGTAAATACCTTTCCAAGACATAGTATGACCAAGACAAGACGCAACGGCATTACAATCGCTTACAAGGGCGCTCATTTCTGTATCGCTTAGTTCTAATATACTTGCAGAGATTATTTGAAGATTTGCATTGGTTTTCCATGAATCTGGTAACTTTTCAGGAGATCTTACAATGACTTTTACGTTGTGTTTTTCAATTAGAAGTTGTGCTACTAATTGACGACCTGTGGCACCACTTGCGCCTACTATTAAAACTGTCATATTATTTTTGATTGATTGATATGATTATAAGACGATATAATACTACAATTGTTTCACTTTTAATGCATTTAAAAGTGAACGCATTATTCTTTCTGCTTTACAGATCCTTTGCTTTGCGTAAGATTTTAACAACACGTGTATGTGTTATTTGCAATAAATTCCATTGGTAGCCTTCAAAATCGGTGGTGTTCATAAATTGAATGACGACCGCATCAATATCTTTATGGTATTCGGCCATGCTTTGGTAGCCTGGAACCAATCCTCCATGATTAAACTCATAAATTGAAGAGTAGACTTCCATTTCTTTTTCATTAAGCAATGACCCATCGTTTAAAGCTCTTAAGAATATACCAACGTCTTCAGCGGTAGCTAACATGCCTTGATTTTCAGTCTTGAAATCGTCTTCAATACCAACATAGTAACCACTCATAACATCGTCTAGATTTACTTCGCTAATTGAACCGAAAGTATTGTTGAGTCCCAGTGGTATTAAAATCTCCTCCTTGAAATATTGCTGACGGCTATAACCGACTACCTTCTCAATGATTCTGGAAAGCAACAAATAATTCGTATTTGAATACCCATAATCTTCGTTTGGCTCAAAGTCTGCTGGTAAATCAAGCGCATATTGAAGCACGTCTGTATTGGTGTTTGGTTGATTTTTCCAAAAATCAGCACTATCCGTATAATTAGGAATACCACTCTTGTGTTGCACCATCGCTCTCAAAGTGATGTTATCTGCATTTTCAATTCTTCCGACGAGTTCTGGGAAATAATCAGCGAGTGTTTTATCCAAAGATAAACGATTGTCATTAGCTAATCTGGTGATAGCAACTGCGACATATAGCTTGCTTATACTTGCAATTTTGAATAAAGCTTTAGGGTTGACAGGTGTTTTAAGTTCTCGATTATCATAACCAGCGCCATAAAACGCTGGTGGCTTGCCAGATTCATCTACATAAACAATAACACCATCAAAACCATAACTTAAGGATTGATCGACTTGTTCTTGAACAGTATCTGGTAATGGCACTATCCATGCCTTTACTAAAATCCAAGGCACAAACCATAAGGAAATCAAAGTCCCAACAAGTAAGACTACTCTAAAAATTTGTTTTCCTTTACTTGTCTTTGCTTTGGTATCGTTCATTACGTTACAAGATAATACTTTCTGTTATTATTAATTTGTGGTACAAATATATTTCAGAATAGAATAAAAATAAATTTTGAATTACCGAATTGTAAGATATAAAGGATGAATTGATTTTAATACATAGAAGCTCGTGAACTCTGTCGAATCTTCGATTTCACTAAAAAGGTCTACCAGACCTTTTTTTAAACGCACTGCCCTGCTTTTTGCCACATCGAAGATTCACGAATACAACAAAACACAAATGCATAAGTACAGCTCAAGTTATATAAAATGGCTTTGTAACTTATAAACGTGTTATTTAATGTAATTTCTTTGAAGTTATAATAAAAAACGAAATACTTTTTCGTTTTAAAAACAGATATATTATAGCTCCCAATAAAAAAGAATCTATAAAATACGCATGTGTTAATTGAAAAACCTCTAAATAAGTAAAAACAGTAATAACAGAGCTTAGTACCCAACTTATTAATGCTGGAAATTCCCATTTATTTAT
Source organism: uncultured Psychroserpens sp. (assembly GCA_905479815.1). GTDB lineage: Bacteria > Bacteroidota > Bacteroidia > Flavobacteriales > Flavobacteriaceae > Psychroserpens. The sequence continues at coordinate 7,508 of CAJQOA010000230.1, forward strand.
ATCCTCTAAATTATATTTCTGCTTTTTGATCCAAAAGAAATGAATAAAATAAATTGAAGAAATTGATGGTGCTAAAATCCCTAAGAATTCTAGAAAATCAAATAGATAGGTAGCAAACCCTAATAATGCCAATATAGTACCAAATATACTAGACGCAATAGCTACCTTTTTGAAAGTCCAATTTTTGTTGATTGTGGTAAACGTTAGGCTTGCTGAATATAAATTAGTAGCATTGGTGCTCCAAGTCGCTATAAACAATAATATAAACGCAGGAATTACCAAATTGTACTGCTCCATTATTTTAATAATATCAACTTCACCAGTTTGAATAGATGGTACAGCACTAAGCATATAGGCCAAAGGTGTGCCAATGGTTAAACCCAATACTGAAAATAAACTTTGTTTATCTGTTTTTATAAATCTAGAAAAATCGGCCATTAACACAGGAAATAAAACCGCAGCACCTATTAAAATTGACGTTGCTTCAAAAAGTGTCATTGAATTTCCTTTTGGAACATAGTCGAAAAGTTGCGATAGACTTTCTAAATCTGCTACAGAGAGGTAAAAGACATACCCTAAAAACGCCGTTAAAATTGGTATAGAGAAATTGGCAAGCTTTTCAATACTGCGTAAGCCATAAACTGTTGTAATGGTTATAAATAGACTGGTTATAATAATGATAAGGGCCTTTGATACAACGAAGTCAAAAGTACTTATTGAAGTATCATATATGGCAATTGCTAATAACTCTATAGCGACTGCAAACCAACCAATTAATGTAACACCGAAAATAAAATTGACAATTTTAGCTCCATATTCTCCAAAACTAAAATGTAGAATCATGTATGTTGATAACCGAGATCGATTGCCAATTAATGTGGTTGCCATACACATTACAGTTAAAACAAATGTGGAAATACCAAATGCTATAAGCGCTTGCTTAAGGCCTAGATTGAGTGCTATTTCTGAACCTAAAAATAGTGTGGAAACTGATAATCCTGTACTCGCAATAATGAAACCAACAACCCAGCCAGACACAAAGTCTTTAGGTTGTACTTTGGTAGTAGTGTACTGATTATTTTCTTCTTCCATTTAATTATTTAAAAGATTAAGCGTAAATGGTTTTAAATCTGGATGACAAACGACTCCATTATCAAATATTTGAATAGCATCAAGATAAACACTTGCATTTGTAACAACACCATCAAAATGAGATTTTGCAACTTGGCCTAAAGGTGGCATATCCATTGGACTTGTATGCCCAAAACCAAAATCTACGCCTCCCCAAATGCGTTCGTCTTCTGCAACATCGCCACTCAATGCAGTTACTTTTGGATTCAAACCTAACATATTATGCGATATTTTGTACATGTTCGGATCATTAAAAGACGCTAAGTATGCTTTAAATTTTTCTGATGCTTCTTTTTCACCTTTCACATCAATAATTTCACTGTTTTTCATTATAAACTCTAATTGACTTCCTTTTTCTCCATTTTGTAAAAAGTCAAAAACAATATTCCCGTTCATACTTGCTATTTTAGGAACAATGTTTACAAAACCTGGAGCAGTACCAAATTTTGGTTGAGAATAATCGCCATCGTCTATATCAAAGGCATAATTCAAATCAATATCATAAGACACATCAGTGCCGTTTTTGCTCGTAATTCTAACCGTTTTACAAGCCAATACTTTGTCTCGTGTTTTATTAAGTAATTGCTTTAAAGACTGAATATCGAAACCTGTAAATATGCGATCTAACGAATCAATAGAACTATTTCCAATAATTAAATAGCGTAGCTTTTTGTTATCTCGCATGGCAATTTCCCAAATGTCTGAATACAGAAGCACCATAGAATTTGCTTCAATCCAAACATCGGCTTTACATAAAGTTGCTGTTAAAGCTTCCGAAGGCCAATATTGCATTCCTGCTTGACTTTCTTTTTCTGCTCTTGGTACTAATATAACCATTGGTATTCCTCCAGCTGCTGAACTAGCTGATGCTAATGCATCAACAATAGTTCTGTCTGATGTTAAATCTGCTGTAATGGCAACTGTTTCTCCAGGTTTAACTTGAAACATATCTTCCATTAATATTTTGGAAACTCTTGCTATTTTTGATTGTAAATTTTCTGTCATATTCTTGGTAAAAACAGAGGGAATGTAAAGTTCCCTCTGTTAGTATTATTAATCAATTTTAAAAATCAAAAACACTTAAAATCTTACTGAAATTGCTGTTCCTAGAGACAAAGGTCTTCCTCTCCATCCTACATCATCTGGGCTACCAACAAATTCTCCTACTGAAAATTCTTGATAGTATTGTTTATCTGTTAGGTTTTTGCCCCAAATATCTAGTTTCCAGTTTTTGTATGATAATCCAATACGAGCGTCTAAAAGTGAATACGCATCAGATGTATGAATGTCTTGATTACTCTCATGCCAATAGGTTTTTCCAGTAGTATCTAAGTTTACAAAACCGTTGAATTTTATATTATCGGTAATTTTAAATGAGGATTCTAACCCGATAGCAAACGTGCTTACAGGTACGAAAGGCGTTTTATTTCCATTGTAATTAGTATTATCTGTGGTATCTCCATTTGTACCTCCAGTTGTTCCCCCATCAACAATTTCTGCATCAGATAAACCAAAGTTTGCAAAGACGTCTAAATAGTTTGTTAATCTTGCACGAGACTCTAGTTCAAAACCAAATACTTTACTTTCGTCATAATTATAAACACCTGCAATAAAAGTGTTTAAATCTAAAATATATTGTTGCTGGTTAGTTAGTCTAGAACTAAATATGGAACCATTAAAAATTAAGCGATCATTCCAAGACGTTGTTTTAAAACCTAACTCGTAATTATCTGATGTTTCATCATCGAAACTTCCGTTAAATAGATCTGTTGCTTGAGCATTGAAACCTCCATTTCTATATCCTCTACCATAATTGGCATAGAAAAGCACACCTTTTGAAGCTTGATATGATAGCGATAATTTAGGTTGAAACTCGTTGTTGTCTCTTTCTGAATTGGTAACAAATAAGATGTCATCTTGAGTGAATTTATCAATATCATATCTAAAACCAGCTGAAACCGTAAGCTTATCTGTTAATTTATAATCCCCAAAACCAAAGAGTGCAAGGGTTTTAGTTTCATTAACGTAATCTGCAGTATCGTATTCAAATGGGCCACCAAAATCAACTCCTGTAGTTCCATTTTGATAAAAGTCTTTTTCAATTTTTTGATAGAATCCACCTAAACTCCAATCGAATTTTGTGTCTGTATTCGTGTTATTAATACGTAATTCTTGATTAAATGTTTTCGTAGTAATGTCTTCACCTTGTGTTAAGCCATCAAGGGAAAGAAAATCTAAATCACCAATGGTTGAACGCTCTACTTTATTAATAGATGTAATAGATTGTAATTTTACACTTCCAAGGTTATAATCCATTTTAATGTTCCCATAGTTGTTAATCATGTCTGATCTTCCAAGAACATCTGCATCAATCACATTATTTCCCTCTGAAGGATTTGGATCTAAAACACCTCCTGGAAATTCGCCTTCAAAACCTGTAGGGTTAACTGAATAATAGGTTGCGCCACCATCAATTTTAAAATGCTGATACGTTGCTGCAACAGTAAATTTGCTAGAAAGCCTTGCTTTAATTTGGCCTCTAATATTAAAGTCTTCAGAGAAATCTACTTTTTGATTTAAAAAATCATTGGTTAATAAGCCATCAAATGTTTTGTATTGTGTAGAAAAACGATAAAAAACTTTATCTTTTGAAATGGCACCGGAAGACACAAATTGAGCTTTCAAATTTCCACCGTTACCAAAACCAAATTTTACTTTATTGGACATCTTATTAGTTGGTTCTTTTGTATAAATATTTATTGCTCCACCAATTGCATTTTTACCATATAAAGCGCCTTGAGGTCCTTTTACTACTTCGACTAAAGCTAAATCGTAAAGCTCTTGACTTAATAAACTTGGATCTGGAATAGTAACACCATCAATAACAAATGCTAAAGGCGCATCTCCACCTCTAACTTGAGGAATTCCTCTAACAGTTATAAAGTTTAAACCAACTGCCTGTGCGGAATTAAATTTTAAATTAGGTACCAAAGTTGAAAATGAACTTATATCTGTAACACCAGCACTTTCAATACCTTCGCTATTTAATGCAGTAACAGATTCTGCTGTAGTCTGAATAGATTCTGTACGCTTTCTTGATTTACCTATGACTCCAGAAAAACCTCTAATTACAACTTCGTCTAAAGATTCTTCAGATTCATTTAGCTCAACATCAATTCGGTTTTGGTCACCAATAGTAAGCTCTTGCTTTTCATAACCAATATAAGAGAACACTAAAATAGCAGTGTTTGACTCTACTGTAATTTCATAATTACCATTAAAATCTGTAATGACGCCATTAGAAGTTCCTTTTTCAATAATATTTACTCCAGGCATTGGTTCTCCTGTTTTATCTGTTACGTTTCCATTAACTGAAACTTGAGCAAAAGCTAAACTTGTAATTAATAGAAATAAGAAAAGGATATTTTTTTTCATGATTATGCTAGTTTAATATAATGATTAGTTCTGATAAAAGTAATATTCAAAATATTAATTATTATTCATTCTAATTATTATAAATATTTTTAATAATTTTATAAAATAAATAGGAATTTATGAAAAATGGCTCATTATCAATAGTATTAACTTCTGAGTACTTCAAAATAATTTTAGAAAAAGTCCATGAAGCCTTTATGAGCAAGCATAATCTTGTTAAGCTTCCAAAAGCGTTACAATTATATGGTTATGGTGCATATAATGATAATAAACCTTCCTTAAAGAAAGATTTTGAAGACATTGGTTCTGAATTTATTAATGGAAAATATTTATATGATAAATCAAGAGAATTCGAAAAAGGAAAACCAATAATTAAGCTTAATCAACATTATAAAGATATTATTTTGCTTTATCTAGGGTATGATGATTTTAAATATTTTCTTGATGACCATAAAACATCTAGTATTGAATATGAAAAGCAATATGATTTAATTTATAGGGATAATGAGGATAGAACTTATTACTATCTGAATTACTATTTTGGAGAAGACAACACGATATTAAAAGGACAAACTATAATTTCAAATAATTGGAAAACAATTCAGCATATTTTTATATATCCATTAGATGATGGTACTTTTAGAGAACATTATAGTAACGGAAGCATTAAGCGACAAGGAGATACTATCACAATAAAAACCAACACACTATCTGGAGAAAGATATATTGATGGCGCTAGTGAGATATATTATATAGGACATAAATCACCTTCACATTTAAACTACTTGATAGGTACCTATTGCACTTTCGATATTTTTACTAATTCTGTTGCAGGACGCTCTATTCTTGAAAAATGTGAAAGTAAGCAGGTAATGGAAGAACAATCTAAAACACCTTTTATTCCGCCATATATTGCTTTAGAAATTAGAAATAAGCGTATTGTTAATAATAGTTTTGTGCCTAGAAATGCTTTAGAATTATCTAGCAATAGTCCTTATGCTTCTCTTTATGGTAAATTACCTGGAACCTATGAGTTAATTTTTAATTATGATACTGGTTTTAAAGAGACTTTAAAATTTAAAATATTAGATACAAATTATCAGATTATCACTTTAACTGAAAATGTATATATTGAAAAAGATAATATTGAATTGCTAAACAAAGGATCTGTAATAAATTTCAGATTTAGTTTTTCAGGTATTATAGCTCTTGAGAGAGTGAATATCTTTTTTAAAACCTACTTTCTCAAAAATGAAAGCGGCAAGCAAGAAGGTGTTTTTAGTGGCATTGATAATGAAAATAGGTTAATAAATGGAACTTTGACTGTAAACTATGTTCAGAATTAATTACGCCTTTCCAAACACATTCTACTACACTCCTATCGTCGTTTATTCATTATCTCATATTTCATTAACATAGTAGAGAAACAGTTCTCAAGAAAAAAATAAAGAAAACTATAATAGCGTACTTCTGAAATTTTAAATACACGAGTATTTATACGTTACTAACAATCATTAATCGGTTCTAATAACGGACAAGTTCCTGCATTAGGAATTGTACTTTTAACAGGAGGATCTGGATAGTATTGCATGGTACGTTGCACTTTGACAGCACTAGCAGTTCCAGCAATTAACTCGACCAAATAAATGGCTTCATCAAGTCCAGAAGAAATGCCTCCTCCTGTAACTCTATTTCCGCTTTTTACATAACGTGGATGTCCATCTACAACTGTCACTTTTGGATACTTACCAAAGCAATTAGTAAACGCCCAATGCGTTGTGATTTTATGATCATTCAATAAGCCTGTATTTGCAAGTAATATTGCTCCTTCGCAAACAGAACAGACCCAATCTGCCTTTGCTCCTGCGCTTTTCACATAGGCCGTATAAGGTGAATTTTTATCTTTAATTATAGTATTTAATGCTTTTGGACAGCCTCCTGGAACCCAAATTAAGTTAGGATGCTGTACATCTGTATTACAAAATGTAGATTCAACAGTAATTGTCACACCATTATTAGTTGTAAAAGTCCCTTCTTGTTTGCCAACATATTTTATAATAACCTGTTTTTGGAATGAATCGTCTGAGCCTAGCCAACTAAATATTTCACGAGGCGCTGCAATATCCATTAAATCAACACCATCAAAAATGGGAATGACAATAAGAAATATAGGAAGCAATTGTTGTGCTTTAGTTTTTTCAGGTAGCATATTATATGTGTTGTTTATCGTATTACAAAAAATGGACGTTTAAATAATTTTATGATTTTATCGCTAGTCTGCTTAGAGAAATTACTAAGCGCAATTAAAGATAGAATGATATACAACCAAAAGGTTTCACTAAGGTTTATATAATACGTTAGAAGCAAAATTGAAACTCCTAAACCATAAAAAATAATGCTTAACCATGCTTTGTTTAAATAGTGTTTCCGCAGTAATAAAAAGCTTCCAATACCTAATAGACCAAGAATAACATAACTCCAATTAGAATTATAACTAATCGACTCTAAGCCTATAAAACTAAACAGAGACGCATAGGCTGCCCAACACATTGGACATTTTGGAAATAGAAAAAGTAACACTACAGATAGACTATTTAACACACTCATTTTTTTACCACCTTTTGTAGGTGCTTTTTTTAATGAATTACGATTACTACAAGCGCAAGACGTTTTTTTAGATTTTTCCATCTGAAGTGAATTTTAGGTGTTATACATATTAGTTTTTTGACGTTGGTACTGGTACATCTTTATCCCAAGCTGCTTTTTTAAGCAACCAGCTAAAGTCACCAGATAATTGAGATGCATTTCCTTTGATTATGGAGTCATTTCTTGATATATATGAATTGATCAAATAGGCACTTGAATGGCAACCAACACAACTTTCTGTTCCAAAAATGGTCATATCAGATTGTGAGTTCTCCATAAGTCCAGCAACTTGGTTGCCGCCTTGGAAAAAAGTTTCCATAGAGATATTAGTAAGAAATGTCAAATTAGGCTTTCCTCCAGATTTATTGACCACACTTTCTGGTAAATGGTATTCTGTTTTTGTACTAATAGCTGGTTTTACATCTTGAGATACAGGATACTGTGTGTCAATTAATTGATAATACTGCCATATACTACCTTGTTGCTTAAAATAGTCTTGCATCATCTTATTGATTTGTTTGACACGAACAGGAATATCGATCATACGCTTAGATTGCGTTTTCATTATAGATGCATCTGCATAATATTTATTGGTATCGTTAGTTATTTTCCAATAATCACCATGTTTTGTTGTATGATGCTCATAAGTGTTTCCTTTATTTGTAGCATCAACATTTACTGGACATGTTTCGCAATTAGGATCTGTAAGTGTTGGATGTATAACAACTGTCTCACCATCGACTTCAATAGTGTTTTGATCTAAATTGTCTATATGTTCAAATGTTGACCACACCCATTGCTTACCTGTTGGTGTTTTTTGGCTGATATGAAAACCAATTAATCCAAGAAGTGCTTTTTTTGGTTGTCCTGTCGTTTCATTAATAATATAACCTTCATCTCTAAAATAACGGTCTTTATGTGGATCTGAATCTTTTAAGATGCGCCAAGCAAGTTTAATCTCTGTCGCTCCAAGTTGCCCTTTTTCATAATTTCCCTTCGGAAAATTAGCTTCGGTATTGGTCTTTAAAAATTCTAATTGCCCGTTAATATTATAAAGTTTGTTATCTATAACGTAATCATACTCTTCCTTGTTCATTAATACTTCATAAACAACAACTTCACCGTTTTGATCAAATAATTTTCCTGCAAAAGCCTGATCGGTTTCATCGGCAATATTATCGTGTCCTGTATGTGTTGGTGTTCTACTACTTAATAGTATTCTAGAACCATTATCATTAAGTAAACTTGATTTAAGACCTAAACCACTATCGGTTCTTGTACTACCCCAAGCTGCTGGTTTTTTACCATCAGCACGATATACTTGAAAAGCTTCTTTCCATTGTAACCATGCAGGCGAACCATCATCTGTGAAATTTTGAAGTGCTTTTCCTTTAGCATCTAGAGGCCAATTTATGGCAACAAGCGCCTGCCAACTATAGATGTTATAAATTTCATTAAGTTGGTATATATCATCTGCTTCTTTTAATATTTTTTGTAACGCAGGATCTACATCTACTGGAATGTTTGGTGTAAATACTGCTGGAGCTTCAAGAACCACATAGTCACTTGTGTTTGTTTGATTACAAGATGAAGCCAGGAAGAGGATAGATAGAACAATTGCTTTGGGCATGGTTCTAATAAATAATTTTGATATGTTTAATGTCATAACGAGTATGTTTTGATGGTTATATTTGTATTATATCAAAGTGATATAGTCTATTCATTTCTTAATAGTAATCTCACATTAATAGTAGGATTACCCATCATTTTATGAGGAAAATGATCTCCAAAAGGTCCATGATCTATTGGTTCTATCCATGCTTCCAGTTTACCAGATTTTACATCTTTTAAAGGCAATTTGAAATCAACATGGACAATTGGATTTTCTACACAATTAGGACATTTATCTACTTCTGAAGGTTGAAAAAATCCTTTTGAAGCGATTACTTTTCCGTCTTTTAATAAGTGTACACTAAAGCTTCCTGGAATTTTAATTCGATTGATACCTTTAACTCTAACATTAGCAATGTCGGTATCGATATGGAACTTCTCTGAAGCGGCCACTGAACCTTTTCTTTTTGCTGAAAATGAAGTCATAGCAATTTCGTTTATATTAACTGGAGAATCGTAATCAACATCTAAGTTTACGATTGAATCAACAATCTTAACAGTGTCAAGATTTGGTGGTGCGTCTGTAAATGGAGGTAAATTTTCTAAAACTGGTATCGTAAAAATGTTTCGACTATCAGTTGTGGTGATTGTAGAAAGCAAGCCATTGAGATCAGTAGCATGCATTCCTTTTTGCCATTCCCAGAACATACGATCTATATTACAATGATAGAACCAGAAAATAGGATCGAAAGCTGCAACGTTTTGATCTGCCATTGTTGGTCCAATAGATACGTGACCAGCATCATGAGCAGCAATTGAGGTATCATTTGTAGCGCCTCCAAAAGCTTGTCCACCATGATAATCCTCCCAATCTTTTTGTGTCTTAGCTCTTGTAAAGTCTGTGATTACATCATAGGCTTTGAACATGGCTTCCATTTGTTTTAAGGTATGTCGCTGTGTTTGATACCCTTTTTGATATTTAGTGTTTAAGGTTTCTGGAAGCGTATAACTTGCAAATGGTTCTTGGTTTAAAATGTCTGGAAATTCATTAAAAATATCCCAATATGGCATTGTTACATTTTCACAACCTGGAACGCTACGTAATGCGTTTTCAAAATTGTAAATATACGATCGATGCCATGGATTATAGCCTGGAATGTGGTGCATGCAATACGGATTTGGTAAACCATGTAATCCTGCTTGCATGAAGTAACTATTAGGATCACTAGAATCCAGTTTCATAAGCCCTGCAAACGCTTTCTTAAGTGTTTCAATTTCGCTAGACGATAGACTAGAAACATCTTTACGTACACGTCCTGCTGAAACTTCAGCCATAGCTTTAAGCCTACTACTTGCCTGTGCTGGTGGTGTTCCTTTAGGATACCCATTTGTCATCCAATCTAAAAATGTTTGTATTTGACTTTTAGACCAAGGGCCTTCGCCTCCTGGAGGTGGTGGTGGCATATTTCCTGCTGCTAATTGTCCATATATTCCTGGACCATTAGTTTTTACCGAATCATAATCATTTAATAGAACTCCATGAGGAGTCATATGATCTATATCTGTTTGTGTGAACATGTTGCGGATGCCTCCATACCAAGTTGATGCCGTAGTTATATCACTCATTTTTATTGTGTGTTTTGGTTAGTTGTCTTTTAACACAATAAAGTTACAGAGAGTCTTCAACCTATTTACACGTATAAACACCTGTTTTATAAACACATATAAATACACTGGGTAAGAACAATGGAAAGGTAATCTCGATTTTGTATAATGAGTATGCTCTTATCATCTTAGAAAACAGTTGACATAAAAATAAAGAAAATTTGATATTAATTACTTGATACACTTGTTAGATACGGTGATTATTATCCCATGAAATCACGTCCAACCCACCTCCTAAGAAGGTCACACTACCTGCAGGTGTACCAGTTAAGAATTCAATATATATCTCAATAGTAAGAGGTTGATGCAGGAATGGGTGTCTTTCTAAGAAGCCTCCATGCCAGTGATGCACATTTGCTTCACCATCGGGTATTATAATGAAGTCTTGTTTTACGTGTCTGCCTACAATATTAGGCCGAAACTCATGCCTCATATTTCGACCTTCTCGCAAACGAATTATTGCTAGACGTGCATTTTCGTTCAGTTCCAAATTTAGGTGCAACTTCCTGACCAAAGTGCCTGTTCCATAACTATTATCACTTTGTATATATGGAACGCCTATATGAAACCAATTAGATGTCAATTCATGTGAAGTTGATTGTTGATCAACTTGTAATCCCCAACCAAATCGTCCAATAAATGAAGTCTTTTCAGGATGTTGAATCTCAGTATGCACGCCTGAAGCCAAATGAAATGTAGTGATAAGTCCCATATGCTAATAATTTTTAATTGATATATATTCTAAATTATGTTATTCGTCTATAATTCAGTTGATTATGTTAAATATAGTATAAATTCATAACACTACGTTCCTATTGCCATCGTTGCCACATTATTGGCAATCATTTTAATTATGAAGCTGGAATTGGATATCGTTTTTGAGGTGATATAAAAACAAACTGATTTTTTTGAAGAAATAAATAATCACGTATTTAAAATTTTATTGATATCGGTTTTTTGAGTTGCGTCATATTTTTTTAGTTAATTTGTTTTATATTAAAGATATATGACAATCAAAACCACCAATCACTACGTTTTCGCACTACTTTTTATTTTTAGTTTCAGCTTTAGTTATGCTCAAATTAAAATTATCAATACGCCTCAATGGGTCGTCAATCAATCTTATGAAGAAAAACCTGATATAGATTTAGATGAAATCTCATATGGTTTATTGACTTTGCTTAGTGATGAGCAAATTCATATTCCTAAAAAAGAACGCTATATCCGTTTTGTACGAAAAATAACAGATAATGTAGGTGTGCAAGATGGCTCAACAATATCTATTAATTATGACCCAACATATCAGCAACTGTTATTGCACAACATAACGGTTATACGACAAGGCAAAACTATTAACAAGCTTAATCTTAACGACTTTCAAACCATACGACAAGAGTCTAATGCAGAGAGTTATATTTATGATGGAAGTCTTAATGCTGTAGCCAACTTATCCGATATTCGCGATGGTGATATTTTGGATGTTAGCTATACCGTAAAAGGGTTTAACCCTATTCATGGTAATAAATTTTCTCATGGTACGACACTTGACGATTATCAGCCTGTAGGTAAAATTAACTTTTATCTTATTTCTAAAAACAAGCTACAATACAAAATGCTAAACACGGATTTAGAACCCGAAATAGCTAACACTAATGGTTACACCACTTATAATTGGCAAACAACATTAACTAAAACACCAACGTTTGAAGACAATATGCCAAATTGGTATTTGCCTTATCAAAACGTATTTGTTACCGATTATGAAAATTGGGATGCTGTTGTAGATTGGGCTTTAAGTATTTATGAAGACAATGTAGAACCATCAAAAGCGCTTAAAACAAAAATTGAGCAAATAAAAAACAGCTCTGAGTATGAAGGCGAACGCATTACAGCTACTTTAAAATTTGTGCAAGATGAAATTAGATATCTTGGTTTGGAGTCTGGTATTGGCGCATACCAACCGTTTTCTCCAAACAAAGTACTTAAACAACGCTTTGGTGACTGCAAAGATAAAAGTTGGTTAATGGTGACAATGCTTCGTAATATGGGCATTAAAGCCTACCCTGTGCTTATTAACTCAAGTTATGGAGAATCGCTTCATCAATTTTTGCCATCACCAAAAGTGTTTGATCATGTCGTTGTAAAAGTTGTTGATAGTACAAGTACTGACTTGTTTTATGATCCAACAATTAGCAATCAATTTGGAAGTTATAAATCGGTTTCATTTCCAAATTACGGTAAAGCTTTAGTCATAAAAGACGGCGTAACTGCTTTAGAAAATATCACATCTAAAAGTAAAAATTTAGTTGAAGTATATGACACATTTGATTTGGCAACGGTTGGTGGTCCTGGGACATTAAACATTATGACGGTATATCGTGGTGGCGAAGCTGATGCGATGCGAGCAAGTTATAAATTGAATAGTTTATCCTCAATAAGTAAAGATTTTAAAAACTATTATGAAAGTCTTTACGATGGTGTTGAAGTATTAAAAGACCCCATTTTTGAAGACGATAGTATCGCTAACAAAATTCTCGTTGAAGAGTCTTACAGAATCAATAACATTTGGCAACCCATGGTTGCAAATGATAAAAATATAGCTGTTGAGTTTTCACCCTACAGTATTTTTGACATTTTTATTTCGCCTGATGACAAAGAACGAGAAACACCATTTGCGTTGTATTATCCAACACATAAAAAACATAGTATTACGATTAAACTACCACAACGATGGGGTATTGAGAAGGATAACATCAGCGTAAATTCTAAAAGTTTTGATTTTTCAATGCAAACCAAAATGAATCCATCAAAAGACATTCTGTACCTCAATTATGAATACGAGAATAAGAGTGGCTTTGTTACATCTGAAGATTTTAAGGAGTATTACACAAAAATTAAAGAGGTAGAACAAATCATATCCTACTATATTTATATTCCTAAAAGCGAAGCGAAAAGTCTACGTTTTGACAAACCTATATTCACTGACGGGATGGCTAAAAGTGCCACCTCACTATTTTATTGGGTTATAGGTATCATCGCTGTGATAGGAATTGGCTTGATCATTTTTGTTGTTCAAAGCAATAAAAACAGAGATTAATTATTATGAAATGTAGTTTGTAACTATGCTTTTAACTCATCAATCAACCATAATGGTTCTTTGTTAAATCGCTTCCAATCTGCCTGTAGCGCAGTGTATAGTTTGTCGATTTCAGAAAAATCTAGTGTTGCAAGATTTGGATCTGCTTTTAGTTTTAAGATATAATCCATCAGTTCATAGCACACGGTAAATTGTCCGCAGGCAATTAGTGTTTCCATTCTGTTTGCAGCAATATCTTTTTTGTCCCACCATAATGTAGTAGGCGTTTCTGAAGCTGTTAAACAAACACTTTGCAAGTTTGTACTTGGTGCAGGTTTAATCTCTTTGTTAAATGAGCTATTACTATATGGTGATTTTTGACCATTTAATTTGTAGACCGTTGCTGTAACACGTTTGTTATTTAACTCTTGTTTAGAGTAAAACAAATCATAACTTAATCGTCGCATTTGCTTTAAAAACACATCGTTTATCATAAGCATTGCCGATGTAAATCGCTCAGTAAGCATACGCTGTACTAAACTTATTTCTAGCTTCTTAAATGTTAAGATGTCATCTAGTAAAGGTTCAGGGACATTATTTTTAAGCATCGATTTTAATTTAGAGGCTGCAGCGGCTTTTATAACTGAAGCTACTAACCCAAATACCGTTAATAGTAATCCAATACCCATTATACCACTTCCAACGATATATAAACCTGTAAACGCTGTACCGCCAAAGATGAGCATGCTATTTAGTAGTATAATCACTAACCCTAATACAAAGGTAATCCAGTATAAAGGTTTGATGCTAAAGTATTCTAGCAACGTATTTACAACACGTTTTACACTAGAACTTTTTTCTATTTTAGTCGTGTCTGGTTCCCAAGGCTTCATTTTGTAACTCCCAACGTCATTAACGATAATTAGGTCTAAACCACCTTCTATTCTATCGTTAATTAGCATCATACTCCCAATACCTTGATTGTCTGCGATACCACCATCCATAATTCCGATACCGTCATTAAAATGCTCTAACCCTTTTAAATTTTTGTATTCAGGACTATTGTGATCCTCAAAATAATCATCTGGAAATACTAAAGGTTCAAATCCCACAGGAAAACAAGATGAAGACGCAATAACATCACCTAGTTTAACGTCATTGCGTAAGGCATTTACTTCTTTTTGATTGCTTTTGTATAATGGCGTGTTTCCAAAGTATCCTTTATTCTGAAAGCGATACGTTAAGCCAAAGGTGAAATCTGTAGCATTAAAACATACTTGTTCTAATTGTTTGATCTTATTTTTTTCGAAATGGAGAAACGAACCTTCAAAGACTGGCATGCCTTGATACGTTAACGCGAACGCATTAATTAACGATCGTTTTTTATAGGGATTTGCTTTCCAAACCTTATCATCTTCTAGCTTAGCAATCGCGGTTTCTAAAAGCACGTCATTTTCTGGAGTAAACGTTGTATAAAAACGTTTAAAGAACTCCTTAAAATCATAATTGGGATCTTGGACTGCTTTTGCATAAGCAACTCCGGTAAGTGTGCCTCCACTTACAGTACTTAGTGCTTTTACAGATTGTAGTAACGTTTTATCATTATAAGATACTTGCTCTAAATAAGAGATCACACCTAATGCAAAAAAAGTGGCACGATACCCTCCTCCACTAAAACATAATCCAATATTTTGAAAAGGTTTAAAATTTGCATGTTTCTCTAATACGTCTGGCATAATGTTGCTGTTATTGTTTAGTTAGTCTAAAATAGTTATTAATTAGACTAGTGTTATACGTAGAATTACCTGTTTTTATAAAATGGATATTGTGGCACTAAATTACAATCTATTTTTGGCCTTTATAGTGAATGATAAAAAGCTCTTTTTTCTCTTCTTTACCAACTCCGTAACCTGCACCTAATTTCACATCATATATTGGGATTTTAGTTTTGGACATTGAAATTTCTATACGTGTTAATAATTTAGCTATAGCTAGAGCTTGTTCTTTATTAGAACTGTCATAATACAATACGGTAGATGTATTTGAGAAAAACGATTTTTTTTCTTGCCAATCTGGATAAATATCTACGCCATAACCTTTGGCTTCTAATTTATCTTTAAAAGCATATTTAATTTTCTCATTGGTGTTATAACCATAAATTCTAACATAAAATTCATTATTAGTATCTGCAACAGAAGTAGGCTTTTCATGACCAAGTTCTAAAGCGTCTTGATTATTTTTAGATCTACTATTTGGAAATATTTTTAAATATTCAATATTTATATTATTATCTTTTAAACGCTTAACAAGTAATTTGACATCATTAATATTTACGTTTTTCCCATAATATAAAGCATTCGTTTTTCGTTTGCCATCATCATTTACGACATCATGTAAATCTAAATGGAAATTTGGAGATTCAATACTCTTAATTGCCTGTTCTACACGATTACCATCTGCCCTACGCTTGTAATAACGTACTATAACTCTATTAGAAATAGATTTTATAGTATTTAATTGCACTTGAATTAATTCAATTTTTTCTTTTGTATTTCCATTTAAGTTAGGTGAATTATTTAGCGTATTTACTTTTGCTTGGACTTCTTTAACAATTTGATTTACAGAATCCTCTATCTTTTTCTTCTCAATATATTCAATAGAATCACGTGCTATTTGGGCTTCCTTTTCTATTATTATATAAGCTGAAGTTTGGTCTACGACTTCTTGTTTTTCTTTTTTTGTATATATGTTATAAAGAAATAAGCTTGCAAAAACAATTAACCCAATAATTAGAAGCACAGAACCATTGCGACTAGTTTTCTTCTTTTTTGATTGATATTCTTTTAATTTTTCGTCTAATGTACTCATGTGTTCAAGTATTATTTATTTAACAATGTCCCAAAACTGTTGTTTGATATTAGTAACTGTTTCATCAGCATTTGGTATTGGTGGAGTCTTAAGTCTTTCTAAAAAAGCAGAGATATCATTTTCTAACATTTCTAATAAACTTAAAGATTTTTCTATGCCGTCTAATTTGTCTTTAATCCATTTAATTAATCCAAGTGGCATAATACCAACAAGGGTGAATAATGTATCTTGGTCATTCAGTAATGAGGTTACAACAAGCCCTATAGAAGCTAAAACAGTAACTACAATTAAAATATGAAAATCACGTTTTCGTTTTTTACTTTTTGTTCTTGCTATTGTAAAGTTTTCCTCTGGAATAATAGTTAAAACAGACGCCTCATCTGTATTTTGACCAAACTGAAGATCTGTATTACCCAATAAAACGGGTATACTCTCTTCTCCAAAGCCTTCGATGCCTACAACATCAATCGCTGTTTTAAATGCATCGCTAATAGATTTACCTTCAAAGAAAGAGGTGTAAAATGCTTTTGAAAATGTGGATGCAGTATCATTAGGGACTTCAGTATTCATCCCAATGATTGCTTGATCTTTGGTAACCCTAAAATCGCTTGTTTTCATCAAGCTAAAACACGCATTCATAAATACACATTTAAGATGTGGTTTATAATTTTGTATAAATTCACTAAACATCTCTATGGAAACTTCCTTTTTATAATTTTCCTCATCATGAAAGTATAAGACGCCTTCTTCACTTCCATGACCAGAAATATGTAAAATATCTGGCTTGTAGCTTTCTAAGTCGCTATGAAGCATATCTTTAGTTACAGCACCTTTAGATTTTATCTCAAAATAGTCACGATTGGCAGAAGCGACACGTGCACTTTCTATATTGTTTTCTTCTACATCTAGAAATAGATTTGTAGTTCCTTTAGGATTAACTTTTATAAATAATATCTTTATCACAACGTCTAATTATAGTGTTACATTTAATCTTACATCTTTGATATCTATGTCCTTATCTGAGCGCACATTAACTCCAGAAAGTATAAGTTCTTCAGGTGTGTCTTCTACAAATTTTTCGGTAGCTTCATGAAATTTTAAACCTGATAATTTTTCAATAAAATCAACTCTAACCTGATAGGTTTCTGCATCTTTAAAAGTCATAAACAAATCGGTGTCTTCTACCTCATGTCCGCGAACTGAAGGTTTTACAATGCGACGTTTTTCTAATATATTTTTCTGACTAGTTAAAAATGCTGTTCTATGTAAGACATTATCATTTTGATAATAAATCACTTTCCAGAAAAGGCAAGGAATTTGTATGATAGTGTCTCTTACTTCTGTCACAAAATTTGGATCATTATCTCGAAATACTGGACCTGTAAATAAGTTTATTTTTATGTGTTCGGAAATTGTTTGATGATGTAATATATAATCTTCAATTTTTCGCCAAATGCCTCTATTAAGTCGGTCTACTTGTGGCATTGCGTTTGTGTAAAAGAAGGTAGATTCTGCAGCAGCTACAGCTTTATCGCGATCATCTCCCCATTGTACATCCTCTCGTTTTGTAAGATGACCTTTATCAAAATCACTTTTATCAGCACTATATAATTCGTGACCCAATTGTTCTTCTTTAGGAATACGAGTGTCTTTTTTCCATCGATCACCTTTACCTGAGAACAGTTCTTTTCTTTTTATTTTCTGAAACTGATTACCATGAATATTACTAGCTGTGAAATAAGGGAATTTTCTGAAAGGATTGTGAAGTACACTGAAATTTATATAGTCTAATAAATAGGTAGAACGATTCAAACCATTTGTGATGAATTTCTCATCTTCCGTTGACGAAATCTCAGGGATTTGAACGTGATGTTCTCCCATAAAAGAATGTTTATAACTCATTATTAAAAATTATAAGTGTTTTATCTATAGGGAGATAACTCAAATATAGTGATTTTTTTTAACACTTATAAATTCTATGATGTTCCTATCATCATTTAGTCATTGTTGCACATAACAACTTATAACTCTTACAAATGTGATGGTATTAAAATTTCCGAAGATTGTTTTGAAATGTTATAGAAACCCTTTTAAAATAATAAAACTGCGATTGAAGACATCGCAGTTTTAACAAACTAACCAACTAAAAACCAACTTAATTTGGATTTATATTATTTATCAAGTGCCTTTTATAGTATAAGGCGCTTTATTATAAAACAACTTACTTTTAATTACTCCTGAAAAAAATGATATAATTTTTAATTAAAAACTCATAAGAAGCTAATAATCAGCATTGAAAAGGTATAATCATTTTGAGATTTCTTAACCTTGATTGTATTAAAACTTTAGAAGATATAAAACCTAAAGGCTTTGTATATGATGAATCTAAAGTATATTTGCAGACAGATTTGAAGCTAACAGATTTGAAGAAAACGATAGTAAAAGAACTAAAATATGGTGATACCTAAACTACATTATATATCGCAAGGGAATTCTCCAAAAGAACATTTAGACAACATACAAAAAGCATGTTCATCTGGTGTTGAATTGGTGCAATTACGTTTGAAAGATGTTTCAGAAAAGAAAACATTAAAAATTGCGACACAAGCTCGTGAGATTACGTCTCATTTTCAAACACGTTTAATCATTAACGATTATTATAAAATAGCAAAAACGGTTAAAGCTGATGGTGTACATCTTGGAAAAACCGATGTATGCCCTACTCTAGCTCGTAAACATTTGTACACGTGGCAAATGATTGGTGGTACTGCAAATACACTGCAAGATTGTGAGGCTTTACTAGATAAACAGATTGATTATATTAGTTTAGGTCCTTTAAGAGCGACGACAACTAAAGCAAATATAAGCCCTATTTTAGGTTTAAAAGGCTATTATGCTATTACAGATGTTTTAAAAACACCTATTCCAATTATTGCTGTTGGTGGCATTACAACAGATGATGTTGCAGACTTGTTAGAAGCAGGAATTTCTGGTCTTGCAGTTTCTGAAGTGATTACTCATAATTTTGATTCTATAAAAACCTTTAATCAGTTGCTTAAAGCCTCTGTAACTGCTGAGCAACGTTATACGTTTGAATAATTGTGTTGATATACTACATGTTTTTTTAAAAGAGTGTAACAATTTTGGTATAATGTATCTCCTTGTATAGACACCTATACTATCTTGTTCTAACAACTATAATAAATCTTAACACATTGAAACCATTACTTTTTGTATTGTGTATTGTATTCTTTTTTGGAGTGTCTTCTATAGAGGCTCAAAAACTGAATGCTCATGGTGGTGTTATGCTTAAAGGCACAATTCTGCTAGGAAATCAAAACCAATGGTTACAGGTTGGTGCTTTTGGGTTTGGAGTTTTAAATTATGGAGATGCGTCTTTAGAAAGCGGACTTTCTTTTGTCTCTTATCAATTTGTGAAGCGACATACTAAAAAGTTAAACGGACTCGCCTATTCATATGAGTTCTTTACTTTAGTTGGAATTGGTAAAAACTCTAATTTATTAGGATCTTCTGTTTCTAAACTCAACAATGAAGTCATTTTTAATGGCAATGGCGACACTGGTTTTGCAGGTTTAGGCTTTGGTTTTAGTAATGATAACTTGCCAAATACCTTAAAAAGTTATGGGATAAAAAATGGGCAATTCATTATGCGTTTTAGTAATGCAAACCATAGTATTCATGGCATTTTTACAAACGATTTTAAATTTGGATCTTTATTTAATGGAGAACGTAGTGATTATGCAACAACTGGTGCATTTTATATTGGCTACACCTCAATGTATGACAGACAACGTGTTTATCAAGCTGGTATTGGTGTCGAATTATTTACCTCACAGCCAGATTATTCTAGACCACCTAGAAACCCAATAAATTCTGATGATGGACGCAAGAATGTTTGGTACACATTGCCTCCATATAAAGATCTATTTTATTCCAATTTGTATGCATATGGAGCTTTTCAAGATGGCAATTACTCTGTAAGTACGCGTATTGGTATTAATAGCCAGCATTTAGGTGCTTATATTCAAAATTTATTGCATGATGGGATTGGATTAAATCCTCGTTTCCCTTGGGATGTCACTCAAAAAAATATACTGTTTATTGAAGCTACAGGAAGTATTAATCATACAATAACAGACCATGATTAAACTAAAAAATACAGTTATAGTCGTCATAATACTTGTTTTTACAAGTTGCCAAACATACAATACGTTCTATGGTACAACGCATCATAAAGAGACATTTGATTCTAAAAGTAAACGACTCGATTTAAGTCATCAAAATCTTAGTGCTATTCCTGAAGGTTTTTCGACATTGAAAGGGCTGAAAATGTTAGACCTTTCAGGTAATACAGATATAGATTTACAGCGTGTATTAGAATCTCTTCCATATCCAGAAAGACTTGAAGTGTTGATATTAGATAGTCTTAAAATCAATACATTACCAAATAGTATTTTGTTGTTTAAAAATCTTAAACAATTGTCTCTATCTTATAATCCTAATCTAAATTTAGAAGCAACTTTTAAGCAATTGGATAATATCCCTTTGGAGTTTTTGAACCTTCAAGGCAATGGCATTACACAGTTGCCAGAAAACATCACAGCGATAGAAACACTTAGAGATCTTAATTTATCTTATAACCTGTTACATGATGAAAATAGCTATCGCTATTTAGGTCAATTGCCAAAACTATACTCCTTATGGTTAGATCATAATGGTTTAACGAAACTCCCAAAAACAGTTGGAGCACTCAACCAGATTACGTTTTTTTATATCGTTAATAATCAATTAACAGAATTACCCAAAGATATTGCTGAGATGAAAAGCCTACGTGTGATGCATATGGGATTTAATCAATTTACAGTACTTCCTGAAGAACTTATGTCGGTTCCAAACCTACTAATGGTGCATATTAATAATAATCAAATAACGTCTATACCTCGAAGCTTTGGTACTGAGAAACACAGCCTATTCGCATTGTTATTTGATAATAACCCAATCCCAGAAAGCGAACAAAAATGGGCAGAAAAAGCGTTTAGTAGTTACTTTTTACTTTCATTTAAACAAGACTATTAAACTTTAGTAGACTTATTATTTTAAGGGATCTTTTTTGCGAGATGTAATAAAATATACTCCTGTAAGTAAAACAATAGCAGCAATAATAGACTGCGTACTTAACGTTTCATCTAAAACATACCATCCTAGTATCATAGCAACAATAGGGTTTACATATGCTGATGTAGCAACTTTTTCTGTAGATACCTGTTTTAAAAGATAATTAAAAGCGGTAAACGCTCCAATACTACCAACGGTAATTAAAGCAAACATTGATAACTGCACTCTCGGACTCCATGTTAAAGGAGATGTCCATTCTTCGCCTAATAACAGACTAGCAGAAGCTAATAAAATACTGGCAATACCCATTTGATAGCCTGTGCTTACAAAATAGTTTTTTGGAACATCAGCTTTAGCAACAAAAACGCTCCCATAACTCCAACCTATAACACAAGTGAAAATCATAAAAATACCTAATAAGGTTTCTTCATTGGTAACCAATTCTTGTTGACTTACGAGAAGATACATTCCAATAATTCCGAGGGCAACACCTATTAAAGATTTAGGTTTCATCTTTTTATTATCCATTATTCGCATGAGTAATAACACAAATAAAGGTTGCGTAGATGCCAATAAGGCTCCAAAACCACTATCAACATATTTTAAAGCCCACACAAAAACGCCATTACCATAGACCAAAAACAAAAACCCAACAAGCGTAGAGTTTAAAAGCTGTTTTTTCGTGATTTTAAGACTAAACTTTAAAGCTTTAGCAATTGCAAAAATTAAAACACTTGCAATAGAAAACCTAACAGCTGCAAGGAATAAAGGTGGTAACTCTGTAACAGAAATTTTATTTAGCAAATATGTAGAACCCCAAATAACATAAATAGCTATAAACGCTATAATAATTAAAGTTTTAGAGTTTGATTTTTGCATGTTTTGTTAGCGCTAATTATTTTGATTCAAGCAAATATACACTCTATACTTATACGACAGCTAAGTATTCTATATGTTATATCAATCCTACTATATGGAAATGTTTAGTTGAAGTCTTAATGTGATGACCTTTTAAAACTTCCGAATAAAAGACATTTGAAACTCCTATCTTATCGTATCTGAATGACTTTATCATTTTTATATAAAATCATTGCATATTTATATCTCAAAATGGCTTAAAAAACTATATTCGCGCGATGTGGATGTATTTAGGTTTATTGGCAGCACTTTTTTTAGGATTACACAATCTGTGCAAGAAACATGCAGTACAAGGTAACGAAGTGTTTCCTGTACTTTTAGGTACCGTTTCTAGTGGTTTTTTGTTTGTGGCTACATTTTATGTGCTATCTGTTTTTTATCCTGATTATGCTTTAGAACATGGTTATGAATTTCAAGATATTGCGTTTAAAACACATGGCTTTATTTTTATAAAATCTTGCTTAATGGCTGGCTCTTGGGTATTGGCATATCAGGCATTAAAGCATTTGCCTATAACGATTGTGACACCTATTCGATCTGCTGGACCATTTTTCACTTTTATTGGTGCCATTCTCATCTATAAAGAAAGCCCTAATGTGTACCAATGGATTGGCTTTTTCTTAATTATATTTTCGGTGATTCTGTATTCTAGAATAGGAAAAAAGGAAGGCATCAACTTTAAACGTAATAAATGGATATTTGCCATTATTGGCGCTACATTTTTGGGGGCTTCTAGTGGTTTGTATGATAAGTTTTTAATTCAAAATTTGAATTTAAATCCACAAACGCTACAGTTTTGGTTTTGTTTGTATACCATTCTCATATTACTAGTTATCTTAACAATAACTTGGTTTCCTTATGCTGAAAAACGAAAAGCGTTTAAATTTCGCTGGTCTATTATTGCAGTTGGTATTTTATTACAAGCTGCAGACTATTTTTACTTTAAAGCCTTACAAGATCCTGATGCTTTGATTATGTTGTTATCTGCCATAAAACGAAGCCAGATTATCATTGCAGTTGTTATTGGTGGTTTAATATTTAAAGAAAAGAACAAACGACAAAAACTAATACCTCTTGTTGGTATTATGATTGGTGTGTTTTTGATCTTATATTCTACAAATTAGGTTTTATCATCTTTAGAGAAATGAGTTAATAAGTTCATTATCAGTCAGTAAAATTAACTCATACTTTATATCAAATTATAATTATTATATTCGTAAAAAATCCCCTTTTATTGAATAAGTTCCTTTCCCTAATATTGGTGCTTACCCAAGCATGCTATGCGCAAGTGGGTATCGGTACAACAAGTCCAGATCCTTCGGCTATTTTAGACATTAGTTCTACAAATGGTGGTTTATTACTTCCTCGTATGAACCTAACACAACGTAATACTATAACCACACCTGCAATAGGTTTACTTATATATTTGATTGATGGAACTCAACAGTGTTTACAAGTGTATAATGGTACAGGATGGGAAAACATCTATTGCCCAACAACTAACACCACACCTATGGCTTCAAGTGTTACTTTTAGTGGCACTATGAGTATTGGTAACAGCCTAACTGGTAGTTATAATTATGTAGATAATGAAGCTGATCTAGAAGGTACATCTATGTTTCAATGGTATCGTGCCGATGATGCTTCAAATACAAACGCAATTGCTATTACTGGGGAAAATGCAATTAGTTACACAACTTCTGCTATAGATAATGGTAAATACTTGGCTTTTGGAGTAAAACCAATTGCACAAACTGGTGCTTTGACTGGTTCTGAAGTCATAAGTAGTTACTTAGGACCTATTACAAATGTCTCTAATGTTGCAAGAATTAATGAGTTTCACTATGATAATGCTGGTACAGATGTTAATGAATTTGTCGAAATAAGAATTACAGAAAACATCACCAATCAACCTACTGATTTGTCTTTATACACTGTAGAGTTATACAATGGATCTAACCAAACACCATATGCAATTGAAACATTAGACAATTTCACACAAACATGTGATACAGCAAATTGTTATTATGTATGGGATGTTGCATTACAAAATGGAGCTCCCGATGGTATAGCATTAAGTGGGCCGTCTGGTTTCATTGAATTTATAAGTTATGAAGGTGCTTTTACGGCAGCATCTGGAACTGCAAATGGTATTAGCAGTACTAATGTTGGTGTTACTGAAACAGCATCTACCACTTCAAATGGATCTATAGAGCGCACTAATAGTAATGGCTGGACTTCTAATGGAATTACGAACACAAAAGGCACTAGTAATAGTTTATGATGCGGTTTATAAATTTTGTTTTAGTGTTAGTATGTTTATTCTCAAGTATATCTACATGGTCTCAAGTAGGGATAAATACAGTGACACCAGATCCTTCTTCGGTACTTGACGTAGTTAGTACGTCCCGTGGTGTTTTACCTCCAAGAATGACAAATTCACAACGCGATAATATAAGTGTAAGTTCTAGTGCATCTGGATTACTTATTTTTAATACTGATACGCAACGATTAAATATTTATGATGGTGAAAAGTGGCATGCCATAAGCACAAATACAAATGCCTTAATATGCCCTACTTCTACTACAATTAATGAATTTTTAATTTGCATACAAACAAATTACACTCCAAACCAAACCTTAGGTTATGGTCCTGCAAGAGACATATTATATAGTGATATAGATGTAGATTCAAATACTCAAGAATTATCAGGTATTTATACAGATTTTACTATTATTATGGATTATTCTACAGATCCAGATCCAAGTATACATGCACTCAATTTAGGTATAAATACAGAGCATGCTTATCCACAAAGTATGGGAGCTGGAAACGAGCCTGCCAGAAGTGATATGTTTAATATTTTCCCAAGTAGAATAGAAGCTAATTCTTCACGAAGTAATTGTCCATTTAATACTATAATAGATACAGATACTGAAACTTGGTTTTATTTAAATCAAGAATTAAATTTTATACCAGGAACAAATATCGATTTGTACTCAGAAAAAGATAACGAAGCGGTTTACACTTCTCTCTTAGCAAGTCAGCAATGTGATTTTGAACCTAGAGAAGACGTAAAAGGAGATATTGCTAGAGCCATCTTTTATTTTTATACCATTTATAATGTTTCGAACTTAAATACATATTTATCGTATGCTAATGAGGCCTTTTTTGAAGCCATGAAAACGACACTCCTACAATGGAATCTAGATGACCCAGTGGATCAGATTGAAATTGATAGAAATAATGCTATAAAAATATTACAAGGAAATGAAAACCCCTTTATTATAGATGCTTCACTAGCGTCTAGAATGTTTATTTAATAACTATGGTTTTTAATTCATTTCGTGCCACAAAAAAAGCCCATCACATAGTGATAGGCTTTCAATTTTTTGGTTAAGCGTATATTAAATAACTTTTACGTTAATTGCGTTTAATCCTTTTTTTCCTTCAGTGAGATCAAATTCAACGTTGTCGCCTTCGCGAACTTCATCGATTAATCCTGAAATGTGGACAAAGTGATCTTTGTCTGAACCTTCTTCTGTTATAAATCCGAAGCCTTTAGCATCGTTGAAGAATTTTACTGTTCCTTTACTCATAATTGTAATATAATTTATTATTAATACTAACTGATATTCAATTACTGTGCCACAAATTAAGATCTGGCCAATTTCCGAAGCGCAACCCATTGTTTTAGCATTTCTCTAGAATCTACTGCTGGGTAACCTAATACTGTTTTTCCTGCTGGTACATCATTCATAACACCAGAACCTGCTCCAACCGTAGCTCCAGAATGGATTGTCGTATGATCTTTTATAGAAGCACTACCTCCAATCATAACACCATCACCAAGAGTTACAGAACCTGCTAAACCACTACTTCCAGCCATAATACAAGAACGACCTAAGACACAATTATGCGCAATTTGAACTAGGTTATCAATTTTGCATCCATCGCCTAGAATTGTAGAACTAAATTTTCCGCGGTCAACACAAGAATTAGCACCAATTTCTACACCATTACCTATAACGACATTCCCTATATGCGGAATTTTAACTAATCCTCTACCATCATCACTTGGACGATAACCAAAACCATCTGCTCCAATGCTTACATTAATATGAAAAATACAATGACTACCAATCACAGAGCGTTCTCTAATTACTGTTCCAGACCAAACTGTTGTATGATCACCAATAGTTGTATCATCTAAAACGGTCACATTTGGATACAGTATAACCCCTTTACCTAAAACCACATCTTTGCCAATGTAACAACCAGCTCCAACCCTACTGCCATCGCCAATTGTTGCCGAAGCATCAATATTTGCTGAAGGATGTATATCTGTTTCAAAAACTGGCGCTTCTGGAGTAAACACTTCTAATAATTTTGCCATTGCTAAATCGGCATTTTTGACTTTTATAATAACTCGGTTGTCACCAGGTTCTAGATCGATATTATCATTTGAAATTGCTAGACTTGCATTAGAATCTGCCCACATTGCAGCATATTTTCTATTTCCTATAAATGTGGCTTGATTATTATTTGCTTTTTGGATTTGCTCTAATCCAGTAATATTATGAGATGTTTCTCCTAAAACTTCTCCATTAAGTAGGGTGTTTATCTCTTGTATTGTCAATGATTTCATTTACTCTAAATTTATCTATTGGTTAATTTGCTACAATATACAGAAATAGTAAGAAAAGATCGCATGATGGTAATGCTTCGGAATTTCAAAATCAAGTAAATCTTTGTTAACATATAAGTTATGGACTTTTGAGCTTTGCACGCATCAAAAAAAAAACACCTTCTTAATATACAAGAAGGTGTTTCTATTTATTTTTCTTCGGAAATGTTAAATCATTTAGGATCTAAGATGTCTTCAATACGTTTCGCCAAATCTCTGTAATGATACTTTGTAACTGTATTTACTTGTCTAGTTCCTGCTGCAGCCACTTGACGTTTTAATGTGTTTAATTCACCACGAACTAAAGCTCTAACATCAGATTGTGAGACATTATAATAATCTCCATTTCGTCTAGATTCTAAATCTTCTGTCATTAAAAATGCCATACGATCTACATAACCGCGTTGCAAATTACGTCTATAAACATCTACGTTTTTAGTAACATTAACTTCAGAAAACACACCTTTTCTTAGGTCTTGCATCATAGTTAACGCACTATAATTTGTAGCATCAATACTCTCATGATCTATTAAACGTCCTAATTTATCAAAACTCAATATAGCATTGATATACCTGCTTTGCAAACGCCTTAAACGTTCTGTGTATCCATTATAATCAATATTTTGAAGCATGGTTTTATCAACTAACCAATTAGGTGTTTCAAACGCATTTTCATGAAGCCATTGCATCGATTGTTGTTGTAATGCTTTTGGGACAGCCTGATATGCAATACCTCCTTGGCTTGGTGTAATCAAGTTCTCCTCTACACCACCAACGTTTCCTAAAACATGACCAATATATCGGTTATAGCAACCTAGGAACTCACCATATAGTTCTTCTAGATCTTCGTAATTATTAGTTTGACTACTTGTCCACTGTGGAAGATTTTGTGCAACATACTTCAGATTTTTAAGTGCATAATTTGACGCTTTAATGGCATCGTTACCTATATCTTCTGTTTGAGACGTAGGGTCAAATCTAGACCGTTGTTTTCCAAAGACATATTTAGCATCTCCAGCTTTTTCCATAATCCATTTGTCAAGCGTTGTACGTTCGGCTTCTGCTGAATACGCTCCAGGAATAGAACGATATCCCCAATTTATGGCATAGTGATCATAAGGTCCAATTTGGCGAATAAACCTTACATTTTGATCACCTGGTTGTGCTATATAATTGTATCGCGCATAATCCATAATCGTGGATGCAATCCCAAACTCTTGTGTAAAGGCTCCATTTCTATAATTCTCAACATCATACGCTTTACTTGCACTCATATTATGTGGTAAACCCAAAGCGTGACCAACCTCATGGGCAATTACCATTTTCATCATTTCTCCAATATCTTCTGCAGGAGTATCTAACGTTCTTGCGCTAGGATTTGCTGCTCCAGTTTCTAATAAATAACGATTTCTGTATGAACGTAAATGATTATGATACCAAATAATATCACTTTCAATAATTTCACCACTACGAGGATCAGAGACACTTGGCCCAATGGCATTTCTAGTTTCACTTGCCACATAACGCACTACAGAGTAACGTACATCCTCGGGACTAAAATCTGGATCTTCCTCTTTAGTAGGTGGATATTTAGCAATAATGGCATTTTTAAAACCTGCACTTTCAAAAGGACCTTGCCAAAGTTCAATACCTTCTTTTATGTATTTACGCAAACTCTCTGGTGTTGCAGGATCAAGATAATATACAATTGGTTTAACAGGTTCTACCAGCTCACCTCTTGCATAAGCTTCAGGATCTTTTGGTTCTAATTTCCAACGACGAATATAGGTTTTGCGGTCTGCTTTTAATTTTTCGCTTCCGTAATCGACTTGACTAAATGTAAACCAACCTACACGTTCATCTGCAAAACGAGGTTCCATTGGCTCTTCTGGCAATAGAATCATAGATTGATTAACTTGTAAACTAATGGTCTGAGCAGATTGTGCAGAAGGCGGTTTTGACGCATTATAGGTCATGTCTTGTAATACTTCTATATTCTGCGGAAAACTTTTCATGCTATTAATGAAGCTTCGTGTTGGATCAAGATTACGAACCTTATAAGATGTTCTCAAATAACTTGGCAAACCACTAATAGCTTTCACATCAGATTTATAAAACTTCGTAACATCAACCACAACTGCGGTAGAATCTTTGCTGAATGCTGCAATATCAAATGCAAATAAAGTGGGTTCGTAATTATTTGATTTTACTGAAATACTAATTGGTAACTCTTCGTCTGCTACCGAATTATACGAACGTTCTTTAATCAAAATTTTCTTATCAAAACGTTCCCAAGCCACAAGACGTTCACCTGTTTTTGTTCCTGCATTAATATAACCACCTCCCAAATTAGCTGGAAGTTTTGCTATTCTACTCACTAAGAGCATATCTTTTCCTAAGTGTTCATTAGGGATTTCAAAATAGTACTTCTCGCCTACTTTATGAACTTTAAATAATCCGTCATCAGTAATAGCATCTTTAGTGATGACTTTATCGTAATCTTTAATTTTTCCTTGATTTTTTTTAGGAGTCACTTTTGGTATTACAGCTTCTGTTTTATTCTTCTTGTTGCGCTTATTCTTTTTAGACTGCGCTTGATGTGTTAGTGGCATTAAAGAAAAGGCTATTGCCAATGCATATAGAAACGTTTTTTTCATGTTGGGTTGGTTTTATTCTAATATTCCTTAAAATTAATGAAAACACATTAAGGTATAATAAATTTCACAAAATTTTAATGTCTTTTATATGTCTGAATATAAAAACTGGAAAAATGATAAGAAATTACTATTAGTATTTAAGAAATTAATAAAAAATAAAAAAAAACATATAAATAATGTAGCTATCTAAAAATGTGATGTTTAAGTGATATTATAAACATATTTACTCCCCTAAAGTTCTCACAATTTTATGCATTGATAGTCCGTAATACAATTCTTCTCGTAGATATAGACGTAAACCAATTAAAACTAATTAAACATTATGAAAAGAATTTCAGTAATAGTATTATCAGCTTTATTTCTTACGGCATGTGTTTCTAAAAAGAAATACCTAGCATTAGAACAAGATCATGGAGAATTAAAAAGTGAATTGACTAAAACTAAAGTCGAAAAAGAAGAGTTAGAATCTAAGTTTACTAAAATACAGCAACGTGTTGATAGTTATAATTCTAAGATTAATGAACTTACAGACGATAATAACGCTAAGTTAGTTTCAGTTGATGGTGTTGTTATTTCAGAAAACCAAAAGAATGCGATGCGTGAATCATTAAAAAATGTTCCACCAGCATATATGTCAACTGCAAAGACGCTTAAAGATTCTATGAATTTAGCGATGCAATTCAACTTAAAATCTTCAATTGAAAATATTGACGAAGATGACGATATCGCTATCAATATTGAAGAAACGGTTGTCATGATTTCTATATCTGACAAAATGTTATTCAACTCAGGAAGCTACAAGATAAGTGATAAAGCAAATGATATTTTACAGAAAATTGCTAACGTGATTAATTCTGAAGAAAGTCTTGATGTCATGGTGGAAGGTCATACTGATAATAAGTT